>JAZBPR010000255.1:0-14471 GCA_036351735.1 Wenzhouxiangella sp. | reverse complement strand
GCTCGCTGGAGCAGGCACGGATCTCCGGTCCTGAGCCAAGTCGAAGGCCTTGCATTCAAGCAATCTCGACACCGATCTGATCCAGGCTTATCGGGCAGCGGTGTATCGGATCGACGATCGCTTTGACCTCAAAATCGATCAGCACAGTCCTGAGTTGAAGGCCTGGCTGCATCGACATGGAATTGAATCCTGCGCCTTGATCACAGCGGCCAACCCTGCAGGACGATTGCGCTCGCCGGCCTTCAACAGCCAGGTCAATGGCGAACTCGAGGCACTGATCATCGAGTTCGGGCATATTTACTGCCCGACGGTGGCGCTGGATCCGTTGAGCCAGTGGCCACCCGAAGCGGGTTTTTTGATCGGCGGCATTGACTATGCCGATGCTGAGTCGTTAGCGCAGAGGTTTGACCAGAACGCCTGGGTTTGGTCTCAGGTCGATGCGGTTCCGCGCTTGCGCTTGTTGCGCTGAGCATCTGCATTGTCAGCGGTTGTCCATTGACAGTCATTTTGTGCACGGGACCTCATACTGCAGGCCGTTGTAATGAGTACCTTCCGTTGTTCCGATCTCTGGCCAGTCTGTTTTTCTACACCCGCTTCTTCAAAAGCTTCAGCGTTCTTGGCTATCGTCGAGCGCTCGCCAATCAGCCTGAGCTGATCCCGGATTTTCGCAAGCAGACCTGGCTGATCACCGGCGCCACCGGCGGTATTGGGCGAGCCATCGCCCTCAATGCCAACCGATTCGGCGCCAGGGTTCTGGCCGTGGGGCGAAGCAAGGATAAGCTCGCTGAACTCAAGCAGGCTGCTGAGGCGCCGACGCGTCTGGTCCCGCTGACTGCGGACTTGTCTCTTGTCAATGAGGTGATGCGATTGTTGGATCGACGTTCGGTCGCAGCCCGCCCCATCGACGTGCTCATCAATAACGTCGGCGTGCTGCTAAACAAGCATTCGGTCACTGTTGAGGGCTTCGAAACCTCGTTTGCGACCAATCTGCTTTGCCCGTTTGCCCTGACCCAGGCGCTTCAGACCGGAGGCCATCTGGCGCTCAAGGGTTTGGTCATCAACGTCTCCTCTGGCGGAATGTATGGCTCGCCGTTGAAGCTTGAACCCATGAACGCGCTGGATTCCACAGCGTTTGACGGGATGGCCGCCTATGCCATGCACAAGCGGGCTCAGGTCGAGCTGACGCGCTGGTGGAATCGGCAATGGAATGGCCGACCTACAGTTCAGGTCATGCATCCCGGCTGGGTCGACACGGCTGGCGTGCAAACCGCGCTGCCGATGTTTCGCAGGACGTTGAAGTCGCATCTTCGAACCCCCGATCAGGGTGCTGATACTGTGATCTGGCTGGCAGAGAACCGCCCGCCTGTACCGGCGGATGGGGGTATCTGGCTGGACCGGAAATTAGAGTCCGAGCATGAGTTCAGCTGGACCCAGAGATCAGCGCATACGGCGGGCGACCTGGTTGCTTATCTTGAAAATCTGATTGCCTAGACACTCAGAAGGTCGACAGGCCGGAGGCTTCCATCACCCGATACTGCCAGTACCGGATCCGGCTGCCATCGGCATACTGGGCATAATCCAGACTGAACGACCGCCCGCCGTCGTTGACCCATCGTTTCTCGAACCACTCGGCGGCAGACCGAAGGACGTCCGCCCGCTTGGGGCCCCGGACTTCCAGCACGGTTTCCAGATTGAAGTTGTCGAGGTTGCGACGGGTGTAATTGGCCGATCCGCTGATGAGTCGGGCTGAACCATCGCGATAGCGAACCAGCAACTGCTTGCTGTGACATTGCTCGCCAGTGGTGTGACACCAGCGAACAGCAATCCCGTGATTGCTGAGTTCTGTGGCAACCGGCCGGTTCGGGACACCGTTCTTGCGGCGGCCGAATGCGTGCTCGTTTGGGTCGAGCAACAAGCGGACTTCAGAGCCGCGTCGGTGCGCGCGTGCCAGCGCCCGGATAATGCCGCGGTGAGACAGGTAAAACATGGCCAGATCAATGTGATCGCCAGGCCCGGCTTCATCAATGCTTTCAATCACTGCATCGCGAATCGCCGCCTCAGTCAGCACCCGCGCCGTGAGGCCACTGGCCGATGGTGAAGTCGTGCTTGATAGCTCCGGCCAGGCCACAGTGGGGGCCGAGAAGTCCGCGATGGCCCGTTCAGAACGGATCAGGTCGAAGGCGGCCGTACCGGTCACGACCAGCGCGGTATTCCCGTGTGCACTGGAGGCATCGTGGGGGTTTGCCGAGGTGACCAGCGCCTGCCACTGCTCGCCGTGATCGACCACCAGCGTCTTGCGATGGTTGGCCTTGAAGTTTGCAAGTCGCAGCCAGGTTCGCAAGCTCACTTTCCCGTCTCCGACCGGATTGGGGAGCCACCCGCCTGCATCAGAGTTGCCGAACCAGCGACAGCACAGGCGCCAAGTTGCACTCCAGAGAGGATTGGAGTCGCGCAGGCGGTCCAGATCGGTGATCACAACCTCGACCCCCGCACTTTGCAGGTTGTTCAAATGCTCGGAGTCCACACCGCCGTACAGGGTGTTGATCGGATCTGAAATAAAGATGATCTGGAGCGCGGGTCGCTCAGCCTTGCGCCGGATAAGTGCTTCGGTGAGTTGGTCGGCCAAAGGTTTCAGACCCTTCCCATCGGGGTCGCCGGCAAACTCGTTAAACAAGAAAAGGTCTGCCACGATCAGTTTTTCCGCCTGAGCGATCATGCTCAGTTGACGCGCAAAGATCTGGTGGTCGGTGTGGCGAACTCCAGCCTCATCGACCCAGGTCAGGTCGGCCAAGAACTCAATCTCGCTTGTGGGGTGAAAGAGCCCTTCAAAAGACAGGCCGGCCGGCAAGGGCTTGGCTACGTTCCAGACCGCGACCGTGATCCACAACAGAATCAGCGCCAACAAGACCCAGCGAAATATGGACCATCCAACAACCCACATGGCCTAAGGCTTTTCTTAAGGAAAGGCGTCAGTATAGGCTAGAGCCAATTGGATTCATTCTGCGGCACGTGCCTGGCCAGGAGTAAGAACTGTTGACGAACGAGGCTGTATTGAAGCTCCCCGATTTTTCTGACATCGCTGCGGCCGCAAAACGGCTGTCTGGGCTGGCGCACCGGACACCAGTCATGAGGTCCGCCTATTTCGATGAGCAGACCGGCGCCAAACTGTTCTTTAAGTGCGAGAACTTTCAGAAAGTGGGTGCATTCAAGTTTAGAGGCGCTTGTAACGCGGTCAGCGTCTTGCACCCTGAAGAGGGAAGATGCGGTGTTGTGACCCATTCGTCGGGGAACCATGGCCAGGCCGTGGCTCTGGCGGCTTCCATCAAGGCTTATCCGGCGGTGGTCGTGATGCCAGACAACGCGGCCCGCGTGAAGGTTGAGGCGGTCCGGGGCTATGGCGCAGAGGTCATCTTTTGCGAGCCGAATACGCCGGCCCGTGAGGCCGCCGTTGATCGAATTCTGAGCGAGCGAGGTGGTGTTTTCGTTCCCCCTTACAACCATCCGGATGTGATCGCCGGACAGGGCACAGCGGCTAAGGAACTGCTTGAGGACTGCCCGGACCTTGATGTGGTGATTGCGCCGGTTGGCGGCGGAGGGCTGATCAGTGGCACTGCCATTGCTGCACGTCATCTGGCCCCATCGTGCCGTGTGGTCGCTGCCGAGCCGGACAATGCAGACGATGCCGCGCGCTCGTTTCGATCAGGCCAGATCGAACCCGCTTCTGCGCTGACTACCATTGCCGACGGGTTGCGCACGACGCTTGGCCCGTTGACCTTTGCGGTCATCCAGCGGGATGTCGATGAAGTTGTAACCGTATCGGAAACCGCCATTGTGTCGGCCTTGCGGCAGGTCTGGGAACGGATGAAGATCATCATTGAACCCTCTTGCGCCGTTCCCTTGGCAGCGATTCTTGATGGCAAGGTGGATGTTCAGGGGGCCAGGGTGGGCGTGATCCTGACCGGCGGAAATGTCGATCTGGACCAACTCGCCGATTTATTCAAGAGTCATCGCCAGATGCCCTGACTGCATCGGCTGAAGTTCACGGCTACACTAGCCAGCGACCAAAACCGATCCTCCTACGAATAAGGTAAGACGCATGATTTCTCAACTCTATCGCCGACTGTTGGTCGCCTGCGCGGCTGTTTCCTCGATCGCAGTGCCTGCTGCCTGGGCTGAGGCTGAACAAGGTGTTGTCGTGCAGCCTGGCAGTCACGCGGTCGTTGATTCCCGGGCCAGAGTTGAGCCGGAGAATCGTCTGTTGATCGATCGTCTGGAGAATTTGTTGCCGCGGCTGATGGCCGAGGCCGGGCTCGACATGTGGCTGGTACTGAATCGGGAGTACGCCGAAGACCCGGTGTATTTCACGTTGGTTCCCCAGCCCAGCTTTGCGGCTCGCCGAACGACCATGCTGGTCTTTGCGATGGGCGAAGACGGCTCGCTTGACCGTCTGACGGTCAATCGCTACCCCCTGGGTGAACCGTATGAGGCCGCTTGGTCTGGCGAATCGCTGGATGCGCAGTGGAAAGCGTTGGGAGACCTGATTGCCGAACGCGATCCGGCAACCATTGGTATCAACGTTTCATCGACCTGGCCCGAAGCCGATGGCCTGACCCATGGTCTGCACCAGAAGCTATTGGGTGTCTTGCCGGCTGGCTTCGACGATCGGCTCGTTTCTGCGGAAGACCTGGTCGTTCGTTGGCTGGAGACCCGGACCGAGCAGGAATTGGCGGTCTACCCGCATATCGTCGCGATCGCGCGCGGGGTGATTGCGGAAGGCTTTTCCAGTCGAGCGATTACGCCCGGCGTCACAACCACCGATGATGTTGCATGGTTCCTGCGCCAGCGTTTTGAGGCGCTGGGGCTGCCGATCTGGTTCATGCCTTATGTCAACCTGCAGCGTCCAGGCACCGAATGCGACGACGAGACGCCGTTCTGCGGAGAAAGCGGCGTGATTCAGCCGGGTGATGTGCTCCACACCGACGTGGGCATCTGCTATTTCAAGTTATGTACCGATACCCAGGAAATGGCGTACGTGCTCAATCCGGGCGAAGCCGACGTGCCTGCAGGCCTCAAGGCCGCTCTGGCACAGGGTAATCGCTGGCAGGATCTGCTGACTGCCGAGTTCGAGACGGGTCTGTCAGGCAATGAAATCCTCGCCAATGCTCAGGCTGCCATGGGTGATGAGCCATGGTCATTTAATATCTACACCCACCCGATTGGCAATTTTGGGCATGGTCCGGGCCCGACCATTGGGATGTGGGACAAGCCCGGCGCGATCGAAGGTACGGGAGATTGGCGGCTATTCCCCAACACAGCCTATGCCATTGAAGGCAGCATCAAGATACCGGTGCCCGAGTGGGATGACCAGCCGGTCAATATCAAGTTGGAGCAGACTGCGATTTTTGATGGCGGGCGGGTGGTTTACCTAGCCGGTCGCCAGACCCGCTGGCATGCGGTGCGGTGACGGTCGTCAAGGCTTGATTCACCGCGTATTTCGGCCGGTTTGCTCAAATAGGCGGGGTGCAAAAGTCCGAGCTCCCTCAAAAAACCTGTCCGGTCTGCCAGAGGCCGTTTAGCTGGCGAAAAAAATGGCGTGATTGCTGGGACGAGGTTCGCTACTGCTCCGAGCGCTGTCGCCGAAATCGGAACCGGGCTTGAGTCGTGGAGATTCAGCTGGTCTGGTTCAAACGCGATCTTCGCATCGACGATCATCGACCCCTGGTCGAAGCCAGTCGTCGAGGGCCGGTTTTGCCGATTTACATCGTCGAGCCGGAGTACTGGCGGCAGCCTGACACCAGCCAACGTCAGCAGCAGTTCATCGCCGAGTCCTTGCTTGCTCTGCACACCCGTTTGGTCAGTTTGGGGCAGGGGCTGTTCGTCATGCAGGGCAACGCTGTCGAAGTCATGGAAAGACTGCACGCACGCTGGAGGTTCGCCGACGTTTTCGCACATGAGGAGACGGGCAATGCCTGGACTTTTGAGCGTGATAAAGCGGTTCGCGCCTGGGCCAGGCGGCGGAACGTTCGGTTTCATGAGTATCCGCAGTTTGGTGTGGTTCGGGGGCTGCGAGAGCGAACCGGTTGGGCTGGCTGTTGGGAGCGGTTCATGGCTGAGCCCGCGCTTCCACCTCCTTCCGCGCTGCCGACGGTTGTTGACGCAGATCTTTCAGACCGCCCGTTTGATGGTGCGCCGGCCAAGTACGCTTTGGAATGTCGTAAACCACAACAGGGAGGTCTAGAGCAGGGCACCAAGGTGCTCGACAGTTTCCTCAGTGACCGCGGTAGTCGCTATCGAGGAGGGATTTCTTCTCCACTGTCAGCGCAGACGGCGGGTTCTCGCTTGAGTCCGCACATTGCTTATGGAACGCTGAGTTTGCGGCAGATCGTCCAGCAAACCCGAAGCAGAATTGATCATGCAAAAGACGCAGGTGAGTCACGGTTGGTCAGATCGTTTCGCCACTTCGACCAGCGGCTTCACTGGCATTGCCACTTTATCCAGAAGTTGGAGCAGCAGCCGCGACTGGAGTTCGAAAACGTCCATCGCGGTTTTGACGGGATGCGCGAAAAAGACTTCAATCGCGAGAAGTTCTGCGCGTGGAGCGAGGGCAGAACGGGTTATCCGTTGGTTGATGCCTGCATGCGCTTTCTGGTCCACACGGGCTGGCTTAATTTCCGGATGCGCGCTCTTCTGATGAGCTTTGCTGCCTATCATCTCTGGCTTCACTGGCGCGAGCCGTCACTACACCTTGCCCGTCTGTTTACGGATTACGAGCCTGGAATCCATTACAACCAGTGTCAAATGCAGTCCGGGACAACGGGCATCAATACTTTGCGCATCTACAATCCGGTCAAACAAGCGAGAGATCAGGATCCGGAGGCCCTCTTCGTGCAGCGCTGGGTTCCAGAGTTGAGCGGTGTACCCTCGGAACAGTGCTTTGAGCCTTGGAAGTTGGGACAGGCGAAGCGCCAGCGTTTTGGCGCCGGAGACTATCCTGAGCCCATTGTCGATCATCAGGTGGCGGCCCGCCGGGCAAAGTGGGTTCTTGCTGATTACCGGAAGCGCCCGGGGTTTGCTGCACAGGCGCAGGAAGTACAGCGCGCTTTGGGCAGCCGCAGGCCATCTCGCACTAAACGCAAACAGTCCGACCAAAAACAGTTGCGGCTGTTCTGACAGCCCAAGAGAATGAGGGTGGTGCCACAATCTCAATTTCCGATGGGTGTGCGGATCCGTTCATGAAAAGTCCAATCGTCAAACTAGCGGCTGCCTTGATGGGGTTGACCCTTTGCAGTTGGGCCTGGGCCGATGGCCCGACCGATGGTCCTGCGACGTGGGAGCAGGTGATTTCGCAGCCGGCCGGCGCCGCCGACAACGTGGTGGCTTATGGAGAGCACCCCGATCAATTTGGGGAACTGCGTTTGCCCGAAAAGTCCGGCCCCCATCCGGTGGTCGTACTGATTCACGGTGGCTGCTGGCTGCCGGATTTTGATCTGACCCATGTGCGTCCCCTCGCAGAGGCAATCACCGGGCTGGGGTGGGCGACGTGGACGATCGAGTATCGTCGGCCTTCAGAAGGAGAAGATCTCTGGCCCGCGACTTTTAACGATGTGGCGACCGCACTGGACAAGCTGCCAGATCTGGCGGATTCGTATCACCTGGATTTGGGTCAGATCATCGTGTTGGGGCATTCAGCCGGCGGACAGCTCGCGCTTTGGCTGGCAGCACGGCCGGGCTTTGATTCGGACCACCCCCTGAACAGTTCGAACCCTCTGCGGGTTCAGCGAGTGATTGCGCTGGCCCCGATTACCGACATGGCGGGCTACGCCGAAGGGGAAAGAGGGTGTCCGCTGGGTGCCCGTCGTGTCATGGGCGGCGGCCCCGAAGAGCGTGCGGAGCGTTACCGCGCGGTCAGTCCCCAGGAAAACCCGGCCCCAGGGATTCGAACCGATCTGGTGCACGCGATTGAAGATCGCATTGTTCCACTCGATCAGAGCATCCGTTTCTCGGCGCTCATCCGTGAACTGGGAGGTGCAGCGACACTGCATCGTCTACCTCCGCCGGCCGGTCACTTCGATGTCTTGGTGACAGAGGGCGCTGCCTGGTCGCTGATTGCAGACCTTCTGACCGACTAAAGCCAGTATTCGTCGATCAGCTCGAGCAGTTCGTCGCGTTCGATCGCGTTGTCGTGGTCACGGTCGAACTGCTCGAAGATACTCGAGCTGATCCGAACGCCGTGCTCGCCAATCAGGTACTTGACCAGATCACGGAATTCGCCGCGGGACAGGGCGCCATCCCCATTGCGATCAAATTCCTTCATCAAAATGTCGACTAGTTCTTCGCGGTTCATCTTGCTCGCCTTCATTAGCTTGGGATCAGCCGGAGCAGGCACTGCTTTTGGCGCCCGATTATAGGGGTCTGAAGCGCTCCGGGGTGCGACGGCCGCAAAAATCGGCTCAGGAATCCTTCACGGAGTTTCCGTTCCAATGCGGGCACGCGGACTGGAGGTAACCGACATGATTTATGACGACATTTTGCAAACGATCGGCCACACGCCCGTGGTGCGCTTGAACCGGGTTGGGCCAGCACATGTAGATCTTTTCGCCAAGCTTGAATTCTTCAACCCCATGGCTTCGGTGAAGGACCGATTGGCCATCGCGATCATCGATGACGCCACGCGCCGCGGTGATCTCAAGCCGGGTCAAACCGTCATTGAGGCCACCTCCGGTAACACAGGTATCGCGCTGGCAATGGTGTGTGCTGCCCGTGGGCATCCGTTTGTCGCGGTGATGGTTGAGACGTTCTCGATTGAACGGCGGAAACTGATGCGGGCGCTGGGCGCCAAGGTGATCCTGACGCCCGCGGCAGAGCGAGGTTCGGGAATGGTCAAGAAAGCAAAGGAATTGGCCGAGCAGCACGGCTGGTTTCTGGCCCGACAGTTTGAGAACACTGCCAACCCGGCCTATCACCGCAACACCACCGGGCCTGAAATCCTGCGCGATTTTGCCAACCAGCGGCTGGATTATTTCGTCACCGCCTGGGGCACTGGCGGGACGATGACCGGAGCGGGACAAATGCTCAAGCTGGCACGCCCTGATGTCAAGATCGTAGCGACCGAACCAGCCGGTGCCGCGCTGCTTTCGGGCAAGGAATGGACACCTCACAAGATTCAGGGGTGGACACCCGATTTCATTCCCGATGTCTTAAACCCTGATGTCGCCGACGAGATTGTGCCGGTGACCGACGAGGAGGCGAGAGATACCGCTCTGGCGCTGGCTTCTAAAGAGGGAATTTTTACTGGAATCTCGGGTGGTGGCTCGGTGGCCGCTGCCCTAAAAGTTGCCGAGCAGGCCCCCGAGGGAGCTTCCATCCTAGCCATGGTCGCCGATACCGGCGAGCGGTATCTCTCGACCTTCCTGTTTGAGGACATTGCCGATGGCTCTGACGACGAATGGCTGGCTGGTCTAGCTGACGTCGGTTCGGCCTGAGCAGATTCCAAAGCCCATGCGCCTGACCACGCCGGCCCGTGACGATGGGTGTCCGGTCCTGCATCGCGGGCATGCCGTGTGGTCAATTGACGCGTCCAAGCTGAGCGAGCGCAGCCTCGAAGCGCTCGAGTTCGGGGCTTCCTGCCGGGAGTTCGCGACGGGCGCTGGCGGCGGCACGTTTCAGCAGCTGGCCTGCCTCGTCGAATCGGTTCTGGTCGAGTAACAGCCGGCCGAGCCCGAGCTGGATATCGGCTGCCCGCAAGCTGTCGAGCTGATCTGCCGCCGCGTATAGGGCCACGGCCTCGCGCTTCAGGGCCTCGGCCTGGGCCAGATCGCCCATCGCCTCGATGATGCTGCCATGGGTCACCAGGCCGCTGGCGATCAACAGGTTGTCGCGCCCGAAGACCTGCTCGCGCAGGCCAAGCGACTCGCTCGAATAGGCCAGTGCGGCGTCCAGATCACCCCGCTGGCGCTCAATGTTGGCGAGCACGGCGAGGGTGACAGCCAACGAGGACAAGCTCCAGCCCTCTGTCGCTCGCTTGATGGCTACGGATTCGGCGGCCGCGGTCGCGGCGTCGTCGAAGCGTTGCTGCCGGCGTAACGAAAGTGCCAGGTTGTGTAACGGTGCCGCAGCAGCAGAAGTGTTCTGTCCATCGACCTGCCGGTGCAGCGCGATAGCATGACGAAGCGCCTTCTCAGCCTCTTCGTAGTAGCCGAGCTCGTTCTGCAGCAGACCGACATTGTTATAGGAATCAGCGAGATCCTGGTCGACTGGACCGTTTTCTGCGCGCCATTCCAAGGCGCGGACTAGCAACGGTTCGGCCTCTCTCATGAAGCCGAAACGCCTCAGCGCGTTGCCCAGCCGGTTGCGTGAGTCCGCAACCAGCGCGCTGTTCTCGCCGGCGTGTTCAATGCGCAGATTCATTGCATCGCGTAGCAACTCGATACCGCGCTCGCCGATTCCGAGGTTCGAGTATGCCAATCCGATGACATGCATTAACTGGGCTCGGGTAAGCGGATCGCTTTCCAGCGCCCCCGGCAGGCGTTCGGCCGCGAGGTCCAGCATGTCGCGAGCGCGGACATCGGCTGGGTTGTGTTCACGGGGATCCGAGATGGAGAACAGCTCGATCAGAAAGTCGGAGGTCTCCTGCGCCACCCGGGCTTCTCTCTCGGCCGTGTCGCGTTCCTGTTCCAGCAGATAGGCCTGCCAGGTCATGGTTGCACTGAAGCCGATGACCAGCAAGGTGATCAGTGCTGCGGTACCGGCCCCGAACGGATGCCGCCTGATAAACCGGCCGGCACGGTACAGCGCGCTGTCGGGGCGGGCTTCGACCGGGCGGCCGTCCAGCCAGCGCTGCAGGTCATCGGCGAGTTCGCGGGCGCTGGCATATCGTCGCGTGGGATCCTTGTGCATGGCCCGGCCGATGATGCAGTCCAGATCCCGCGAGTTCTTGCCGCCCACCGGCGGCGCTTCGACCTCGCAGACGATGCGTTCGACCTCGGTCGGGCGTCTTGTCGAAAAGTCATAGGGACGTCGCCCGGCCAGCAGCTCGAACAACAGCACACCCAGCGAGTAGACGTCCGTGGCAGGAGTGACGGGCTCGCCCCGAACCTGTTCGGGGCTGGCGTAGTGCGGAGTCATTGTCGAGGCCACGGTCAGCACGGTGTCGTTTGGCTCGACGTTGTCCAGCAGTTTGGCGATCCCGAAGTCCAAGAGCTTTAGCTGGCCGTGAGTATCGATCAGAACGTTCGCGGTCTTGATGTCGCGGTGTACGACCAGGTTGCGGTGAGCGAACTGCACCGCATCGCAAAGACTCTGAAAGCACCGAACGCGGTCGCGCCGCCCCAGCTTCTGTTGTTCAACCCAGCGGTCGATTGGCTGGCCGTCGATGTATTCCATGGCAACCCACGGCGTGCCATCGGTCTGCTCGCCTCCGTCGATCAGCTGGGCGATGTTGGGGTGGCGGAGGCTGGCCAGCACGCGGCGCTCCATCATCAGCCGTTTGCGCGCGAAATCGGAGTCGCCGGCCATCGCCAGGCGCTTAACGGCGACCAGCTGTTCAAAATCGTGGTCGAATCGACGGCATAGGTAGACGACGCCCATGCCGCCTGCGCCAAGTCGTCGGACCACTTCGAACGGGCCGATCCGCTCGGGCGCTGCCAAGTCGAGTTCAGCGGCGACCTCGGCGGCCACGGCCTGCTGCAGCGGGTCCCCGGACTGGCCCTGTCTGCTGTCGACAGCCAGCATGGCCTCAAGTTGTTCGACCAGAGCCGGATCTTCGATGCGGCAGGCTTCAATCACAGAGGCGCGATCGTCCGCCGCGACGGCACGCTGGAACCACATGTCCAGCCGATGGAATTCGTCGCGATTCACCGGTCCGGTGCCAGCATGGTGCCCAGCCATGCCCGCGCCGTGCGCAGGTCGCGCTTGGCGGTGGCCGGTGAGATGTCCAGTGCGGTCGCGACTTCATCGTCGGTCAGGCCGCCAAAGTAGCTCAAGACCACAGCTTCGGCCTTGCGCGGATCGGCCGCGGCTAACTCGTCGATCGCGTTATGCAGGTCGAGAACATCAATGGCGTGCGTGGTCGCCTCGGAACCAGAACCCGCATGAGTATCAAGGGTCAGTGGTCGCACGCCATTGCCGCGCTTCTGGCGATGGCGACTGCGCGCCTGGTCGACCAGCACCTGGCGCATGGCCACCGCAGCCAGCGCCAGGAAGTGATTGCGGTCGCGCGGTTCCACGCCAGGACCGGAGAGTTTCACGAAGGCCTCATGAACCAGTTCGGTGGGTTGACAGGTCACCGGCGCCTCTCGCGCCAGACGGCTGCGGGCCAGCGCGCGAAGCTTGTGGTGCACCTCGGCCCAGACCCGGTCGCGCGCGGCGCGATCGCCGTCGGCCGAGCGTCTGAGCAGCTCGGTCAGCAGCGGGTGCTCGGGCGGTGCCGTTTGCTCGGCCATGCTTGATCCTGTAATCGCGTGTGATCCGATTATGCCGAAAACGGCGCAGTGGTCTATGCAAGCCTCCGTTTCCTCTGGCGATAGACCTATGGCTGCGGCCCGTCAGGGAGCACCGAACTGAATACATGGACTGAGCGATAGACCGAAAGATGAACGCTTTGATGAACCGCGCCCGTTTCAAAAGCCTGCAGCTGCTATTCCTGATCCCTGCGGTCACGTTGCCGGCCGCGCAGACCTTCGCCGATGAGGTCATTCCAACCCCGTTCTCGGCCGAGGAACACATCCCGCATGGCATGCCCAAGACCGAGGCGGAGCTCCGCACTGCGCTCGATAATCTGCGGGCGCTGAAACATCGGGATTTGGCATCCGCACTCAACGGCATCGAAACACGTCTTGATCAGGGCCGGCTCAGCAAGAATGACCGCAATCTGCTCTGTATCGGCGCCTTTACAGCGCCCTTTTCCGTCGCCTTTGGCATTGGTCTGGTGCCGAATCCGCCCTGGGACTACCTGCTCGGTCAGGTGCCGGCCTGGGCGGCCAACCTTGGTCTGAAGTTCTGCCCCGCGGTGCTAGACGCGCCCGCCGACATCGAGGTCGAGCCGAACGTGGCGACCGCTGACGGTCCGAACTGCGCCTACGACTTCAGCCAGCCGATCATCGCCGGCGCCCGCGAGGACTTCATGGGCGTGCCGTACAAGGTGCTGGGGAACTGGACGTTCACCCAGACCCCGTCGTCCAGAGGTTTCGGTACGCCGAGAGTGTTTCACTACAACACGCCGGTCGAGCTCCGGATGCTGTTGCCCGGCGAGGCCCCGCCGGGCTTCCTGCAGGAAATTCCAGAGCCGCAGTTCGTTGCCGAGATCGGGCCGTTCGGCATCCGCGCACCGAGCAACGAGGTGTTCAACGCGGTCGGCTGCGCCCTTGATGGGAGCGTGCCGATCAGCAACACCGGTGGGCCCTGTCCGATCGACCTGGACCGTACACTGCGCCTGCCGGTCGGACAGCACCCGGTCACCTGGCGCGCCGAGACCCAGATCGAGCTGCTCGACACGCTGCCGCCAATCTATGTCCCCGGCACGCCGCCGGGCTCGAAGAAGGGCATCGCCAAGGCGGTGCTGAAGAACATCTATCAGGAGGTGCGTGGCGAGGTTGCCGGCGAGTTCCTGGAGAGTTACCCGACCGGCGTGGTGAGCCTAGCCACACAAGCAGTTCGCGTACTCGACACCACGCCGCCTTCGCTCGGCTTCGTCGATCCGGCGCTGGCCACCTTCCGGGTCGAAGCGCTGGAGCCGGGCGGTGCGTCGACGCTGGCCTTCCGCGATCTGCTGCGCGACTCGATCGTCGCCACCGACGCCTGCAATCGCACGCCGCAGGTCAGCGTGCCGCTGCCGACTTTCCTGCCGCTGGGCAGCCATCCGATCACCTGGACCGCGCGCGATGCAGGGCCCGCGCGCGGCGGCGGCGTCAACCAGTCCACGCTGGCCCAGACCATCATCGTCGAGGACACGCTACCGCCGCAGATCGCGCCGCCGCCGCCGGTCGTGGTCGAGTCGAATACTGCGCCCGTCGTTGTCGAGACCGGCTCGCCCCAGGTCTTCGACATTGCCGACCTCGAGCCGACGATCGAGTTCGACGGGCCGGTCGACTTTCCCTTCGGCGTCACCACCGTGCGCTGGCGGGCGGTCGACGCCTCGGGCAACGCCTCGCCGTGGGTCGATCAGACCATCAACGTCAAGCTGACCGGCAGCAACAATGCGCCGGTCGCCGACGACGTGATCGCCGATGCGATTTCTTTCGAGGAAGTCGAAGTCCAGCTGACGGCCAGCGACGTGGACGGCGATGCCCTGTACTTCTACATCGATCGCCAGCCCGACGAGGGTTTCTTCGTCGCGCCGCTGCTGCCGACCTTTGTCCAGGATTTCCGGGTCGAGGCCCAGGGCGACCCGGGCTCCATTTGTCTCGGCGGCGGCACGCTGCCGCCGCAGAACTATGTCTTCCTTCCCGAGTACATCACCACCAACGACGACGGCG
>JAZBPR010000254.1:0-20722 GCA_036351735.1 Wenzhouxiangella sp. | reverse complement strand
GTAGAAGTCACCTTCCTGCCGGACTTCCTCACGCCGCAGTCGCGCCTCGTCCTGGCTGATGATGCCGGCATTCATATCGGCATCGATCGCCATCTGCTTGCCGGGCATGGCATCGAGTGTGAATCGGGCGCTGACCTCGGAGACCCGCGTGGCGCCCTTGGTCACGACCACAAAGTTGATGACAACGAGAATGGCGAAAACGACGATACCGACGGCGTAGTTGCCGCCGATGACGAACTCACCGAAAGACTCGATGACCTTGCCGGCCGCATCCGTTCCGGTATGGCCTTCCAGCAGCACCAGACGGGTTGAAGCGATGTTCAGTGCAAGACGGAGCAAGGTGGCGACGAGTAGAACGGTTGGGAAGACGCCGAAGTCCAGTGGGCGTGCGACGTAGATCACGCCCAGAATCACCGCAATCGACAGCGTGATGTTGAACGTAAACAGCATGTCGAGCATGATCGGTGGCAGCGGCAGCACGACCATGGCCAGAACGACCAGCACCAGTAGCGGCGCGGCCAGTCCGACAATCGAAATTCGCTGCATGAACACCGGCAGATTGGTGCTGTTCATTGACCCTGTTTCCAGCTCTCTGTTCTAGTCCAGCCTTCAGCTGCAAAAAACAGGCCACCGCCTTATTTTGTTGTTTTTATTTCTATTTTTATCAAAAGCAGGAGATGACGCGAGGACCATGTGGGTAGCCAAGACCCATGAAAGTCCCGCACCAAGGATCTGATTCAACTGGCTCCCAAGCGACGAGAAGCTGTCACAAGCCCCCCCAGACTGCTCCGTTCGAAGAACCGAAACGGGATCACGCGCTCGCCCCCCGACCGCGATCTCCACGGAACCGCTTCGGCACCCAATCGGTCTCGTCAAAGTCGATCTTAGGCGGCCGCGGCTCGCTGTCAGTGCCACCCAAACGCCGGATCTGATACACCCAGCTCAACACCTCGGCCACGGCCACGTACAGCCCGGCGGGGATCGCCTGCCCAATATCAACCGAGTGGAACAAAGCGCGCGCCAGCGGCGGGGCTTCGAGCAGCGGAACATCGTGCTCCTCGGCGAGCTGTCGGATCGCAGCGGCAACAAGGTCAGCACCCTTTGCAACCAAAACGGGCGCTTCCATTTTCCCGGCCTCATAGCGCAGGGCCACGGCAAAATGGGTCGGGTTGGTGATCACGACGTCGGCCTTGGGCACGTCTTCCATCATCCGGCGGCTGGCGATTTCCTGCTGCAGTTGTCTGATCTTGGCCTTGACCTCAGGCTTGCCTTCGGTCTGCTTCATCTCGTCGCGCACTTCCTGGCGCGTCATTTTCAGCTGCTTGGTGTGCTGATAAACCTGGAATGGCACATCGATGGCCGCGATGATGATCAGCGTGGCGCTCAAAACGATCAGCGCAAAAGCAACCATGGAGGTCGCTTCCACCATGGACGGCACCGAATCCAGCATGGACAGTCCAGCAAAGCGCGGTGCCAGCGCCGTCAGTAGAATCGCCGCGGCAATACCTACCACCAGAAACTTGGCCATGGTCTTCAGCAACTCCATCAAACCCTTAGGCCCAAAGACACGCTTCAGACCCTTGATCGGGTCGAGCCGCTCAAGTTTGGGCTGCAGCGCCTGAAAGCTGAAATTCCAACCGCCGATCGTGGCCGGTGCCATCACCGCCGTCACCAGCAGGATGATCAGCAAGGGCAACAAGGTCACGATGGCGTGCATGGCCTGCTCGGTGAAGAACTGCATCATCGCCTCGTGACTGGCCAGCTTCTTCTGATCGAAGTCGAACCCTGCCCGCATGACATCGGCAATACCGCCCGCCAGCTGCTCCCCCATGAACAGGATGGTGACGGATCCAACCAGCATGACCAGCGTCATGCTCAACTCGCGCGAGCGGGGCACCTGCCCTTTCTTGCGGGCATCCTCAAGTCGTTTAGGGGTCGGTTCTTCCGTGCGTTCCTGACTAGTGTCGTTCTCAGCCATGACTCAGCCTCCCCACAACGCAAAAATCGAAGCCCAGGCTTTTTCCAGCAAGATGCGCAGTGAAAAGTCGAGCATGGGCAAGCTAACCATCATCACCAGATAGCCGGTCAGCATGGTGATCGGGAACCCGACGGCAAACAGGTTCAGGGTCGGGGCGGCGCGACTGATGACGCCAATCGAGAGGTTGACCAGCAGAATCGCCGTCGCTGCGGGCAAGGCCACGCGGAGCGCACCGGCGAACATGTGAGTGCCCCAGGCTGCAATCTGGCGAAAACCCTCCGCGTCAATGCCGGTCGCACCGACAGGCAGATACTCAAAGCTGTCGATCATCAGTCCGATCATCATGAGATGACCATCCATGGCCAGAAACAGCAGGATGGCGATGATGAAATGAAACTGGCTCAGCATCGGCACCTGCTGGCCACGCTGGCTGTCCACCATTACGGCAAAACCCAGCCCCATGCTCATCGCCACGGTCTGAAAGCCGACCACAATGGCATCGAACACGAGCTGCAGAACAAAGCCCGCCGTCATGCCGATCACCAGCTGCTGCACGCCGATGAAAAGACCAAGCGCTGAGAACGGAATAACCTCCGGCGGCGGGGGTAGCAGCGGGATGATCGCGGCAGACAGGCTCAACGCCAGCACCAGACGGATGCGAACAGGAATGAAACTGGACGCGAACAACGGAGCGACCATCAGCATTCCACCGATACGGAAGAACGGCCATATGAACTGACCAAGCCAGGACAGCAACTGCGCTTCGCTGAACTCGATCATGGTCGACTCAGTTGAGTTCGAGCATCGCCGGAATCCCGGTGACCAGTTCCCGCATATAGCTGGTTATGAGATCCAGCATGAACGGACCGGCGATCGCAAGGGCAAGGATCAGAATGGCGAGCTTTGGAATAAAGCTCAATGTCATCTCGTTGATCTGCGTAGCCGCCTGAAACATGCCAATCAATAAACCCGCCGCCAGCGCCGACAGCAGCATCGGCGCCAGTAGCAAGGCAATCGTCCAGAGGGCTTCGCGTCCAATATCCATTACAAGGTCAGGTGACATCGTCATATCACTCCTGGAAAGAAGCTGGCGGCCAAAGTACCAGTGATCAGCCCCCAGCCATCCACCAACACAAAAAGCATCAGCTTGAATGGAAGTGAGACCAGCATCGGCGAGAGCATCATCATGCCCATCGACATCAAGACACTGGCCACCACAAGGTCAATAATCACGAACGGGATGTAAATCAGAAACCCGATCTGGAACGCGGTCTTCAGTTCACTGGTGAGAAATGAGGGCACCAGAATCGAGAAAGGAATATTCGACGGATCCTCGAAGGTATCGGTGTAGCCAGCCATTGCAGCGAACATTTCCAGATCCCGTCCGCGCACGTGGTTTCGCATGAATCGATGCAGGGGCTCCTTGCCAACTTCCCAGGCCTCCTGCATGGTCATCTCCTCGGCCAGGTAAGGTTGAACGGCCACGTCGTTCATCTCGTAAAGCACGGGAGACATGATGAAAAACGTCAGGAACAGCGCGAGACCAATGAGAACCGCATTGGGCGGTGTGGTTGCGGTGCCCATGGCCTGCCGCATGATCGCCAGCACGACGATGATGCGCGTAAACGAGGTCATCATCAAAAGGATTGACGGCAGCAGCGTCAGCACCGTCATCAGGATCAGAACCTGAAGCGTCAAGCTCCAGGTCTGCCCACCGTCATCACTTTGCGTAATCGTCAAGACTTCCATGCCCGGCAGACTTGCCGGCGCGGCCATCAACAGATTCGGAATGATGAGGAGGGTCAGGCCAACAAAAAGGCCAAACCTTGTCATGTTTTAACGTGCCTCGCGACTTGCCTGCAAATGCTCTGCAAAGTCCTTGCCAGCCCCGGCCGGAAGGCCAGAACCATCAAGTCGCGTGATGTAACCTGGGGCGACGCCGATGAGCATTTTCTGCCCTTCGACCTCGATGAGAAGCACCCTTTCCTTGGGGCCAACAGAGAGTTGGGCCTGCACCGTGATGGCGTCATTGCCATCGCGCTGAAAGCCCTGGAACAAAGAAAAACGGCGTACCGCCCACGCCAGACCGAAGATCAGAACCACAACGGCGAGCATGCCGAACGCAACCCGAGTCAGGCTCTGCGCTGCCTCCACTCGATCTTCCTGGGCGAAAGCGGCCGCAGAGCCCAACAGCGCCAGGTAGCCCGCGCAGATCCGGGTCATAGCCGGCGGCCAGATGGTCATTGCAGCTTCTTGATGCGCTCGGTCGGGCTGATGACGTCGGTCAAACGAATGCCGAACTTCTCGTTGACCACCACCACTTCGCCATGGGCCACCAGTGTGCCGTTCACAAACACGTCCAATGGCTCACCGGCTGTGCGGTCGAGTTCGACCACAGAACCCTGGTTGAGCTGCAGGAGATTGCGAATGCTGATTTCTGTGCGACCGACTTCCATCGCGAGAGTGACAGGAACATCCTGAATCAAATCGAGATTAACGTCACCCTGTTGCGGCTCGGCATC
This sequence comes from Wenzhouxiangella sp., assembly GCA_036351735.1. GTDB lineage: Bacteria > Pseudomonadota > Gammaproteobacteria > Xanthomonadales > Wenzhouxiangellaceae > Wenzhouxiangella. Next base: position 16,222 of record JAZBPR010000254.1, on the reverse strand, counting down.
ATCTTCCAGATTCTCGAAAGCCGCCATCTGCGCGGCTTCCTCGGCACTCATCGCCTCCGGCACGCCGTCGTCGCCCATCAGCTCATCAATCGGGTCGTTTTCTTCGCTCATGCGCTTCAGGCCTCCTTTGCCTTGCGTTTTTTCGATGGCAGGGAATCGGCATCGATTCGGTCCGTGATCTTGATCGCATAATTCTCATCAGAACGACCCACCACACCCCTGAAACATGGCACACCGGCCGCTTTCAAAGGCATGGTTTCGGGCAAATCAATTGGAATCACATCGCCGGGACGCATCATCATCAGATCGTGCAGCGTGATCTGCTTTCGGCAGAGTTCTACCTGCACTTCGACCACGGCATCGCGAATCTCTTCGCTCAAGGCCTTGGCCCAGCGCTCGTCTTTTTCCATGCGATCCGAGGCCATGCCCGAATCAAGAATCTCGCGAATCGGCTCGATTGCCGAGTACGGCATGGTGACGTGCATCTCACCGCTACCGCTTTCCAGTTCAACGCCGAATCGGGTCACCACAACGATTTCGGATGGACTGACAATGTTGGCGAACTGCGGATTGACCTCCATGTTCATGAACTCGAAGTCCACTTCCAACGCCATTTTCCAGGCTTCCTTGAGGTCATCAAACACCAGCTGACGCATGCGCTCGATGATGCGCATTTCCACTGGCGTGAACTCGCGCCCTTCGATGCGCGTGTAAAAACGACCGCTACCACCAAAGAAACTGTCAACCACCGAAAACACCAGCTTGGCGTCCATCACCAGGAGGCTGGTTCCCCTAAGCGGCCTGACCCGCATCAGGTTCAAACTCGACGGGACGGCCAGGGTGTGCATGTATTCCTGAAACTTCATCATCTGCACGCTTTCAACCGACATTTCGGCTGAACGTCGCAACATGTTGAACAGACCAATCCTGAAAGCCCTGGCAAAGCGTTCGTTAATCATCTCCAGCGTGGGCATGCGCCCGCGGACAATACGATCCTGACTGGCCAGGTCAAACGGTCGGAATTCACCGTCCACCTCGACCCCGGCCTCGGTCTCGACATCACCATCGTCGACGCCGTGCAACAACGCATCAATTTCGTCCTGGCTGAGGATGTCTTCTGCCATGGGTTTCGCTTCCGCCTACTGAACGATGAACGAGGTGAAGAACAATTCCTCGACCTCGTCCGCTTCCTCATTGTTTCTGAGAATTGAACGCACCGCCTCAAGACTCTTGCGGCGCAATTCTTCCTTGCCTTCGGTGTTGTCGACCGACTCCAGCGTCTGATCAGAGAAAAGCATGATCAAATCGTTGCGGATGACCGGTTCATGTCGCTCGACCGCAGCGATTACTTCAGGGTCGCGAGCCATGATCTGAACGCTGACCTGCATGAAGCGCCGTCCCCCGGTGCCGGAAAGATTGTTCACGAAGGCAGGATCCATCCCGTAATAGATGGGCGGCAATCTCGGCTCGGGCTCGTCTGCCGCAGCCTCACGGTCCGCCTGCAGCCCCAGGGGGTCTGCCTCTGAAAAGACGTAAAAGTAGGCACCTGCTCCGCCGCCACCCAGCAATAACAGCAGGGTGATCGACAGAATGATCCACAGCTTTTTTCGGGATTTCTTCGGTTGTTCCTCGACGACTTCTTCTTCCTCGTCGTCTATGGGGCGCCTGTCGGGTCTGGCCATTCCTACCGCTACTCCGTTAATGGATAAAGACTCAAACGTCTTTTACCATAGTAGCGGAGCAAAACGCATGCCATCTGGATGATGCGCCTTCTGCCAAAAATTTGACGGCCGGTTGCTGGATTTCACAATCGGCCGTCACCTTTTAAATTCAGGCAGTTACTACACGTAGTCCAACATCAGGCGTATGCGTCAAGCAGGCCTCGTCCGCGCACATTCAGTTCACTCTGCACCACCGGGTCATCACCGTCTGGGTCAAGGTTTTCGGCGATAGAATCGATCGCGCCACCAGATCCAGAGCGCTTCTCAGGAGCCGCATCGTCTGATTGGGAGTCAAACACCGATGCATCCCCAAGATTGATGCCCTGTTGTTCAAGCTGGTCACGAAGCCGCGGCAGCATTGCTTCCATAGCTTCTCGAACCGGGCCGTTCTGGACATTCAGCACAACATTGGCCTCACGACCCGATACCTCCAGCTTCACATCGACCTTGCCCAGGTGCTCGGGATGCAATTGGAGCCTGGCCTGGCTTACCCCTTTTTCCCGGGCGGCCATCCAAAGGACCCGCTGCATGGCCTGTTCTGCGGCCGCCCGCATTTCACCGGCCGTAGCACCGGGCTGACCCATTAGCTGCGCCGTCGGCGGCAAGGCTGGTTCACGCGGCGGTGCCGCGGCTGTTGCGCTCAAACCGGCTAAGCCTCCTTCGGCTCGAGCATTTAATGACTCAGTCTGTGCGGGCTGGGTGGCATTACCCATCTGAAACTGCTGGGCTAGCAGAACAGCGCGAGTTACCTCAGGCATGGCCTTGCCCAATCCTTTGCCGTCAATCGCCTCTCGGGCAGCAGCAGTCAGTTCAGCCAAACGGGACAACGCTGCATCCCGGGCAGTGACGGCCGATGGATCAAGACCTTGCAGACCAGATGACAGTCTGCCGGCTTCACTGCGCCCTGCTCGCTGAACCGACTGCTCCATGGCGGCAAGGGACTGCAGCAACGAGCCGGCCTGCGTCGCAGGAACCACAGCAATCTGCCCTACCTTTTCACTCAATGAATTGAGCGTAGAAACGGCTTCTCTCAATGCAGCGGCCACTTGGGCAGCCTGGCCACTGTCCAGCGCCTGATTATCCGAAACGGCTCCTTCCAATAGCTGCGCGGCTCCAACCTGCAAATCGGCGAGCTGTTGCGACAGGTTTTGCTGCAGACTTCCCAGCAAGGCCGGGTCGCCAAGCGAATTCATGCTGTCTTCCAGCACACCCAGCAAACTCTGAAGTTCAGCCAGCAGCTCTTCTCCGATTGGCAGCTCAGACTGCATCGCCTGATCAACCATCATGTTCAATTCCGCAAGCTGATCGAGCCAGTCCAGTGCGGCCGCATTATCTTCAATCAAGGACACTGGCATGTCGCCAGCCGACTCACCGGCCGTTTCGAACATCGCCAAAGCTTCGGTCCAGGCCGCAACCCCTTCCTCATTGGCCAAGCCACCCCTGAATAGGCCGGTGGCACCGGCTCCCCCGGATAGCGCGGAAACGATTGCGTCAAGATTCTGCGGCATCATGTCTGGTGTCCTCGTCTCTGTCGAGTCAAATTCAAATCATCGTTCTGGCGCTGTTCGCGTCTTTCCTCGTCTAGCGCCTCTTCGGTCGCGCATCGATCGGCCGCCTTCTCCACGGCTTTTGTCCGCGCACGGGCCTGAATCCAGACCTGTCGCTGCTGGTCGAACGCACGCACAGCAGCGGCAACGTTCTGCTCCTGCTGCCGGATCGCGTCGTTGAGCCGGACCAGAAACTGCGAGTAGTTCGCCATCTGGGCCGCAGTACCACCACGCGCCCGTGCATCAGCCAGTTGCTGGTGGTAATTGAGGCAATATTCCTGCAGACGCTGAAGTTGCTCCTCCTGTTCCTGCAGATGCTGCCTCTTTCTACCCAGCTCTCTGGCCGCTGCTTCCTGGTCCTGACCGACATGGTCAGCAATGCGGTGCAGTCGCTTTGACCGAATCACGATCCGGGCTCATCAGCCGGAAGCACCTCAGTAGGTGCAACGCCCGTGCCAGCCGTTTGAGCGGTTGCCTGATCGGTCTTCAAGGTCTTCTTCAGATCGGTCAAGCCTTGATTGAATACGACCTTTTCTGTGACGCTTTGCCGAATAAATTCAAGGAGTTCCGGATACTTTGCGACAGCTTCATCAATTCTTGGATCAGCGCCGCGGCGGTAGGCACCAACGGCAATCAGGTCTTCATTCTGCCGGTAGGTGGCAAAGATTTGCCGGAAGCGGCGAACCTCTTCCTGATGGGCCTCAGCAGTAATTTCTGCCATGGCACGGCTGATTGAGCCTTCAACATCAATCGCCGGATAAACACCGGCCTCGGCGAGCCGCCGCGACAGCATGATGTGGCCGTCCAGAATGGCGCGCGCGGCATCGGCAATGGGATCGTTGGTGTCATCACCCTCGACCAGTACCGTATAGAAAGCGGTGATCGATCCACCGCCAGTATCAGCGTTGCCTGCCCGTTCCACAAGATTGGGCAACGTGGTAAACACCGACGGCGGGTAACCCTTGGTAGCGGGTGGCTCACCGACCGCCAGAGCAATCTCGCGCTTTGCCTGGGCAAAACGGGTCAGCGAGTCCATCAGCAGCAGCACGTTCTTGCCCTGATCGCGGAAATGCTCGGCTACCGCCGTCGCCAGCCAGGCACCGCGCATTCGCATGAGCGGCGGACGATCGGCCGGTGTCGCCACAACGACCGCACGGCGCATCCCTTCCGGGCCCAACGTTGTCTCGACAAACTCCCGGACTTCACGACCACGCTCACCAATCAAACCGACGACAACAACGTCGGCCTCGGTGTAGCGCGTCATCATCCCGAGCAGTGTCGACTTGCCAACCCCTGAACCCGCGAATAGCCCCAGACGCTGACCGCGGCCCACGGTAAACAGCGTGTTGATCGCCCGAACACCCACATCGAGCGGTGTGCGGATCGGAGCGCGCTCCAGCGGATTGATCTCGCGGCCGGCCAGGGGCGTGGTTGCCTTGGCACGGAGCGGACCGCGACCATCCAGAGGCCGGCCGACACCGTCAATCACCCGGCCCAATAGTGCATCTCCGGCAGGTGCATCCAGCGCCTTGCCGCCCGGCAGAACGCGGGCATTCGGCGAGAGCCCCTGCAGATCCTCGATCGGCATCAAATAAAGGCTGTCGTTGGCGAACCCGACCACCTCGGCCTCACGCTTGTGGTCGTGCTCATCCAATAGCCAGCAGCGGTCTCCGAGAGACGCTTCACAACCCACAGCCTCCAGCGTCAAGCCAACCACGCGCTTGAGCTTGCCGCAGGCGGCATAGGGTTCGACGCCCTCCAGGCTCGCTCGCCGGGCACTCAGGCGGCTGGACCAACCTTTCGCCATTTGCTCAGCGCTCACGATCCGCTCCCCGGCTCATCCTCATCATCGGCCCTGAAAACTCGCCCAACCACGGCTTCAATCCGCTTTTCCAGAGTGGCATCAATGCTGGACTGCGGCGTTTCAACTCTGCACCCTCCACGCTGGACAGATGCATCCTCGACCAGTTTCCAGGTCGCCTCACCGTCCCCATCGGGTAGATGCTCCTGCAGCAGCCTGGCGTCATCGGGATGGACCCGGACCCGGACATCCCGGCTGCCTACCGGCAAGTCCGCAACGGCGCGCGGCACCAACTGCAAAATGCGTTCAGGGTCGGTACGAAGTTCATCATCAATCACGTGACGGGCAATCGCCACGGCGAGCTCGGTCAATTCCTGCTCGACGTTGGTGTCGATCGCCGCCAGCGGCTGCTGCAGCGACTGAATCATGGACTTGAGTATCCGGACCTGATGTTTGACCTCGTCCCGACCCTCTGCCAGGCCTTTCTCCAAGCCTTCCCGGCGGCCGGCCGCATGCGCTTCTTCCCAGGCTTGCTTCTGCAGACGCTCAAGTTGAGCCGCACTGTGGATGGTCTGGTGCCGGGACGGCGGCTTGGGCGTGGTGACCGGACCGGCACGACGAACGTCGGGCAACTGCCAGGTCTGAACATCATCGAGCCACTCGCGAGAGAGGATCTCAGACATATTCTTCGCCGGAACCGCTCAGGTTGATCTCGCCCTGCTCTTCCAGGCGACGCGCGGCCGACAGAATTTCCTTCTGCGCCGCCTCGACCTCGGACAGACGTACCGGGCCCTTCGCCTCCAGATCTTCGGTCAACATTTCGGCGGCACGCTTGGACATGTTGCCGACGAACTTGTCCAGCAACTCGGTCTCGGCACCCTTGAGCGCGATCACCAATGTGTCGGTGGAGATATCGCGCAGCAACGTCTGGATGCTGCGATCGTCGACCTCCAAAAGGTTCTCAAACACGAACATCTGATCCTGAATCGCCTGGCTCAGGTTCTCGTCGTTTTCCGCGACGGTCTTCAGAACCAGTTGCTCGTTCGCACCGTCCACAAAATTGAGGATCTCGGCCGCCGAACGAATACCGCCGACCATGGACGACTTGACGTTTTCGCTGCCGGAAAACTGACGCTCCAGAACCTCGTCAAGTTCCTGGAAGGCCGAAGGCGGGATTCCATCGAGTGTTGCCAGACGCATGATGACGTCCGGGCGTGTGCGCTCCGGCAGAGACGCCAGCACTTCTGCAGCATTGTCAGGTTCAAGATAGGCCAGAATGATCGCGATGATCTGGGGGTGCTCCATACGGATCAAATCAGCCACGCTGCGCGGATCCATCCACTTCAGGTTTTCCAAACCCTTGCTGTCGCGCCCCACCAGAATTCGGTCGATCAGGTTCGTGCCCTTTTCACCCAGCGCCTGATGCAGGACCTTTCTGATGTAGTCGTGTGAGCCCACGCCCAGATTGGTCTGGTCCTCAACAGTGGTGACGAATTCAGTCAGCACTTCCTCGGCCTGGTCGCGCCCCACGGACTGCAGAGACGCCATCGCCGAGCCAATCCGCTGCACATCCTTGGCGCCCATGTGCTTGAGGACCTCGGAGGCCTGATCCTCACCCAGGGACAGCAACAGGATCGCGGCGCGATCAGCGCCTGTCATGTCGGTCGGGCGCTCAGCCACCTTCATTCACCCACTGCTTGACCACGTTGGCCACCCGCTTCGGATCCTGCGACGCGACAGACCGTGCGGTATTCAAGCTTTGTTCGTAGTTGGCTCGGGCCCGGGGTGCACCAGCGCCACTGTCAGGCAGGTAGCTCTGGTCTCCCGCCGGCAGCGAGGGTTGCTGTTGGCCGGCCTGGCCCTGTCCACCTGGCAAACTCAGGGTGCGCAGCGGCGGCGGCGAGGCCAGCGACTTCATCAAGGGACGAACCACCAGCAGGATCAGGAGCAACACCATGACCACGCTGGCCATGATGCGGAAGATACCCATGAAATCAATTCGATCCAGCAGGCCAGGCTGCTCGATTTCTCCATCAGTCACCATTTCAAGCGCGCGGAACGGCGCCTGCACCACGCTGACCGAATCACCGCGCTCGGCATCAAAACCAACGGCTTCCCTGACCAGACCGGTCAGACGCTCGATTTCTTCCTCAGTGTAGGGGTCGGGCTGGATCTCACCGTCGACTTCGGCCGTGGGCTCATCGAGAACAACGGCCACTGACAGACGCTCGATGGAACCCGGCCCCGACTGAACGTTACGAATCGTCCGGCTGATCTCGAAATTACGCAGATTTTGGCGCGACAGCGGCACGGAGGTCTGCGGGTCCTGCTCATCCAGCACACCGACCAGGTCTTCCAGCAGCGGCTGGTTGGCCAGCGCGCCGGGCACACCGCGCGCGGGATCGATGATGGAGCGAATCTCTTCGGTGGTTTGTTCACTACGAAGCACCGGCGCGGCGGGATCATAGAGTTCCTGAGTTTCCTGAGTGCTGGTGAAGTCCATGTCCACCGCGACCTGGGCGCGCACCCGACCTAGCCCCACCATCGGCGAGAGCAGGTTTTCAACCCGCTGGGCAAGGCGTTCCTCGAGCCGATGCACATGGCGGTCCGCACCCTCAGCAGCCGCATCTTCGCCCCGTCCCTGATCAGAAGACAGCAACTGTCCCTGCTGGTCAATGACCGAAATCTGCGAGCGCTCCATATCCGGCACGGAGGATGCGACCAGATTGATAATCGCTTCGACCTGACCCGGTTCCAGACGCCGTCCCTGATGCATTTCAAGCAGCACCGAGGCGCTGGCCGGGGTCCGCTCACGCACAAACACGGTCTGGCGCGGAATGGCCAGATGAACGCGCGCTCCGGCAATACTCTGGATGCTGGAGATGGTCCGCTGTAGTTCGATTTCCAGCGAGCGCTGGTAGCGCGCGCTCTCCATGAACTGGCTGCTGGTCATGCTCTCGGAGTCGTGGAGCATCTCCAGGCCTACACCCGCGCCCCTGGGTAATCCTTCAGCAGCCAGCATCAAGCGGGCTGAGTGAACCTGATCGGCAGCAACGTTGATCACGCCAGTGCCCGACTCATAGGTATATGGAATCTGCGAGGCATCCAGCGCGCTAACAACCTGTGCTGCATCGCGCTCGGTCAAATTACTGAACAGCACCCGTTCGGCACCGTCATTGGACCACAGGACGATGCCAACACCGGCAGCGACGGCTGCGGCCAGACCGACCAGCAAAACCAGCTGGCGCAAGCCCGGAACGGAATCGAGCAATGCAAGCGGTGAATTAGGCTGTACCGGGTTCTGCGCTGCCATGTAACTGATTCTCCGAAACTAAAGCCAGTACCGATCAGATCGGCATCCGACGGATTTCATTGTACGCCTCAACCAATTTGTTGCGCACTTCGACCATGGCTTCGAACGACACCCGCGACTTCTGCATCGCGATCATCACGCTGGTCAGGTCGGTGTTCGGGTCGCCTGCCGAAAAGGAACTCGACAACTCACCGGCCATGGCCTGATTCTCGGCCACCTTGTTGATCGACTGACTGAGCAACTCGGCGAATTGACCGGGCTGTTGCGCCGGCTGGGTCTGATCCGGCGCGGCGCCGGCCTGAACCTGCAGGGCCCGCATCTGGGCCAGGACCTGTTGAATCGCCATGTCACTCATTGCACGATCGCTCCTTGATCAAAGCTCACAAACAAACTGTCTACTGGGCTTGTGCAAAGTTCGGGCCAGCTTCTCCCGGAATCGGGATGCCGGCTTCGCGCAGACGCGACAGCTTGTAGCGCAGGGTTCGGGGGCTGATTCCCAGTCGCCTTGCCGCTTTGCCGCGGTGGCCTTGTTCGGCCTGCAGGGCTGCAACGATGGCGCTGGACTCCTGCTCGGCCACGCTCTCTTCCAATGTTTTTGATACATCCGGTGCCTTGGCTGTCTCGATCGACGGCCCGGGATCCGCGTTTTCAAAGAACAGCTCGCCAGGACCAATTTCCTGACCGTCTCCCAGCAGCACCAGCGCGCGCTGGATCACATTGTCGAGCTCGCGGACGTTGCCGGGCCACGGATGATCCAGCAGTTGTTTGAGGGCGGCCTCGGAAAAATGCGGCCGCATCCCCCGGCCCCGCCAGTGTCGGGCCACGGCTCGCTCGGCCAGTGGCTCAATATCGCCGGGACGCGAAGCCAGTCGCGGCAACTCCAGTGGGAAGACATTGAGCCGGTAGTACAAATCTTCGCGGAACTTGCCATCGGCCACCGCGGCCTTCAGGTCGACGTTGGTGGTGGCAATCACGCGCACGTTGAGCTTGATCGTGTCGTTGCTTCCCAGACGCTGCAGTTCCCGCTCCTGGAGCACCCGCAGCAGCTTGGCCTGCAGGCCTGGCTCCATTTCTGAAATCTCGTCGAGCAGCAGCGTGCCGCCCTGGGCAGCTTCGAACTTGCCGGCCCGGGTCTTGGCAGCACCGGTAAACGCGCCTTTTTCGTGCCCGAAAAGCTCGGCCTCCAGCATGGATTCAGGAATCGCGGCGCAGTTCATGGCCACGAACGCCTCATCTGCGCGCGGAGAATGACGATGGATGTAGCGCGCATAAGCCTCCTTGCCGCTACCCGAAGGCCCGCTGAGCAACACCGTGACCTCGCTTTCGGCCACACGGCGAGCCAGCGCCGCCAGCGTTCGTGAGCGCGGATCTTGCGCCACCAATTCCGAACTGGCACCACCCTGCTCGGAGAACCGGCGCGCGAGCGCAATCAGATCGGCAGATTCGACCGGCTTGACCAGATAGTTCATCGCCCCGTCCCGAATCGCCTGTACGGCCTGCGGCACCGAGCCGAATGCCGTCATCAACACCACAGGAATCTGCGGGTACTTCGCCCGCAGACGGGCGAGCAGATCCAGGCCGGTCCAGGGTTTCATCTGAATATCCGAGATCACCAGCCCCGCCGTTTGATTGGCCAGGACCTCCATCGCCGTCGGTCCGTCGCCCACGGCGATGACGTCAAAGCCCTCCAGTTCCAGGGTGTCGGCCAAGGCTTCTCGCAGTGGCGCATCGTCCTCGACCAGGAGAATTGAAAGTGCTTGCTCGGATGACTTCATGCCATCGCCTCCAGTTTCGTTTCTACGTTTCGACTCACCAAGGGCAGTCGCAGGACAAACTGCGCACCGGGGCGCGCGCTTTGGACCAGACGCAGGCTGCCCCCGTGTGACTCGGCCACCGAGTTCGCGACCGCCAGACCCAGCCCGGTTCCGCCGGACCGTCCGGATACAAAGGGCTCGAAGAGCCGGCCGGCAATTTCAGGCGCAACACCGGGGCCGTTGTCGATGACCCAGATTTCGACCGTCGACTGCCCGTTCAGCCGTAGCTGAACCTCGACGTCGACTGTCGCTCCAGCCACCTGCCAGGCGTTTTCAACCAGATTGCACAAAGCGCCCAGCAGGGCCTGCGCGTCGCCCTGGACCACGCCGCCTATCCCGCCATCGTCAACCCGAAGCCGCGCGCCGTCGGGCACTGACCCGGTCAGCGTATCCTCCAGCCGGCTGAGCAAATCTTTCAGGATGACGGGCTCGGACTGGCCACACCCCCCGCGCACAAAACCCAGCATGTCGCGGGTCATGTGCTCGAGATCGCGCAAGCGGCTGAGCAGACGTTCGCCAAAGCGGGTCCGTTGTTCGACTTCGAGATCCCGGGTCGTCAAATGATCGGCGTAGAGCAAGGCGGCAGAAAGCGGTGTGCGAACCTGATGGGCCAGCCGTGCCGCCATCTCACCCATGGCGGCCAGCCGCCGGTTCTGATCCAGCTCTGCTGCCAGCCGGCGCTGCTCGGTCACATCGGTTAGAAGAATGATAGTCTCGCCCCGATCGGCCACCTGGCGGCGGGCCACCGTCAATTGGATTCCACTCGAAACGGTCAGTTCGCGGCCATCGGCGCTGAGATTCAGGTCTTGCGCGTCCAGCACATCCTGCCAACGAGAACCATCCAAGGCTCTCCCCAACCACTCACGGGCCGGCGCGTTGGACTGGCGGATCAGACCCTTACGATCAACAACCAGCACCCCACCAGGTAATGAGTCGAGCAGCGCGCCAAGGCGTTCGGCCAGCTTCTGCTTTTCTTCGCGCTGCCGCTCCTTCTCGCGCCTGGAGCGCGCCAGTTCATCAGACAGCCGGGCAGCCCGAATTTCGAGGTCGCGATAGGCACCCGATAGCTGTTCGGACAACTGGTTGAATGCGGCAAACGCCGACTCCAGCCTGTCTTCGTCTGATTGGGGATGTTTCGCCATGGATCCTTACCCGATGATTCCGGGAAAAGATCGGCAAAATTTGTGCCAGCGGCCTAGTCCAGACCGTATTTCCGAATTTTCTCAACCAGCGTCGTTCGCCGTAAACCGAGCATCTCCGCCGCGTGGGCGACGGTGCCGTCGGTGCGCTCCAGCGCCTGACGAATGAGGCTGGACTCGACATTGGCCAGATAGGTCTTAAGATCCACGCCTTCAGCTGGCAGCCCCGGAAGGCTGCGCTCCTCGAAGGGAATTGCCGGGGCTTCGCGGCTGGTCAGTTCGGCCAGATCTTCATCGGTCTCAACGATGCGCTCTCGGTCCGGTCGGTAACGACCAGGCAGGTCATCGACCTTGACCTCGCGTCCTCTGCTGACGATGGTCATACGCTCGACCAGGTTGGCCAGTTCACGCACGTTACCCGGCCACGGATACCCCGCCAGCGCCGCCATGGCGCCGGCGCTGAACCGAACCTGGCCCACGCCCCGCTTGCTCATGACCGAGGCAAAATGATCGATCAGCAAAGGCAAGTCGTCGATGCGTTCGGCCAACGGCGGAATCTGGATGGGGAAAACATTCAGACGGTAGTACAAGTCTTCCCGGAACTCGTTGTTGTCGATGCGGCGTTCAATATCCCGGTGCGTTGCAGCGATGACCCGGACATTACAGGTCAGCGTCTCGTTGCCGCCCACGCGCTCAAACGAGCGCTCCTGAAGCACGCGCAGCAACTTGACCTGCATCCCGACCGGCATATCACCGATCTCGTCCAGAAACAGGGTGCCGCCTTCGGCCAGCTCAAAACGACCTCGGCGTTTGGTCAGTGCGCCGGTAAACGCCCCTTTCTCGTGACCGAACAGCTCGCTTTCCAGCAACTCACCCGGAATCGCGCCGCAGTTGACCGGCACGAAAGGCCGGGTTGACCGATCCGATACCTGATGCACGGCCTGAGCAACCAGCTCCTTGCCAGTCCCTGATTCGCCAAGAATCAGCACGCTGGTATCGAAGCTGGCAACCTGCTCGATCAGAGTCTTGACCTCGCGCATGCCACGCGAGTCTCCCACCAGGGCCGCGGTCGCCGAAGACGGCGGCGGATCGGCAGCAAACCCGGCAGACGCCGGGCCGTCGTCCATCGGGATCTCGATCGACCCGCTCATGCCACCTGGCGCCCTCCGTGACGGGCAGCTGCGGCCTGTCGCTCAGCCAGCGGCGGAATGCCCAGCGAGTCCCGGTACTTGGCCACCGTCCGTCGGGCAATGCGCACACCCTTCTCAGCCAGCAGACGAGCGATCTCACTGTCGCTCAGCGGGTGGGACGGATTCTCGCTATCAACGATGGTGCGTGTCAGTGCGCGCACAGCCGTAGAGGAACAACGCCCGCCCCCTTTCGTGGCGAGGCGACTGGAAAAGAAGTACTTCAACTCAAAATTACCGCGCGGGGTGTGGATGTATTTCTGTGTGGTCACGCGCGAGACCGTGGACTCGTGCATCTCGACGGCCTCGGCGATGTCGCTCAAGACCATCGGGCGCATGGCGATCTCGCCGTGATCGAGGAACCCGCGCTGGTGCCGGACAATGGCACCGGCGACTTTCAGCAAGGTCTCGTTGCGCATCTGCAGACTCTTGACCAGCCAGCGTGCCTCCTGCAATTGGGTCTGCATCGCTGCGTGGCCGGAAGCCGCACCACCCTGCCCCATCATTGATTCGTAGGTTCGATTCACCCGAACCTTGGGCAACAGCTCCGGGTTCAGCTCAACCACCCAGCGGCCTTCGCGGCGTGACACCAACACGTCGGGGACGATGTAAGCGGTATCTGACGGCGCCAGCAGCGAGCCGGGATTCGGATGCAGTGAGCGGAGCAGATCAAGTGCTGCGGCAACGCCTTCAGGCTCACAGCCCAGACGTTCGGCCAGCAGGTTCAGATCCGCCTCGGCCAGCAAGGCCAGATCTTCACCAATCAGTCGCTCGGCCAGACCCCGACATCCATGCGACAAACCCGGATCGAGAACACTCAGCTGAGTCAGCAGACATTCCTGCAAGCCCACCGCGCCGCAACCCACCGGGTCAAGATGCATGACACGGGCCCGCACGGCCTCCAGCTCGTCTCGACTGACCTGCTCCTCGGACAGCACTTCCAGCAGATCGGCCCGGCTTTCGCCGAGGTAGCCGTTGGGATTCAGGGCGTCGATGATGACCGCGGCGATCATGCGATCCCGATCGCTGATCTCGCACATGTCCAGCTGCCAGTGCAGATGCTCCGACAGGGTCTCGCCGGGAGCGGCCTGCTCTCTGGCTTCATGTTCTTCCGGTCGGGAAAGTGATGAACTGGCACCGCTAACAGGCAAATCAGCGCTCACCGGCGTCTCCGCACCCATGCCGGCGGTTTCGTCCTGCTCGAGAAAGACGTTGCTTTCCAGCGCTTCTCGGAGCTCCCCTTCCAGTTCCATGGAAGACAGCTGCAAGAGACGAATCGCCTGCTGCAGCTGCGGTGTGACCGTGAGCTGCTGCCCCTGACGAAGCTGCAAACCTGCGTGCATCATGACCCTCTTCCTCCCGTCACTTTATCGACGTCTTTCTGGCTCCGTGCCGGGTTCTCGTCACCTGACACCCTCGTCACGATAATAGACTTATTCCAGAAAGTAAACACAAAGCACCGAATTCAAACATTTTTTGTTGCTTTATTGAGCGTCCATTCAGACCACTCAGCCTGCAGAACGAATGTTATCGCTGAGCGCCGGAACGCAATTTGACCCAGCGCAAATCTTCGGCTGCAAAATCTATGCCCGACTGGCGAACGAAACTCTGAGGCGAGGGGAAAACTGAGGGACTATGCGACTAGCCGGTCTTCAACCGGCTGCGCTGTTCGGCGATGGTGCGGCGATGGTGGCGGAAGATGAGTTGATCCAGCGCATCGTGCAGGCGGGTGCTCATTGCAAACGGCTCAAACCGCACCCAGCGACGATTGGCCTGATCGGTACGCTCCGATACCACCTGACCCGGCAGCCGCAGCGGTTCAGGCACAGACATGTGTAACTGCAGATTCAGGCAACCGTTCTGGCCCGGCTCGGCATCCTGCGGTGTCGCGACAAATTCGACATGGTCAACGGCCAGGCGCACCCGCCGGGTCGCCCCCTCCTCACGCTGCTCGGCGTTCAGACGCCCGACCATATCGATCAACAAGTCCAGACGAGCATTCAGGCGTTCGATCTCCTGATACAACTCGGGCTGCTCCTCACGCAGCCGGTGCGACCCGCCCTCCTCGACCGCCGCAACGCCCTGCAGCACGGCCAGATTGGACCCCTCCAACTGCGCCATATCCTGCTCACCCAGCGTCTCGTCGACCTCCCAGGCAACGACCAGACGGTCTTCGTAATCAATCATCCAATCTCCCTCACTCGACTCAAGCGGCTTTCTTTACGGTGCAAGCCAGCCGCGATTACTGATCTCCGAACGCATGCTCTGCGCAGCTTGCAACAGCACAGCGACATGTTGATGACCCGACTGAAGCGCGTTAGCCAGTAGCTCGACATCTTCAATGTACTCGTGGATCATCTGGTTGCGCAATTGCCGGATCGCCATCCATTCGTCGCTGGATTCTATCCAACCCAAACGTTCAGCCTGGTCCAACCTATCGATCAGCGTGCTGCGATCCTCTCCGACTGCCGCGAGCAGCACGGGCAGCAGCTTATCGCCCAAGGTGTCCTGAAGGCGACTGAAGCGAGCAACAAACGCGTCAACGCGTTCGGCCAGCGCCGCGTCTTCGGAAAGAGTGCTCGCCCGCGCCGGCGTGAACGGCTCTTCGAAAAGCCTCTCATCGGTGGACTGCAAATTTCGGCATTCTGCGTCGATGACCCTTGCCAGAAAGGCCAAGCGCTCGCGATCTCCTGCCGCGAGACTCACAGTACAACCCCTTCAGCGCGTGCAATTCGGTGAATCGGGTGCTCCTTGATGCCGGGGGCCTGTACCAGCACGTCGACCCGCCGACCCTGCATGCTGCGCGATATTCGGGCTGACAAGCGCGCGGCCAGCCAGACCTCGTCTTCGACCGGACTGTCGGTTTCGACAAGCAAATCCACATCGCCACCGCGCTTCTGGTCATCCGTGCGCGAGCCGAACAGCCGCACGCGCGCGCCCTCGCCGAAAATCTCGGCTGTGACCTGCTTGATGTGATGGACCTGTTCGTTTGTCAGCCGCATGCGCTGAATTGTAGAACAGCGCGCCCTCGCTTGCGACTATCGCTCAGCGTATCTACAATGTGGTTACACCAAGAGATAAGAGAACATGAAAACCAAGCTGATCGCCATTGGCAATTCAAGGGGTGTGCGAATTCCAGCCGCACTGATCCGCGAGGCCGGACTGGAGTATGAGCTCGATCTCCGGGTTGAAGACGGCGGGCTGAAGATCAGCCCCGCCCGAAGCGTGCGTGAGGGCTGGGACGAGGCTTTTTCCGCAGCGGCAAGCGAGCCGGCCGATGCACTGTTGATCGATGACACGCTGGCCAACGATTTCGACGACCAAGAGTGGCAGTGGTGAACCCGACCCGGCATGAATTCACGCGATTCGAGATCTATCTGATCAACCTGGATCCGACGACAGATTCGGAAATCCGCAAAACCCGCCCGTGCGTCGTTATTTCTCCCGACGAAATGAACAAGCACCTCAACACAGTCATCATCGCTCCGCTGACCTCGAGCCGTCGCAACTACCCCAGCCGGATCAACCTGACCTTCCAGGGCAAGAAAGGCCAGATCGTGCTGGATCAGATCAGAACCGTCGACCAATCCCGGCTGATAAAGCGCCTGGGAACCTTGACGAAGCAGCGGGCCATGGAGCTCGCACGCACCCTGACCGAGATGTTTGCCTTCTGAGTCGGCCGATTCGGCCCCACTCGGTG
>JAZBPR010000253.1:0-3147 GCA_036351735.1 Wenzhouxiangella sp. | reverse complement strand
GCAACAACCTCTTCCCAACTGTTGCCGTCGGCCAGCATGTCGATCATCGACAGGCGGTAAATGATGATGAAATTCTGGCCCACTTTTTCGCGCGTCCGGCGCACGATCTCCACTGGCAGACGCATTCGGTTATCGAACGACCCACCCCATTGATCGCTCCGCTTATTGGTACGCGGAACGAGAAACTGGTTGATGAAATAGCCTTCCGAGCCCATCACCTCGATGCCGTCATAGCCGGCTTTTTGAGCCAGGGATGCGCAGCGAACAAAATCACGGATCTGGCCTTCGACACCCGATGACGACAAGGCCTTGGGCTTGAATGGCGTGATCGGCGCCTTGATGGCCGAGGGTGCCACCGAAAATGGATGGTAGGCGTAGCGACCGGCATGCAGAATCTGCATGCAAATGCGCCCGCCGGCCTCGTGCACGGCATCGGTCATCCTGCGATGACGCACGACTTCCCAGCGGTTGGTCAGCTTGGAGGCCAACGGTGCAAGACTGCCGCGCCGGTTAGGTGCGATCCCGCCGGTGACCATGAGACCGACCCCGCCCCTGGCGCGTTCGACAAAGTAGGCGGTCAGTCGGGGCCAGTTCCACAGCCGGTCTTCCAGGCCAGTGTGCATGGAACCCATCAGGATCCGGTTGGGCAGAGTGACCGCGCCCAGGTTCAGCGGCTGGAAGAGATGCGGATAGGCTTGTTCAGACACGACATTCAATCATCAGGCAGGCCAAACGACCATTATGCCGCGCTTAATCCTCGATCACGCGCTCAAGCAGGCGAACGCGACGTCTCAAGGTCTCCAATTCTTCAATCAAGTCCAGCACCAGCGGGAGCGACCGGGTATCGAGCTCGAAATCTCGTCTTAGTCGGCGAGCAACCCAAACTCTGCGCAGTTGGCGCGCGCTGAACTGCCATCGCGTTGAATCTGGCCGGCGCGGTTCGGCTACGCCTTCATCAATCCACTGACGCAGCTCATCGAGATTCAGACCACAGACGCGACTGAGCTCCTCGAGATCAGGGTCGAGTTCTTGAGCGATGAGTTCAGCCACAGGTAATTGATCAGACGAGTTCACGACAAACCCTCCATCTCTGATCGAGGATCAAACCATTGTTCGTCCTTGAGCGATTGATAGAGCTCCCGCGCCCGCTCGGTCTCAGCCGGGGGCACGACCACCTTGATGATCACGTACTGATCGCCAGGCGTCTTACCCGGCAGACCACGGCCTTTGAGCCTCAGGCGCTTGCCACCGGAGGTACCGCCGGGAATATTCATCTCCACTTTACCGCCTAGCGTAGGCACGCTCAGCCGGGCGCCCAGCGCGGCCTCCCAGGGCGCGATGGGCAGGGTCAGGTGTACATCCTGTCCCTGCACTTCAAACAGGGGATGCGGTTTCAGGCGCACTTCCAGATATAGATCGCCGGCGGGCCCACCGCCCATGCCGGGCTCACCCTGGCCGCTTAAACGAATCTGGCGGCCTTCGGTGACACCTGCAGGAATACGGACATTGAGCGTGCGCGAACCGCTGGCACCACTCAGGTTCAGCCGCTGCACGCCTCCGGCATAGGCGGTCTTCAAGTCGATCGAGACCGAAGCATGCATATCGCGCCCCTTGGACTTCAATCCGGCGGTGCCCTGACGGCGTGTGCTACTGAATCGAGAACCGCCTAGCCCACCGAACAGACTCTCGAAGAAATCACTGAAGCCTGAATAGCTTTGGCTGTCACCAGCTGACTGCCAACCCGTGCCCCACTCGGGTGGCGGACGGAACTCCTGACCCTGGCGCCAGCCGCCCTTGCGCAGCTGGTCGTATTGAGCGCGCTTCTCCGGGTCCTTGAGCGCCTCATAGGCCTCGCCAATTTCCTTGAACTTGGCCTCGGCATCGGGCTCCTTGCTGACATCCGGGTGGTACTTGCGTGCCAGCTTCCGATACGCGCGCTTGATCTCATCGGCGCTCGCGCCCGATTCCACACCCAGTGTCTTGTAATAGTCCTTGAACTGCATTTCTGGCTCTCCGCCCTCAACCTCTTTTCAATGATGGCCAAGCGACTGGATTTCAAGCGGCAGGAGCGCTTCTTCACCGGGAGAGCCCACCGAATCTGGAAACGTCACGCCATGAATGATAACTGTATATGATTACAGTATGCCTGCTGCCCCACCCCGCTATGCCGAGCTGCACGCGCTCAGTGCCTTCAGCTTTCGCCGATCAGTCGCTCAGCCCGGCGATCTGGTAAAGCAGGCCGCCGAGCTCGGCTACACCGCCGTAGCCATTACCGATGAATGCTCGATGGCCGGCGTGGTCCGGGCTTATGAGGCCGCGCGGGAATGCCGTCTGAAGCTGATCATCGGCACCGAAATCCATCTGGTCGGTGGTCTGCACCTGATCCTGCTCGCACCCAGCCAAACCGCCTATTCCCAACTGTGCCGCCTGATCACCCGCGCGCGCCGGCGCGCGACCAAGGGCCACTATCGAGTCGAGCCGGCCGATCTGAAGGACAATCTGGACGCAGTCCTGGCGATCTGGAAGCCCGAGCCCTGGACCGATTCTGCCGCCGACCCGCCGCACGCGCTGGCTGATGAACTGAAAGCCTGCTTCGGGCCCCGACTTCGGCTCGGTGCTACCCGCAGGCTGCAGCCCGGCGAGCGCTTATGGTTCAGGGATCTGGAACGATTCGCCAGTCACCACGACCTGCGCTGCCTGGCCTGTGGTGATGTGCGCATGGTCCGGCGCGAACAGCGGGCCTTGCTGGATGTCATGACCGCATTGCGCGAGAGCAAGCCGATTCCCGAATGCGGGCTGGCCCTGAAGGCCAACGGCGAATGCCATCTGCGACCCCGTGCAACGCTGGAGCGGATCTATCCGCAAGCCTGGCTGGAGGAGACCTTGGACCTGGCCGAACAGTGCCGCTTTTCGCTGTCGGAACTGAACTACCGTTATCCGCGCGAGCTGGTGCCCGCTCCGCTGACCCCGGCCCAGCACCTGCGTCAGCTCACCCTGGCCGGCATGCGCGAGCGCTACGGCGAACAGGTACCGGATCAGGTCCGCAAACTGATTGCCCACGAACTCAAACTGATCGAAGAGATGGGCGTGGAAGCCTTTTTCCTGACCGTCCACGATGCCGTCCGCTTTGCCCGTTCGCGCGGCATT
>JAZBPR010000252.1:0-10697 GCA_036351735.1 Wenzhouxiangella sp. | reverse complement strand
TCTCGCCGCAAAACGAGCGCTGCCTCCCAGCACCCGCCCAGCGACCTGATTCGGCTGAACGGCTAACGGAGGAAAATCAATGTTGCAGAAAATGAAGCTCAAGACCTTGCTGTTTCTAGGATTCGGCACGGTCATCGTGATGCTGTTGATCATCAGCGCTGCATCCTGGAACGGTCTGAACGTCGCCGACGACGGCTTTACCGAGTATCGCGGACTCGCCCGGGATTCAAATCTTGCCAGCGAGTTGCAGGTCAACCTGCTAATGGTGCGGATGAACGTCAAGGATTATCAGATCACCTGGAGCCAGCAGGACGTCGATCAGTTCAATCAATACATGGGTGAAGTCAGGCGCTTGATGGAAGATGCCCAGCGCGAAATTCAGAACCCTGAGCGTGCAGAACTGGTGGACCGGGCCGACCGACTCGTCCAGGAATACGAGGATGCCTTTCCGAAAGTCGTGACACTGGTTGGGCAACGCAACGATGTCGTTTCAGGCGTCATGGATGTTCAGGGTGTCCGAGCTCGCCAGGCGCTGACCGACATCATTGAGTCAGCCTACGCCGCCGGGGATGCCGAAGCCACGTATTTCGCAGGCGTTGCCCAGCAGCAACTGCTGCTCGGCCGTCTCTATGCCATCCGTTTCCTCGAAACCAACAGCGAGGAAGACTATACCAGGGCCATTCTGGAGCTCGAAACCAACCTGAATCGCGAGATTCAGGCGCTGGATGAAGTGCTTGAGAACCCCCAGCGTCGCCAGCTGCTGTCCGAACTGCGCCAGTCCATGGAGCAGTACGTACAGGCGTTTAACCGCGTACACGACATCATCAATGAGCGCAATGACATCATCACCAACGTCCTTGATGCCAACGGACCGGTCATTGCCAATGCCCTCGACGGGGTCACCATGTCCGTAACCGCAGATCAAGACGAACTGGGGCCCCGGGTTCAGGCTAACAACGCTTCCACGATCCGAATCGTACTGATCGTCTCCCTGCTGGCCGTCCTGGTCGCCATCGGTGTGGTGGTCTTCATTGTTCGGGACGTCATGCGCAAGGTCGGTGGAGAGCCCGTCGAAATCGAGCGTATTGCCAAGGAAGTCGCCCAGGGCAACCTGGACGTCCGAATTGCCGAAGGCAACAAGACCGGCATTCTGGCTGCGCTGGTGGAAATGGTGGACCAATTGCGCCGTATAGTTTCCGAGGTGCGCACCAATGCCGATGGGCTGGCCAGCGCCAGTGAAGAAGTCAGCGCGACTGCTCAGAGCCTGAGCCAGTCATCGAGCGAGCAGGCCGCCAGCGTGGAAGAAACCAGCGCGTCGGTCGAGCAAATCTCAAGCTCGATCGCCCAGAACGCCGAAAACGCCCGGGTGACCGACACCATGGCGATCAAGTCGGCCGAACAGGGCAAGGAAGGCGGTGAAGCGGTGGCTCAGACCGTCGACGCTATGCGCAATATCGCCGACAAGATCAGCATCATCGAAGACATTGCCTACCAGACCAACCTGCTTGCACTCAATGCCGCCATCGAGGCCGCTCGCGCCGGCGAGCACGGCAAGGGCTTTGCCGTGGTTGCCGCCGAAGTCAGAAAGCTGGCCGAACGCAGCCAGGTCGCCTCGCAGGAAATCAGCGGTCTGGCCAGCAACAGCGTGGCGGTCGCCGAACGCGCGGGCAGCCTTTTGAAAGACATCGTTCCGAGCATCGCCAAGACAGCCGACCTGGTCCAGGAGATCGCCGCTGCGTCCAACGAGCAGGCCGAGGGCACGGGCCAGATCACGACCTCGATGGGCCAGATGGATCAGATCACCCAGCAGAACGCTTCGGCGTCCGAAGAGCTGGCCTCAACCGCCGAAGAAATGAGCAGCCAGGCCCAGCAGCTGCAGGACATGATGTCATTCTTCAAGCTTGAAATCGGTCGTCGCGGCGCAACGAGCACGCGCACTCCGGGCGGTGCACCACCCGCCGCGACCGTCTCGAAACAGAAACTGTCAAAGGGCTCAAACCAGGACCATGGCGATTACGATGACAGCGGCTTCGAGCGTTTCTGAGGTCAATGCCATGACAACCGAAATCATTCAGAGACAGCTGGATCAGCGGGCCGAGGAGGATACCTCGGCCCAGTACCTGACCTTTTACCTCCGTGACGAGATGTTCGGGATGAACATCAAGCCCATCCGCGAAATCACCGACTACGGTCATATCACCAAGGTGCCGATGATGCCGGACTACGTCCGTGGCGTCGTCAACCTGCGCGGAAACGTTGTTCCGGTGATCGATCTCCCCGTCCGCTTTGGCTGGACGGCCTCGCCGCTGAACAAGCGGACCTGTATCGTCATGCTTGAACTGGAGAATGCCGACCCGGCGCCGATCAACGTCGGGATCGTGATTGACAGTGTCAGCGAAGTGTTGGAAATTGAGTCCGACCATATCAGCGCCCCGCCGAGGCTAGGAACAAAAATATCTCCCGACTTCATCAGCGGCATGGGTCGAGTGGGTGAGGACTTCATTGTGCTGCTGGAGCCTCGAACGGCCCTGTCGCCCGACGAATGGCAGGGCCTGAGCGAGAAGACACCGGCCCTGGAAACCCGGTGAACCAATCCAATTGCTACCCAGATCGCTGGCAAACGGTGACTCCGAGTGGGTCACCCGCCAGCAGATTCTGGTGACCGGCTCAAGCCTCTTCCAAAAAGCCAATGAGAGCGGCTATGATTCTCACTAAGCCCCGAACACTAGCTCCGCTGCCATGGTCCTTGTCAATGCCGTTCCCGGACGCCTGCGCGTCCGCGCCCCGGTCCTCCGCAACCGCCGCCTCGCCGAACCGATAGAGACGGAAATCCGCGCCATCCCCGGCGTCAGCGAAGTCAGGCTGAATCCCGCGGCCGCCTCACTCGCTGTGCATTACGATCCGGCTGAGGTTGAAATGGAAGTCTTGGAGGAACGCCTTGAACGGCTGTGCCTGGATCACCAGGCGCGGGCCAGCAAACGCCGCCGGGATCTGTCGCGGCAAATCAACCTGGCCGGCAAGGTTGGAATGGTCACCACACTTGCCGGTACGATCGGTTACGCCTATTTCGGCAGCAAGACGACCCATCAGCGCATGGGCTGGGCCTTTCTGACATTCGCTGCGTACCACATGCTGCGCAACCGTGGCACGCTGCTGCGCTGATGTCGGAAGAAAAGAAGCGTCTCCTCGACAGCTATCGAACTCGTCAGTTCGAAGCACCTCTGCACCCGCCGTTCAGGACTCCTGACGATCCTGAAGACGCATCACATTGCGCTCGTGCGATAGACCCTTCCAGAGGCTCACGCAGACCAGCAGCAGCACGACGGTAAACGGCAGGCCGGAACTGACCGCCCCCGCCTGGAGCGCGTTGAGAGACGCCGTACCGCCCAAACTCAGGAGAACGGCTGCAAGCACACCCTCAATAATCACCCAGAACACGCGCTGAGTCGTCGGAGCGTCGGTCTTTCCGCCCGAAGTGATTGAATCAATAACCAGCGAACCAGAGTCCGAAGAGGTGATGAAAAACACCAGCACAAGCGTGATCGCAAGCAGTGACGTGATGGACGTAAAAGGCATGTTGTCGAGCATCTGAAAAAGCGCCAGCGACGAGTTACTGATGCCATCGGCCAGTTGACCAACCTGGTCAACGACCTGACCAATGCCACCGCCGCCGAAGGCAGTCATCCAGACGCTGGTCACCATCACTGGCACAATCAGTACGGCAATCAGAAATTCACGAACCGTACGACCGTAAGAAACACGGCCGATGAACATGCCGACGAAGGGCGACCACGAAATCCACCACGCCCAGAAGAAAATCGTCCAGGAGTGGTAGAACACCTCATCCTCTCGACCGACCGGATTGCTCAAAGGCAGAATGTACTGGGCGTAACCTGCAACGGTAGTGCCAAAGTTAGCAAAGAATGCTGTCAGTCCACCCGCGATGATAACGAACAGCAACAGCACGCCGGCGAGCACCAGGTTCACATTGCTAAGCACTTTGACACCGCCGTCAATACCACGAAGAACCGACACCAGGGCGACCGATGTGACCCCCGCAATGATGATGATCTGGGTGATCTGTCCGCCCGATACTCCGAATAGAAAGGACATGCCGCTGGCCGCCTGCTGAGCACCGAGCCCGAGAGAGGTCACCAGCCCGAACAGTGTCGACAAGACGGCCACGGTATCGATAACGTCGCCGATCGGACCCCAGACGCGCTCTCCCAGCAGCGGGTAAAAGGTCGAGCGTATCGTCAGGGGCAGCCCCTTGTTATAGGAAAAGAATGCGAGTGCCAGAGCAACCACCCCGTAAACGGCCCATGGGTGAAAGCCCCAGTGATACATGGTTGCGCCGAGCGCTGCGCGGGCGCTGCCGCCTTCGGCATTCAGTGGCGTACCCGCCCACTCCGTAAAGTAACCCACGGGTTCGGCGACGCTCCAGAACATCAGTCCGATCCCCATGCCGGCCGCGAACAGCATCGCGAACCAGGCAAAATAAGAAAACTCCGGGCGCGCCTCGTCGCCGCCGATGCGAAGCTTGCCGAAGGGCATGAGAATCAGCACCAGACAAAACAAAACAAAGAAACTGCCTGCCGACAGGAATAGCCAATCGAAAGTCTCACCAATCCAGATCCGGATGCTGGTCAGCCGATCATTGGCTGCCTCGGGCACCAGCAGGGCACCCAGCACGAACGCAAGAATCAGTACGGCACTGACGATGAATACCGGATTATGCAAGTCAAGACCCAACCAGCGGATGTTGTCCTGCCCGATCTCATAGTCGGTTTCGTACACCTCTTCAAGTTGCTTTAGTTCCTCGTCACGATGCTTGTCGTTGTTCTTGCTCAAAAGTCATCCTCCTGAATCAGCCCATGCCGGCACACGGAGATACTGGCCATGAGACTCCTATCGAGTTGGACGGCGATCTTGAAACAGCCGAATTTGAAAATGTATTGATTGACATTCGCAACCCGTTATAGCAAATGACGACTGCCTTAGAGAGAAAACAGGCAAAAACCGAAGAGGATATGCACAAGCAACCAGCAAGCGAGCTGAAAGTGTAATACCGTCGGGGTTGAGCCCAGAATTGAGCGAATGATGAAGAGCATAAAAGTCTATCTGGCCGGCGTCCTGCTGGCGCTGGCTGGCATGAACGAACCCTCCGAAGCGGCAGCGCCTGGCAGTTGGCAGTTCAGTGGCGACCTGCGAACGATCTATTCGGCCTCCTGGCGCGATACTCGCGCGGGCGACGAAACCAACAGTGATACCTTCGGCGGTCGTCTGCGGATGCGCTTGCGCAACGATATCGACAGTAATTGGCGCATCCAGGGCCGCTTTGCAACGCGCTGGGAAGAAAGTGGCAACGATCCGGAATTCTATATTCGTTCCGCGCGCGAAAGCGCGACTGCGATTGAGCCGGGCTCCATGACCCTGGACGAGTTTTTCGTGCAGTACCGATCCGACGATGGCCGCACCGATTTCCGGCTCGGCCGCTTGCAGAGTGATTTCAAGCTGCCGCTGGTGACGGGCAAGAGTCTGGACCGCAATCAGGCCTCTAATATCGACGTCGGTTGGACCGATGGTTTCTACCTGGGTCGGCAGCTTAACGAGTCCTGGAAGGCTACCGTCACAGGCCAGTACAACAGCCGCGATGGCAACGGTATCGTGACCCGCGAGCCGCTCCAGTTCGATGATTCCGGCAGCCGGATCAGCGCTTTTGCCACGCTTGAAAGCAACGCCGATCTCGGCCCGATCTTCCTGCGCGCGCTGGCCCTGACCTGGTACCCGGATGCCCTGGCCGTCAGTGGCGCCCAGTCGCCTGAACGTGAGGACTACACCGCCGTTACCTTCAAGATGGCGGCTGGCTGGGACATCGGTGCGTCGGCGACCCGACTGGTCGTCGCCGGCTCCCTGGGACACGCTTTAAATCGGCCGGAGAACGCGGTGCTCGGAATACCCCAAAGCGGCCAGGCCGACGGCATGGCCTGGCAGTTGGGCGCCGACCTGGTCGAGCTGTTTCCCCGGCATACCGCAGGCATTGTGATCGGGCAGGCTGACGCAGGCTGGCTGATCTCCAACGACTACCGCTCCAACGACTCGCTGGCCGAATTTCGCTGGAGCTGGCAGATTTCCGAGCCGCTTCGCCTGCAGTTTCGGGCCCGCTGGCGCCGGGAACAGGAACTGCGCCAGGGCGCCGTCATCGCCCAGCGTGACCGCGACATCCGTCTGCGCGCCACGTTAAAATTTTAAGCCGTCCGCCGGCCAAAGACTGCGATCACTGAATGGAGTACTGCCCAATGGTTTTTTTCGATTCGCTCCGCCGCTGGAAGCAGCTATTCGCGATCATGCTGATACTATGCTCTGCCACTTTGCCCGCGCAGAGACTCATGGCACAAAATACCTATGACCTGGATGATCTCGACGAAGGGCAAGTGTTGCTCAATCTGTCGGTCAGCGAGGAAACTCAGATCCAGCAGGATCTACTGAGCGCTGTCCTTCAGTTCATGGTCAGAGGGCCAGACAGCACCGCGCTGCAGAATGAGGTGAACCAGAGGATGACCCAAGCTCTGGATACCTTGGGCAAAGCCGAAGGGCTTGACTACCAAACCCAGCAGTACCACGTGCACCCTGTCTACAGTCGTCGCGACGACCCAGAGGCGCTGGAAAAGCCAATCTGGCAAGCCCAGCAAGGCCTGCGTCTGAGCAGCCTCGACAGTCCCGCGGTTCTGGCGGCCGTGGCTGAACTCCAGGCGCAGGGACTTCAGGTGCAGCATCTGGGCTATTCACTGTCGCCGGCCGCCCATCGCCAGGCCTCGGAAGCCCTGCTCGAAGCCGCCATCGCCAGCCTGCAGCGCAAAGCGCAGCAAACCGCTCAACTGCTTGGCAAGCAGCGTGCTGACATCATTGAGCTCTCGCTCAACGACAGCCCTGGCCATGGCTTGCGCACTATGTCCATGGCCCGCGCCAGCGCTGACTCGGCGGAAATGGCACCCCCGGTGGCCGAACCGGGGAGGACAACGGTCACAGTTTCGGTGTCGGCCCGGGCGCTGATCAGCCCCTGACCACCAAGGCCTCTCAGCCGCCGGAACTACCAGCGCTGCGGCACCCGCCGAAGATCGGCGGTGTCGTAGCCCATTTCATCGACCCGGCGGACCAGGCGTTCATATTCCTGTTCGCTGATCTCGGGTTGGCGCGCCATGATCCAGACGTAGTCGCGCTTGTTGCGACCGATGATGGTCGTGGTGTAGTCATCGTCCAAGTAGACGATGCGGAAGTCGGCGCGGAAAGGCCAGACAAATTGCATCCCCCACACCGCATTGGTCTCGGGATCCGTGATGATCGCGTTGGGATGATATTCCTTCTTCGGCCCATCGAAACCCTTGTTGCGAAAGCTGAACGTGGTTTCTATGCGATCGCCGTCGAGGCGGTAGCTTTCTATCGCGTTGTAGGCATTTTTTTCAATGAATACCGGGATATGAGCGATCACGTACCAGTCGCCCATGTAACGCTCGATATCGACTTCGGAAACGGTTTCCAATTGTGATCCCCTGGTTGCGCAGCCGGTCAGAATGAAGAAAATCAGCAGCAGCAATATTCTTCGAGTCCAGTTCATGATTGCACCAATTCGTAGCGAAGTTGACGACCATTGTCGACGGTCGATGTGAGTTTCAGCCAGTCACCTTCCGGGCTATACCATAGATCCAGCGCCAAACCCTCCCCGCTCAGGGCGTAGCGTTGAGCCGGGACCGCCTGGCCGCCGATTTCGATCATCTCGCGGCCCATGGGGCGCAGCTCGACAGCCTGGTATTCGCCCGTCTGTGAGTTGAGCAGTCGCGTATCCTCCAGCGCCGAGCGATCCCAGTAGGCGAAGGTCCTGACGCAATCTGCATCAATCACGCCGTCTGCCTCTTGGCCGGCAAGGCTGAAACCTTCCATGCCGCGAGAGCCGGTCACTTCAAGCGCCTGACCGTTGTCGTCGGTGCGCGCCTCGATGCTCTCCAGGCACCCGCCCCGCCAGCGTTCAACGTTCTCATGCCGGTATCGGTAGGCGGTGAAGAACAGGAACGTGACCTCGAACTCGGCCTCGGTCTGAAGAGTGTACCCGTCTGCCTCAGGCCGGACCAGGAAACGGTGGTAGCCAATCGGCTTGTCGTTGAGAAAGACCTCGAAATCCCAGCTCCGTGAATCCGCCGGGTCCATCGAAGCGACCTCGGCGAAAACAGCCGCGCTGCCGGCCAGCATCGCGCCGGCGATGGTCACCGGCCTTAGACGATGAATGAAACTCATGCCAGGTCTCCTTTGGTTGCCTGAGGGTTGCTCGAGGGCCGTCTGGGCCCGGGGAAGAAAGCGTTGGTTTCGCGGACATAGCGGGCATACTCGGGGCGCCGATGACCAATATCCTTCTCGAGCAGGGCCACGCCGGAGACCTTGAGCAGCATGAACGACATCAAAAGCGGTGAGATCAAAGTCCACCAGCCACCCGCGCTGAGCGCCATCAGGAAAAAGCCCCACCAGATGCAGAAGTCGCCGAAGTAGTTCGGGTGGCGAGTCAGCGCCCAGAGTCCGCGATCGAGCACCTTCCCACGGTTGTCCGGATCGGCCTTGAAGCGGGCCAGCTGCCAGTCGCCACCAGCCTCGAAGACAAAACCGATCAGCCACAGGGCAACACCCAAGAGGTCCAGGACGCCGAGCGGCGCATCACCCTGGATCGCCGCAAAAAGCGGCAAAGAGATGATCAGGGCCAACAGACCCTGCAAGCCGAAAACGATATAGAGACTCTTCAAGGCAAAGCCGGGCTGATGGTTGGCGCGGATGGCCTGGTAGCGGAAATCCTCTCCCTCACCCCAGTTGCGCCAGGTGATGTAGGCCGAAAGACGGATTGCCCAGGCCGCGACCAGGGTCAGCAAGAGCAACCCCCGCGGCCCGACCTCGTCCACGGACAACAGGTAGCTTGACGCTGCCAGCAGGAACATCAACGACCACATCGAGTCGACAATGCTGACGTTGTTCAGTCGCAGGCTCAGCAGCCAACCCAGCGTGGCGAAAATGGCAATGGCGGCAGCGGCGGTACCCAATGCGCTCAACTCAAGCATGGCTCGGCTCCAGCGACATGGCATCGTTTTCTGCGTCTGAGCGCACGGCCAGCGCCGCCAGCGACGGCAGCAGAATGGCCCAGGTGATCGACAGGCAGATCAGCGCCAGACCGGTATCGGAGAACTCGACCGCACCCAGGCGAGATCCGCTCAAGTACGACAACGGGCCTGACACCGCGCCCAGGATCATGGCCAGCCACCAGCGATTCTTCAGCCAGCGCAGGGACAGGTTCAAGGTCGTCCCGAAGGCGACCCACAGGCTCAGGATCCAGACCGGCGCCAGCCACGGCACGATCACGCCGGCCTCGTACTGGAGCAGACCGCTGGCCGAGAAAATGCTGTCGACCGTAAAGCCGATCAACACGGTAAGCCCAATCAGGCGAAACTCCGAGCGCCGATTCGGGGTGGTGCGGAGATGGGCAGCCACCATCGCAAGGGCCGCAATTGCCCCCAGCCACGGGTTGGCGTGGGCTGCGCCGATGACGCAGGCCGCCCAGACCAGGTTGAAGAGCACGGCGTTGGCCACGACCTGGCGAAGGCCGGCGCCCGACCTGGGCGAGGAATCGGCGGCACCGGCGGTCGAAGGAACTGTCTGAAGCTGCATGTCGGGTTCTCCTGATGAAGTGGCCCTAAGAATGCGCCGGCCAGGGAGAGAATAGGTCTCAGTTCCTTTTCCAGTTGTTTCAAGTTGTTTCAGGGCAGTCAAAAGCGGCCCTGATTGCGGCTATGCTAAGCGCATGAACCGGGTCCTGATCATTGACGATGACGAGCGTCACTCGGCCCTGCTGAAACAGTACTTTCAGCGCTTTGGGATCGACTTGATCTGTGCAGTCGATGCCGCGTCGGGCTTGCCATTGATCGAGTCCGAGCAGCCGGATCTGCTGTTGCTGGATGTGATGCTGCCGGGCAAGGATGGATTCGAAATCTGCCGGGAGGTGCGGCGCCACAGCGCGCTGCCGGTAATCATGCTGACCGCGCGCGACGACGTCATTGACCGCGTCTCGGGTCTTGAGCTGGGTGCCGATGACTACATCACCAAGCCGTTTGAACCCAGGGAGCTGGTCGCGCGCATCCATACCATTCTGCGACGATCAGGCGGGGCATCGCAGCCGACCGAAGCCCCGGCCCTGCGCTTCGAGGGGCTGGAGATCGATCCGGCCTCGCGCACCGTGCATCTGGGCGGTGAGGAAGTCAGCCTGACCTCCATGGAATACGAGCTCCTGCTGCTGCTGGCCCGACGCGCCGGGCACAAGCTCTCGCGCGACGAAATCCTGTCTGAACTCAAGGGCATCGATGCCAGCATCCTGACCCGCTCGGTGGACATCATGATCAGCCGGCTGCGGCAGAAACTCGGCGACACCGAAAAGCCCGGCCGCCTGATCCAGACCGCCTGGGGTTATGGCTATGTCTTTGTCGGCAAGCCGGTGAGCGAATGAGCAGCAAGCTGACCCGCTCGCTTTCCTTTCGGCTGCTGCTGATCTTTCTGCTGCTCGGTGCACTGTTTGCCTACGGCGCCCAGCTGGCGGTGCGCTGGGTCTATGCCACCGACCAGCTGCGAGAACTGGTCAACGGACATCTTTCGCTGCATGTGAACTATGTTCG
>JAZBPR010000251.1:0-7930 GCA_036351735.1 Wenzhouxiangella sp. | reverse complement strand
CTGGGCGATATCGGGCATGCCATCCAGACCTATGCCGAAGGCGAACGTTGTTCGGTAGTGCGGGAATACTGCGGCCACGGCATCGGGCGGGTCTTCCACGAAGCACCCCAGGTGTTGCATTACGGTTACCCGGGAGAAGGCGTGCGCCTGGAGCCAGGCATGACGTTCACCATTGAGCCCATGGTCAATCTGGGTAAGCGACACACTCGCCTGCTCCCCGATAACTGGACCGTGATCACCCGTGATCGCAGCCTGTCGGCCCAGTGGGAACACACGCTAGCCGTGACCGATGATGGCGTGGATGTCTTGACCTGCTTGCCCGGCGATTCGCTGTGAGCGAGCGCCTGGGCGCGGTCGCGGCAACGCGGCACTGCCTGGATCTGCCTGCGCTTGACCAACTGTCTTCCGAGCCATTGGCTTTGGCCCGGGGGCTTAAGGCCGCTTGTGAACACGCTGATCAGACGCTGAGTGAACGGTTTGACGGGGGTACCGCCATTGGCGAACTCGTCCATGCCCGTGCCTGGGTGGTCGAACAACTCGTTTTGTGTGCCTGGCGGCATTTGATCGAAGACTCTGCAGAACTTGAGTTGTGCGCGGTCGGCGGATTTGGCCGCGGAGAGCTTCATCCATACTCGGATCTGGACCTGCTGATCCTTGTGTCGCAGACGAATGAGCGACCCGGACAGCGGGTGTCCGAGGCGATTGAAACCCTGATTCAGGTCCTTTGGGACGCGGGTCTTCGACTGGGCCACAGTGTGCGTACCGTCTCAGAGTGCGTCGTCGAGGCCCGTGCTGATGTCGGGGTGGCGACCAATCTGATGGAATCTAGGCTGCTTGCAGGCTCCGGGCACTTGCTCTCCGCGATGCGCTCTGCGACTGATGCCCCGGCGCTGTGGCCGGCCGATGAGTTTTTTGCCGCCAAATGCGCCGAGCAGGAGGCACGACATGCCCAGTTTGAAGACACGATCTACAACCTGGAGCCGAATCTGAAAGAGGGCCCGGGCGGCCTGCGCGATATTCAGATGATCGCCTGGGTGACCAGACGTCATTTCCGAACCTCAACCCTGCACGGCCTGATCGAGCGCGGGTTTTTGAGCGAGCGAGAACATGAGGACCTGGTTGCCAATCGGCGCAAGCTCTGGTCCATCCGATGGGCCCTCCACGAACTGGCGGGCCGTGCCGAAGAGCGGCTGCTTTTTGAGCACCAGCGCACTTTGGCCAGGCGATTCGGACACGATGTGGACCAACACGGCAACGCGGCGGTTGAACAGTTCATGCAGGGTTACTATCGATCGGCCATGCAGGTGGCCGCTTTGAACGAGCGCCTGCTGCAAAGCTTTGATGAGGAACTGCTGGCCGGTCGTCAGCATTTACCCTCGGCCGGCATCGATGAGGACTTCCAGGTGAGCGACGGCTACCTTGAATTGAAGGACCCGCATGCTTTTGTCGCGCGGCCAGAGTTGATCATGCGGATGTTTCTTGTGCTCTGCGAGAACCCTGAGATTCGCGGAGTTCGCGCTTCGACCATACGGTTGGTGCGCGAGCATCTCTACCTGATTGACGAGCCGTTCAGGACTCGTCCGGACATTCTCGCCATGTTTCTGCAGCTTTTGCGCAGCCCCCGGCTGGTGTACAGCCAGCTTGACCGGATGAATCGCTACGGGGTCCTGGGTGCTTTGCTGCCGGCGTTCGGCGAGATTACCGGCCGCATGCAGTTCGATTTGTTTCACGTCTACACCGTCGATCAGCACACGTTGTTCGTCATCCGGAACCTGCGCCAGATGGCATTGGCCAAGCGACAGGATCAGTTTGCGCACGCCATCGAGGTGATGGACGGGATCGAGCGGCAGGAAGTGTTGTATCTGGCGGCCCTTTTTCACGATATTGCCAAGGGCCGTGGTGGAGATCACTCTGAGCTGGGCGCCGAGGATGCAAGGGTTTTCGTGAATCTGCTTGAGATTCCTGAAGAAGACCGGGAGCTGGTGGTCTGGCTGGTGAAAGAACACCTCGTGATGTCGCGCACCAGCCAGCGGGAGGACATTACAGATCCATTGGTCATCAACCGCTTCGTCGAGCGCGTGCAGGACCAGCGCAGGCTGGATCATCTGATGGTGCTGACCACGGCCGATATCGCAGCGACCAGTCCCCGAATCTGGAACTCCTGGAAAGACAGTTTGCTCTGGGAGCTGTATCGAACGGCGACCGACGCGCTCGCGCGGGCGCCTGATGACCGTCCTGATCGGGAACACAGCGTTTCCGAAACCCGGGCAGACGCAGCCAAACTGCTCGCTGCGGCCGGCCTACCTGCAGACCGTGCCGACCAGCTCTGGTCTTGCTTGCCGGAGCGTGCGTTTCTGCGTCTGGATGCCGATCAACTGGCCTGGGCCAGTCTGTCGGTGAATGAAGCCGACTCCCTGCCCGTCGTGGTGTTCAGGCACCTGCGGGAAAAGGGCATCAGCGAAATCTTCGTGCACGCTGAGGACTTCTCCGGGCTGTTTGCCGTCGTTGCTCGCGAGCTGGATCGAATGCGCCTGAATGTCTTGGCGGCACGGGTCGTGACCAGCGATGACCACAAGAGCTGGGATATCTTCCAGATCATGAGCGCATCCGGCGGACCACTGCTCGATGCTGACGCACAGCGTCTGGCAGAAGCGCTGAAATAGCAATTGGCGGCCAAGTCGGTTCGCCCGCTGGCGCCCCGACCGCTGCCGCGACGCCTGCAGCCCTTCATGACCAGCGCCGAAATTCGCATCTCGCCGCTGCGCCATCTGACCTGCGTGGAAATGGCGGCCACGGATCGGCCGGGGCTTTTGTCCGCGATCGCAGAGGCTCTGGTGACCTGTGGTGTGCAACTGCTGGATGCGAGGGTCGCCACTTTTGGTCAGCGGGTCGAAGACGTTTTTCTGGTCTCCGATGACCAGGGCAGGGCATTGACTGAGACCGCATGCCAGGCGCTGGAAGACGCTCTGCGTCGCCAACTTGATACTGAAATCCCGTCGCAACAAAGCCGAGAACCTGCATGAATCGTTCAATGGAAGCTCTGAAAGAACACATTGAGTCGGCCTGGTCGATCCGTTCTGACCTCGGCCCGGACCGCCATGACCCGGATTTGCGCAGTGCTGTGGATGACTGCCTGCATGGGTTGGAGAGCGGCGAATTGCGAGTGGCCGAGCCTTCGGCCGAAGGCTGGAGCGTCAACGAATGGCTCAAACAGGCGATTCTCTTGCACTTCAGGATTACGGCCAACCGTGACTTCCACGGGGGACTGACCCACTACTTCGATAAGGTGGACTTGCGCTTTGCTGAGGCCGGTGACGCGCCAGGGAACAGCGGGGCGCGGGTCGTGCCGCCCGCCACTGTGCGACGTGGGGCGCATATCGGACACGACGTGGTGCTGATGCCGAGCTACGTCAACATTGGCGCCTGGGTTGGGCCCGGCAGCATGATCGATACCTGGGCGACCGTCGGATCTTGTGCCCAGATTGGAGCAGGAGTGCACATCTCCGGCGGTGCAGGCATCGGCGGCGTGCTGGAACCCTTGCAGGCCACACCCACCATTATCGAAGACGGCTGTTTCATCGGGGCGCGCTCGGAGGTTGTGGAGGGCGTTATCGTGGAAAAGGGGGCCGTGATCGGGATGGGGGTGTTCATCGGCCAGTCGACGCGTATCTACAATCGTGAGACCGGTGAGATTTTTACTGGCAGAGTGCCGGCTGGATCCGTGGTGGTTTCGGGTAGCCTGCCGGCGGCCGATGGGACGCATAGCTTGTATGCGGCCGTGATCGTCAAGCAGGTCGACGAGAAGACCCGGTCGAGAACGTCGGTGAACGAACTCTTGAGGGCGGCGCGATGAGCGCCGTGCGGATTTACGGCATTAAGAGCTGCGATACCTGCCGCAAGGCAATGAATTGGCTGGATGAGCAGAATATGCAGTATCAGTGGCACGATTTTCGCGCTGATGGTCTGGACGGGGAGAAGGTCAAGCACTGGCTGGAAGCTGTTGGCGTCGAGACGCTGGTGAATCGACGCTCAACCACTTGGCGGACGCTCGTCGAGGCGGATCGCAACAAAGCACTGGACCCGCAGCAGGCGATTGATCTGTTGCTGGAGCACCCCACGCTGATCAAGCGACCGGTCATCGAGCGCGACAGTCGTGTTTTTGTTGGCTTTAACGCCGCGGTCAGAGACACTCTGTAGACTGAGAAGCGTGAATCAACCTGTTGATATTTCGACACCCTTCCGACCTATCGGGCGAGCGCATCGCGAAGCCAGGGAAGATCAGCTGTCTCCTGCTGCAACGCGTTCCACCCAGAGCCGGGGTCGCACCAAAGAAGAAGCGCCCGATCCATTTCGTACGGAATTCGAACGCGACCGGGACCGGGTCCTGCATTCCAAGGCCTTCCGCAGGCTAAAGCACAAGACGCAGGTTTTCATCAATCCTGAGGGTGATCATGTAGTCACCCGAATGACCCATACCCTGCAGGTGACCCAGATTGCCCGCGCGCTGTCTGTCGCTCTGGGCTTGAACGAAGCGCTGACCGAAGCGATCGGGTTGGCCCATGATTGCGGACATACACCTTTTGGACACACCGGTGAGGCCGCTTTGTCCGAATATGTTGATGGTGGCGAGTGGTTGCACTCTGATCAGGGCGTGCGGATATTCGAGGTGCTGGAGCCCTGCAATCTAAGTTGGGAGGTGCTCGACGGTATTCGGGCACACACCTGGCGCGTCAAGCCGCCTCCGCATACGCCCGAGGGATGGGTGTTGCGATTCGCTGATCGAATCGCCTATCTGAACCATGACCTTCAGGACGCCGTTCGCGCGGGCGTCATCACGGCGAAGGACGTGCCCGACGACATCAATGCCGTATTGGGCCCATTCCGCGGTGGTGACTGGATCAACGCAATGATCGAGGCGGTGATCGAAGAATCATGCCGGCGGGGAAAGGTCACGATGCAGGCTGATGTGCTTCTGGCGATGAAACGACTGCGCGAGTTCATGTTTGAGCGCGTTTACATGCGTCCAGAGGCCCAAGCACAGGCGCGGCGGGCGACTTCAGTGATCCATCAGTTGGTCGAGCACTTGCTCGCGCACCCTGATGAGATTCCGGACAGTTACCGAATCGAAGAGGCTGAAGCATTGACTCAGGTTCTCGACTACGTAGCAGGGATGACGGATCGCTACGCGCTGAATTTGCACGACCGTTTATTCCGACCGCGGGGTCTGGTTTGACCGTTAACCATTTGATCGTCAACTAGACGGGCGGTTTGCATTTCTTTAACTTCTTTGTTAGGGTGAAAAAGTTCCCTGAATCGTATTTGGTAAGGCATCTCCTGCGCTAAGCAAGATGCAGTTCAAGGCATGCGATAGCTGCAAGGGCTTTCGCAAGTTCAATCCCGGTAGAGATGGATCAATCGGTTCATCAGGCTACCAACGCTAGTCCAATGGTTGTTTCAGATGGTCGCCAGACCTTTGGAGCTGCCAAATTCATACTAAAAAACTTGGAGAAGATGATGAACAAGACACCTCTTGCGTGTTTGTGTGCTTTGGCGTTGATGGTGCCATCCTCAGCGTTATTCGCTTCGGAAAGCAATGATGAAACCGAGCAGTTGCGTGAGCAGATCGAGCTTATGCAGCGGCAGTTGCTTGAGATGCAGTCACGGCTTGAAGAGATGCAGTCCGATCGCGACGAAGAGCGTATGGCGCGCGAGCGTGTTGAAGAGCGCGTCGAAGAAGTCGCTGAGACGGCCGAGCAGGCCGCGGCTGCGGAAGAAAGCGGCATTGATATCGGCGGCGCCGTTCGCTTCCAGTACGTCTTCGAGGACTACAACGATACGAATAAAGAGAACAACGGGACGCTGGAGCTCGACACGGTTCGCCTGAATTTTGATGGCAGCGTTGGAGACATTCTTCTGTCGGCCGAATATCGTTTTTACCAGTACATGAATGTCATTCATCATGCCTGGGCAGGTTATGACTTCTCCGAGACCTTGCAGGGGCAGGTCGGCATTCATCAGGTGCCGTTTGGTGTGACGCCCTACAACTCGCACAGCTTCTTCTTCAGTTCCAACTATTATCTGGGGCTCGAAGACGACTATGACTTCGGCGTCAAGCTCATT
This sequence comes from Wenzhouxiangella sp., assembly GCA_036351735.1. Lineage (GTDB taxonomy): Bacteria > Pseudomonadota > Gammaproteobacteria > Xanthomonadales > Wenzhouxiangellaceae > Wenzhouxiangella. The sequence continues at coordinate 1,810 of JAZBPR010000251.1, read as the reverse complement.
CATGACGACGGACCGCTGAATCTGCAGGGTGCGTTCTATTGGAACGATGAACTTGGCGGCGCCGACGGCTACTATGGCTTTGATGCCGGAGATTCTCCCAATAACCTGAACGACCGTTATTCCTACGACATCGTAGGCGTGCGCGCTCCCGGTGAAGGGACTTATGCCAATCCGGTCGAAGGCGCCTTCGACGCAAGCATCTTTAACCTCCGCGGCGCCTACACGTTCGGATATGGCACGGACTTCACGACAGAGGTGGGCCTGTCAGCCCAGTTCGGCGATGTCGTCAATAATGCGGGTGACAGCAACGGCAGCCAGACCGCGTATGCGATTCACATGAACGGTACCTACGGGCCCTGGAACCTGATGTTGCAGGCGACCGAATACGAGTACGACATGGACAATGGCGCGACCCGCATGGCTGTTGGTGCCTACGACTTCTTCGACACGATCTCGTCCGAGGCAACGACTTACACCGCGAATCTGGCTTACAGCCTGCCTGTGAATTGGGGTCCTGTATCCAATCTGCAGTTCTATAACAACTATTCGTTGGTAACCGACAAGTCCGGCGGGCTTGAAGACACGTGGATGAACGTCACGGGTGTTTCGGTGACCTCTGGTGGTTTGTTTACCTACATCGACCTGATTACTGCTGAAAACCAGCCGTTCATTGGCGGAACCTTTGATTCCGCAACCGATGGTGGAACCAACACTCGCTTCAATATCAACGTCGGCTACTACTTCTGAGTCGATAGCCACTACGCGAGATCACATTTACCGGAGGAAAATTAAATGAGCGACTCATCAGCAAGTCAAGTCGATCAGGACAAGCTTTTGGAAGAGCTTGAGGAGGTCTACGAGACAGACTACGAACTTGGGCAAGACAACGTGACCTGGCTGGGGTTGGATTTACACAACCCCGTCTTTGTCGTCAGTGCGGTCTTGATCCTTTTGTTTGTGATCCTGTCCCTGATCTTTCCAGAACAGTCCAACACCATGCTGACCTCGACCCGGGTCTGGATCGGAGATACTTTTGACTGGATGTTTTTGTCAGCAGGCAATTTCTTTGTTCTGTTCTGTCTGGCATTAATTCTGCTTCCGGTGGGTTCAATCCGCCTGGGTGGCGAGGATGCAAAGCCAGAGTTCTCCTTGATGTCATGGTTTGCGATGCTGTTTGCAGCCGGCATGGGGATTGGGCTGATGTTCTGGTCAGTGGCTGAACCGGTCGGATACTTCACCGAATGGTTCGGCACCCCGCTGAATATTGCCGGTGGCACGGAGGAATCAAGGACCGCCGCGCTGGGTGCGACCATGTACCACTGGGGATTGCATCCCTGGGCCATTTATGGGGTTGTTGCACTCGCACTGGCCTTTTTCAGCTACAACAAAGGGCTGCCGCTAACCATCCGTTCCTGTTTCTATCCGCTGCTCGGTGATCGGGTCTGGGGATGGATGGGCGATGTGATCGACACCTTGGCCGTTCTTGCGACGATCTTTGGTTTGGCCACCTCTCTCGGACTGGGTGCTCAGCAGGCGGCTGGCGGGATTGACTTCCTGTTCGGTATCCCCAGCGGACTGCTATCGCAAAGCCTGATCATTGCCGGGGTGACCACGGTTGCCCTGATCTCGGTGCTGCGGGGCATCGACGGTGGCGTCAAGCTGCTCAGCAATCTGAACATGATGCTGGCTCTGGTCCTTCTGGTCTTCGTCATGGTTGCGGGCGGGTTGATGACCTTCTTCAGCAATCTGGGACAGACCGCCAGCGGTTATTTCCAGTACCTGCTGCCCCTGAGCAATCCTGTGGGTCGCG
>JAZBPR010000250.1:0-3052 GCA_036351735.1 Wenzhouxiangella sp. | reverse complement strand
GCCTGGTCGAGTTCAGTCCGGATCGCTGGTTCTAGACTCCCCGTCCCCAGATCCATCCGGTATGAAAGGCCTGCCGGCTGATCAGCGATCTCCCGGCAGACCGACCTCCGATCAGTCCCGACTACCCGGACTCAACCGATCGTGCAGGTAGGCATAAATCAGCGCGCCCACATAAGCACGCTGTTTAAGGTTCGCCGCACCGCCGTGACCTCCTTCGATGTTCTCGTAATACAGCACATCGTGTTCCTGCTCCATCATGCGGGCCTCAAACTTGCGCGCGTGGCCTGGATGGACGCGATCGTCCCGGGTGGACGTGGTCACGAACGCCTTGGGGTAGTCGGCATCGGCTGACAGGTTCTGATAAGGCGAATACTCGCTGATGTAGGCCCACTGCTCCGGGTCATCCGGATCGCCGTATTCCGCCATCCAGCTCGCGCCGGCCAGCAGCTTGTGATACCGCTTCATGTCCAGCAGCGGCACCTGGATGATCACCGCGTTGTATAGATCGGGCCGCTGAACCATCACCGCACCCGTCAACAGCCCACCGTTCGAGCCGCCCTGGATGCCCAGGTGTTCAGCCGAGGTGATGCCGCGCTCGATCACGTCTTCGGACACGGCAATCAGGTCGTCAAACGCGCGCTGGCGGTTCTCCTTCAGCGCCGCCTGATGCCAGCGCGGGCCGAACTCGCCGCCGCCGCGAATATTGGCCAGCACGTAAACACCGCCGCGCTCGAGCCAGGACGAACCGATGGTGCCCGAGTAAAACGGCGTCCGCGCAACTTCAAAGCCGCCGTAGGCGCCGATCAGGGTCGGGTTGACGCCGCTGGCCTCAAAGCCTGCCGGCATCACAACGAAATACGGAATTTTTTCACCATCGGCTGAAGTGGCAAAGTACTGCTCGACCGTCATGCCTTCGCTGTCAAAGCGTGCGGGCTCTGAACGAATCTGGCGGCGGGTGTCTGCCGCCGCATCAGCCTCGTAAAGTCGCGACGGCGTTAAAAACCCCGTGTAGTTGAAATAGAACGCATCAGAACGATCGTCCGTGCTGACCACGCTGATCGTGCCCATGGCCGGCACATCAAGCGCCTGGCGGGTCCAGCCGCCCTCTCCGTGGGTGAAACGCAGCAATTGCCCGGTGACGTTATCCAGAATGGAGACAATCACCGTATTCTCGGTGGTCGAAACGCCGTTCACCGCCTGCTCGACGTTGGGCTGGAACAGCAGCTCGAAATCCGGCGAGCCGGCCAGCACGGATTCCATGTCAGCGGCCAGCAAGGCGCCCTGAGCAAAGTTCTCACCGGCCACGCTCCAGTCCGACTTCAGCTCGATCAGCAGTTGCCCATCGATGATTCCGGCAAGGTTGGCATCGTCGGGCACATCCACTCGGATGGTCTGGTCCTCCCGAAGAATGTGGTACTCGCGGGTAAAGAAGGTCGGCAGGACCACGATCATGTCCCAGGGCGTATTGCCGTCCCAGATCCGGTTACCCCAGACCAGAACGTGCTCGCGCTCGCCTTCGAAGACCAGCTTCGCGTCTTCGCGCGGCGTGCCGCGCTCCCAGATGTAGACCTGACGCGGATACTCGGAGGTCGTCATCTGGTCAGGCTCGAAGGCCGGGCCGAAGAACACGCTGTCGCGATCCCGCCAACTGATGTAGCTTTTCGACTCCGGCAGCTGGAAACCGTCTTCAACGAACGTGCGGGTTTCCATATCGAACTCACGCCGAACGGCGGCATCCGCGCCACCGATGGAAAGCCCGATCATGCAGCGGTCGTAGTCCGGGTAGCGGCAGCTGGCCCCGGCCCAGACCCAGTTTTCGTCTTCAGCCTCGGCCAGTGCATCGACATCGATGATCGTGCTCCAGTCCGGGTTCTCGTTGCGATAATCATCCGGCGTCGTCACGCGCCAGATCCCGCGAACGTGCTCGGCATCGCGCCAGAAGTTGTAAATCTGCCCACCCATTAGAGATGGATAGGCAATCCGGTCCTCGGCCGTCAGAATTTCAAGACTGCGCTGATGAATCGGCTCAAACAGCGGGTGCGATTCCAGATAGTCGATGGAGCGCTCGTTCTGAGCTTTGGCCCAGTCCAGGGCCTGCTCGCTTTCTATTTCCTCGAGCCAGAGGTAAGGATCTTCCTGACGGTCGGTCTCAGCGGCCACGGCAAGGCCCGGCCAGGCAAGGGCAGCCACTAGCAAAGAAACAATCGTTTTCATGGTCGTTCAATGGTTCCAAGTCAATCAACAGTGTGTGAGGTTTAACAGACATCAGTCAAAGCGGAGATGCTTGACCGAACGGCCCTCGTTGGCAATTTCTTTCAGCGAATCGATGCCGATGGCAATCTGGCTGTCCACGAATCGCTCGGTGATCACCCGGTCTGAAGCATCGGTCTTGACCCCGTCCGGAATCATCGGCTGGTCTGAGACCAGCAACAGCGCGCCGACGGGAATCGAGTTGGCAAAGCCAACCGTAAAGATCGTAGCGGTCTCCATGTCAATCGCCATGCAGCGCGTGCGACGCAGGTACTTCTTGAACGATTTGTCGTGCTCCCAGACCCGGCGGTTGGTTGTGTAGACCGTCCCGGTCCAGTAGTCCTTGTCGTGGTCACGAATGGTGGATGACACCGCGCGCTGCAGGGTGAAGGCCGGCAACGATGGCACTTCGGGCGGAAAGTAATCGGTCGACGTCCCCTCGCCCCGGATCGCAGCCAGCGGCAGAATCAGATCGCCCAGTTCGTTCTTCTTCTTCAGGCCGCCACACTTGCCCAGGAACAGGACGGCCTTGGGCTTGACCGCCGAGAGCAGATCCATGATGGTCGCCGCGTTGGCGCTGCCCATCCCAAAATTGATCATCGAGATGTTCTCGCTAGTCGCATTGCGCATGGCCTTGTCGCGACCGCGCACCTCCACACCCATGACATCGGCGAACTTCTCGACGTAGTTGTCGAAATTGGTCAGCAGAATGTACTTGCCGAAATCCTCAACCGCCGTACCGGTATACCGCGGCAGCCAGTTTGAAACGATGCTCTTTTTGTCGTCCATATTCGATTTGTTG
>JAZBPR010000249.1:0-12337 GCA_036351735.1 Wenzhouxiangella sp. | reverse complement strand
TTTGTCGGGAGGTTTGCCATGAACAACCGCTCTTATCGGGTCATTCCGCAGGTTCAGCGCGCGGAACGACTCACGCCGGATCAGGTGGGCAATTTCTATACCCGCAACCGTGACGGCGAACTGATAAGGATGTCCGGATTGATCACCACCCAACCTTCGGTCAATCCGCAGCAGCTCAAACGTTTTCAGCAGCTTAATGCTGTCACGATCAGCGGTGTGCCGCGTCCCGGCGTCAGTCTGGGCGAGGCGTTGGGGGTGCTTGAGGAGGCGGCGGCTGCAGCGCTGCCGCGCAACTACAAGGTGGACTACGCGGGTCAGAGTCGTCAGTTCAAATCTGAAGGTCAGCAGCTGGTCATTACCTTCTTCTTTGCCATGGTGGTGATCTTCCTGGTGCTGGCCGCGCAGTTTGAATCTTTCCGCGATTCCATCATCATGCTGGTGACAGTACCGATGAGTATTGCCGGTGCGCTGATCTTTGTGTCGCTGGGTTTGACCAGCCTGAATATCTACACGCAGGTGGGTTTGTTGACCTTGGTCGGGCTGATCGCCAAGCACGGAATCCTGATTGTTGAATTCGCCAACAAGCTGCAGGACGAAGGCAAGAGCAAACGCGAAGCCGTCGAAGAGGCGACCTCCATACGCTTACGGCCCATCCTCATGACCACCGCGGCGACCGTACTGGCCATGATCCCGCTTCTGATCGCAGGCGGGCCCGGTGCAGGGTCACGATTCGCCATCGGCTTGGTGATTGCCTCGGGAATGACCATTGGAACCGCGTTTACCTTGTTTGTTGTCCCTGCGATTTATCTCTATCTGGCTCGTGATAGGTCAGCTCAACACTGACCTGGCTTGGTGAGGCCCGTCAAATTGCGATAGGTATAATCCACGAGCAGTCCTTCTGGCCCAAGCCCCGTTGAGATTCGAGCCATGACCGAGCAGCAGACGTTTTTTAAACAACTCATGCGCCGGCGAGTGCCGCAGATCGTCGGGACCTACATCGCCGGCCTTTGGCTGGTCGTGGAGATCGGTGGTTGGGTGACAGAGCAACTCGCTCTGCCTTCGGCGTATGCCTTATATCTTTTTATCGGCTTGGTCGCGCTGCTGCCCAGCGTCATTCTTCTGGCGTGGCGGCACGGCGCGCCGGGCCCTGATCTCTGGGGACGGGCCGAAACTCTGGTTGTGCCGATCAATGTCCTGATGGCAGTTGGCGCGGTGGTTCTGGTCGCTCAAGTGCGCCCGCCGGTAGCAGCAGTGGACACTGTTGCCGCCCGGCCGGCCGTCGTTGAGCGCACGGTGGTCGACGAAGAGGGTCAGGCGCAGGTTTATCAGGTCGCGCGGGAAGGCTACGGTGTTTCGGTTCTGACCCTGTTTTGGCCCCGGGCGGGTGAACCGGTATCGGAGACCTCCTGGGAAAGCTATGCAGTGCCTTGGCTGGTGAGCGTGGATTTTGCTCAGGATCCGCTCATTACTGGCGGCGTGGCTTTTGATCGATCGGTGATCGAAGAACTGGCCGCAGCCGGCTACCCGGACGGCGTCGGTGAGCCGCTCTCCTTGGCGCTCAGCATCGCCGCGGAAAGAGCTATGGATTTTCTGGTTCGCGGTGAGTACACCGCAGGACCCGAAGGTTATCTGCTGAGTGCCGAGGTCTATTCGGTCCAAGACGGGGCACTCGTTGAAACCTTGCAGGCGCAAGGCCCGACCCTGATCGCTGCGGCGGATGTGCTCGGCAGTGATCTCGGCGAGGTGCTTGTGCGCGGGCTGGATCGGGGCGATGCGGCTTTCCGGCCGCTGAACCTGCAAGAGCGGACCACAACCGAGACTGGCGTGATCGAGCCGTTTATCCGCGGGTTGCGGGCCATGCTGTTCGACTCTGATTTTGACCAGGCAGTCGCCTTTCTGGAAACCGCCCTGGAGCTTGACCCGACCTTTGCGCCGGGCTGGGCGTGGCTGCACCAGATGCATAGAACGCGCGGTGATATGGCGGCTGCCAGCGCCGCGATTGAGCAGGCGCTGGCCCATGATCACAAGCTTGACACTGAAACCCAGTTCGCTCTTCGCGCCAATCAGTATGCGGTTGCCGGTGATATGGATCGGACTATTCGGGTGCTGCGCATGTGGACAGAAGTCCAGCCCTACAACCTCAGGGCCTGGATGACGCTGACCACCAATCTGCTGCTGGTCGGCGAAGTCGACGAGGCGCGTGAGGCCAACATTAAGGCGCAGGAACTGGATCCGGATCGTGCATCACTGGATCGCGCTCGCGCCCAGATTGAAGAAGCTGCCGGCAATTTTGAATTGGCCGCCGAGGTGTTGAGTGATTATCTGGATGCCGAGCCGCAAGACGATGCCGCATGGATCTCACTGGGCGATGTGCGCCATCGTGCCGGCGATATCGAGGACGCGCGCGATGCTTATGAGCGCGCCGGTTTTGTGGCCAGCAATCCCTTTACGTCCCGGGCTCGCCTGCTTTGGCTGGAAGCGCGCAGTGGCGACGCAGAGGCTGCCATAGCTGGATACCGGCGTGCCTTGCAGGGCAATCTCCAGCCCAGCGAGAAATTTGCCCTGATCCAGCAATTTATCTACGAACTGGACAATTTGGGGCGAGCGGCCGAAGGGCTGGCCTTGATTGAAAACCACTCAGCAACGTTCACTCAGGCCTTGCCGCCCGTGGTCCGGACGCTGACGTTCGAGGGCCTCAGGACTGGATTGCTCACCAGTCTGGGTCGTTATGATCAAGCGCTGGAAGTCCTTGAACGCGCACAGACTGAAGTCGGGGTGCCCTTTGGAGTGCTCCTTGAACAGGCGAGAATCCCCATCTTTGAGGAAACCGGTGATCTGCTTGCTGCGCAGACATCGCTGGAGAATCTGCGCCAGCTGATCGAAAGTTTTGAGATGCCCGGGCAGCGAGCACAATTCGATATGGTGGCAGCGAGAGTCTTGGCGATGCAGGGAGATTACCCGGGCGCCCTGCAGAAACTCGATGGAGCGCAGGCCGAATTGCAGGGAACTTCGCTAGGACTGATCAGCCAGTTGCGCGACCCCTTGGTTGCCCAGATGGCGGAATACCGACTGGAAAACGGCGAGCCGGAACAAGCCCTGCAAATCCTTGATCGACAGTTGCTGTCCTACGCCAACTCGGGGGGAGCGAGACTGCTGCGTGCAAGAACGCTGCATGCGCTGGGCCGGGAAGAAGAGGCACGAGCAGCGCTCTCCGAACTGCTGGACTTCTATGCCTCGGCAGACCCGGAGTACCAGCTGATGGTTGAGGCGCAAGACCTGGCCGAGCAGTGGGGGATGTAATGGCTGCGGCCATCGCTTTATGCTAAGGGGCCTTCTGCCGCTTGCGGCGCTGCTGGCCGGTTCGGCCTTCCTGCTGTTTGCCGGAGGAATCAACGGCCTGCTGTTAGCTATCCGCGGTGAGGCGGAAGGCTTCAGTGCCAGCTCTCTGGGGCTGCTTGGTACCGGATGGGCGCTGGGTTACGTGCTCAGTTGTCTTCTGACCCCGACACTTGTTGCCAAGGTCGGGCATATCCGATCCTTCGGTGCAATGTGCGCGTTGGCAGCTATTGCTGTCCTGGTGTCATTGCTGTTGATAACGCCGTGGGTCTGGTTGCCGGTGCGGGCCTTGTCCGGTTTTTGTTTTGCCGGTGCGGCCATGATTGTCGAAAGCTGGCTCAATGAGCAGGTCGATTCCAGATCGCGCGGTCAGGTCTTCGGGATTTACACCATGGTCAATCTGACTGCGACAACGGCGGGACAGATGGTCTTGGCCATTGGTGACCCGACGGGCTATTTTTTCTTTGTCTTGGCAGCCATCATCTACTGCATGGCCTTGCTGCCCACCGCCGTCAGCGCGACCTCCATGCCCCAGCCGCTGGCTCGCGTCTCTCTTGATCTACCCAAACTCTGGCAAAACTCTCCCATTGCGGTTTTTTCCGTCTTGATGGTTGGCATCTCGAACGCATCGTTCGCCACCTTGGCGCCGGTTTATGCTGCCCGCATTGGGCTGACCCTGAGTGATATCGCCTTGTTCGCGAGTATCCCGATTCTGGCGGGTGCGGCCAGCCAGCTTCCGGTGGGGATTGCCTCTGATCGCTACGATCGAAGAAAAGTACTCGTCGGTGTCGCGGTTTTGGCTCTTTTGATCGACACCCTATTTCTATTTGCCGGATTCACACAGCCCGGATTCCTGCTCGCTCTGTCGGCTCTGTTCGGGGCAACGGTTTTTGTCATGTACCCCTTGATTGTGGCCCACGCCAATGATCACGCTCAGCCGGGTTCCTTTATTCAGATCAGCGGCGGACTACTGCTCGTTTTCGGGATCGGTTCAATCATTGGACCGACGATTGCCGGTTTTGCGATGTCCTCCTTCGATGCTCGCGCTTTGTTTGCGGTGACTGCCTTCGCCCATGTGTTGCTGATTGCTTTCGCGATCTGGCGCTTGCGGGTTGCGCCGGCTGTCGATGAAGAAGACAAGGTTGAATTTCACGCTCAGCCCCTGGGCCGAGAGTCGACGCCGGAAACTGCTGTTTTGGCCGCTGATTCGGCGGAGTTGAACGCCAGTCAATCTGAGTCAGGTGGCGAAAACGCGGACAGCGGCAGGTCATGATGCCGGGTGATTTGCGAACGGCATCGCATTAGTCTGACCTGTCCTCGCGTTTAGACTCGCGCGGTGGAATTGCGCTGGCAGCCCATGCTGTTCCCGTGGAAAAAAGAAGCACCACAATCAGGGCGAACCCTGCCATGACAATCATCGGTGTTTCTGTTAAGAACAGCAGGTAGGTCCATAAAGGGGTGATCACGGCGATCAGAATAACCACCACGATCACTCGACGAGCGGCAGCGCTAATCCACGGCGCCTTGAATTTTCCGTTCATGACTTTTTTCCCCGCCGAAATGACCTGGATAATTCGATTGGCACGATGCCCTTCTGTTTTGAAATCTAGGGTATTCGAAGATCTCTGTCAAAGAATCGCCATCGGGCTCAGTCCTTAAGTTGCTGCTTCGCGAGCGCTCGCGCTGCGCCAGCGATCGATCTCGCTCAACAGCTCCTCGCGGCGATCGGCCTCGACGAAAGCGGCCTCGACTGCGTTGCGCGCCAGTTGTGCGATATCGTCGAGGCTCAGGTCTAGGGCGTTGGCCGTGGCCTGGAAGTTCTCGCCGATGTAGCCGCCGAAGTAGGCTGGATCGTCTGAGTTCATCGTTACCCTCAGCCCCTGCTGCAGCAGGGTCCGGAGGTTGTGTTCTTCGAGTCGATCAAACACGCATAGCTTGACGTTCGACAGCGGGCAGACGGTCAGCGGAATCTGCTCGGCGACCAGCCTTTCGACCAGAGCCGGGTCTTCAGTGCAGCGCACGCCATGGTCAATGCGCTTGACCTTGAGCAGGTCCAAGGCCTGGCGAATATAGTCGGCCGGACCCTCTTCGCCGGCGTGGGCAACGGTGAGAAAGCCTTCCGCCCGGGCCCGGTCGAAAACCGCCTTGAATTTTTCGGGCGGATTGCCTTTTTCCGAAGAGTCGAGGCCGACCGCAATGATCCGTTCTTTCCACGGCAGGGCCTCTTCCAGCGTGGCCATGGCGGCGTCTGCGCTCAAGTGCCGAAGGAAGCAGAGGATGAGCTGTGATGTGATTCCTAGTTGATCGCGACCTGCATCCAGCGCGCGGGTGATTCCGTTGATCACAGTCTCGAAAGCGACGCCGCGATCGGTATGCGTCTGCGGATCGAAAAAGATCTCGGTGTGACGGACCCGATCGTCGTAACAGCGCAACAGGTAGGCCCAGGTCAGGTCGAAGAAGTCTTGTTCGGTCAGCAGGACGCTGGCACCGGCATAGTAGAGGTCAAGAAAGCTCTGCAGATCGGAAAACTGATAGGCGGCCCGCACAGCATCGACCGAGTCCCAAGGGAGGCTGACGTCATTTCGTTCAGCCAGCGCGAACATCAACTCGGGCTCCAGCGAGCCTTCGATATGCAGGTGCAGCTCAACTTTGGGCAGTGTGGTAATGGCGTCACGCATGAGTTTGATCCGCAGTTTTTACAACACCCATTCTAGGCTGGGTGACTGAGCCTGTTGACCGGTTGACCGGAAAAGGTCGTTAGACCTTCCGAGACTTTGTTGCCCGGGCTTTGGCGTGCACCTGCTTTCACAGCTTCGTCCGGGCCAAATGCAAGAAAGCCGTCTGCTGGCTTGGCCCCCTCGGAGTTTGCGTAGCGTGGTCTGTTGGCCTCAGTGTCATGCTCAGGGTGTGTGCCCGGGACGCAGAGCGGGACGTGGCAGCGGTCCGCGATGACGCTCGAAAGCCTGCGCGGCGCGGATCAGAGTTGGCTCGCCGTAGCGACCGCTAAAGAAGCTCAGACCGACCGGAAGACCGTGAATCATGGCCATTGGGACCGTTACGGCCGGGTAGCCTGATATGGCCGCAAGCCCCGCGCTGCCGCCGCCAAAGTGATCGCCAGTCACCCAGTCGATCTTCCATGCCGGGCCTCCGGTTGGCGAAACCAGCAGGTCGAGCGCATGCTCTTGCAGCAGGCGGTCGATGCCCTCTTCGCGCGTCGCCTTGCGCACCCGCTCCAAGGCCTCGAGATATTCATTGGATTCGATCCCTTCCGTGGCTTCCGCTCGTTCGAAATGCTCCTGGCCAAACCACGGCAGTTGCGTCCCGGCATGTTGGCGATTGAATTCGATCAGGTCTGCCAGATCGAGTTGTTGAAGTGAGCCGTCGGGCAAACTGGCCAGGTACTGGTTAAGGGTATGGCGAAACTCATGCAGCAGCACCGTATAAGCATCCGCCCAGAAACCTTCGGGCCAGTCCAGCGTAACGTCATCGATGATCTCGGCGCCGGCCTCGCGCAACTGTTCAACGGCCCGGTCGTAGGCTTCATCGACCTTGGGGTGAAAGCTTGACAGCCCTCGCATGACCCCAATACGCAGGCCTTCCAGCGTGCTGTTGTCAAGCGCTTCGAGCAGTTCATCAGCCGCCCAGGGTGGACGCTCGGTGGTGCTTTCGTCAGCCGAATCGGCGCCCATCATCGCGGCCAAGACGACAGCTGCATCGGCCACCGTCATTGCCATCGGCCCGGCAGTGTCCTGGGTATGTGAAATGGGCACGATATGCGTCCTGCTAACCAGGCCAACGGTGGGTTTGATCCCGACCGTGCCGTTCGCTGCAGCCGGACAGACGATAGAACCGTTAGTCTCCGTGCCGATCGCGATGGGCGCCAGACCGGCGGCGACGGCGGCACCTGAACCCGAGCTTGACCCGCAGGGTGTGCGCGTCAGATCGTAGGGGTTGCGGGTTTGACCGCCTAGCGAACTCCACCCGCTGGAAGAGTTGTTGCCCCGGAAGTTGGCCCATTCGCTCAAATTGGTCTTGCCCAGAATCACCGCACCGGCGCTGCGAAGGGCGCCAATCAGGGGCGCGTCCCGTCGGGTGTGATTGTCCGCCAGCGCGACAGAGCCTGCGGTGGTGGGCTGGTCTCGGGTCTCGATGTTGTCCTTGATAAGGATTGGAATGCCATGCAACGGGCCGGCTGCCTGCCCGCCGGCAAGCGCCTGATCCAGTGAGCGCGCCTGCGCCAGTGCCGTCGGGTCGACCGCCAGCACGCTGGCCAGCTTGCCATCCAGCCGCTCAATCCGGTCAAGGAAATACCGGGTCAATTCTTCTGCGCTGAGCTTGCCTTCGATCTGCGCGGCGCGTAGCTCTGCGATGTCGGCTTCGTGCCATTCAGCCGCAGCGCTGCTTTCCAAAGCGACACTCATGGCCAGCGTCGCTGCAAGCAGCAATTGTCCAAGTGGAGCCGTCATGTGCTGTTTCGGTTGCATGGCATTCAGTTCTCTTTAAGGGTTTAGCATCCGGTCAATAAGCCGGTCCTTCTCGGCCCAGTAGGTGTTGATCCAGTCCTGGAACTCCGTTTTGAAGCTCGCATCGGTCTGATAGTTGCGGCCTTTGAATTTGGCGGGGATGTCCATGATGCGCACGTGCACGCGCACTTCAGGGATTCTGTCGGCGAACAGGTCAAGCAACTCGCCACGCCCTTGCGGATAAACGATGGTGACATCGATGATCTGGTCAAGCGTTTCGCCCATGGCATCCAGTACGAAAGCCGTGCCCCCGGCACGCGGCTTGAGCAGATGTCGATATGGTGACTGTTGCGCGGCATGTTTTGCAGGCGTAAAGCGGGTGCCTTCCAGGAAATTGCCGATAACGACAGGGATATCGCGGTACTTGCGGCAGGCCGTGCGGGTGGCCTCAATATCGCGGCCGGCCAGCTCCGGGCGTCGTTTGATCTGCTCGCGCGTGTAGCGTTTCATGAATGGATAGTCCAGCGCCCACCAGGCGAGGCCAAGAATTGGCACCCAGAACAGTTGACTCTTGAGAAAGAACCGCAACAGCGGAACCTTATGGTTGAAGACTTTCTGGATGACCGGAATATCCACCCAACTCTGATGGTTGCATAACATCAGAAAATTGCCGCTTGGAAACTCATCGGGTAGCCCGCTGGTTTCCACTTTGATGCTCGTGAAGTGATCCATCATCCAGCTGTTGACATCGATCCAGCTGGCAACGATCGCCATGAGCCAGCGATCGCAAACTTGGCGAACCCTGCGCACTCTGACGATCGCCTTGACCAGGGCAATCAAGAGCAGCGGGCCGATATGGACCAGACTGTTGAGGGTCAAAAATGATGCGGCACCGACGATCCTCAGCCCGCGCCCTATTCCGTCAATCATCAGATCAGGATGTACTGATATGCTGGCGATTGTGGATCATAAACCGAAAAACCGGGCAATGCTTCTCAAGTCTTGGCTGGTCATCGAAATGAGGAAGGTCACGCGGAATGCGCGGTGTTGAACAGATTCCATGGTTGTACGACCTGCTGATCCGGCTCTTCCCTAGACTCGCGCGCTGGCGGGCTGCCTTGATGGCGCAAGCGCGGGGACGAACGCTTGAGATTGGTTGCGGGACGGGTCTGGGGCTTTGCGAGTTGAGCAACCGCGCCGAGGGTTTGTGGGGCATTGATCCGGCAGCCGATTCGCTGGTCCGCGCCCGTGAACGGGCGCCCGGGGCGGGTCTTGCGGTTGCCAACGCCGAGCATCTGCCGTTTCGGGATGACTCGTTTGACTGTGTTGTCTCCAGCCTGGTTTTTTGCAGTGTGTCTGATCCGGAGCGCGGTCTGGCCGAAATCAAGCGCGTGTTGAGGCCCGGCGGTTGCCTGTTGATGCTCGAGCATGTTCAGGCCCGAGGGCGCGTCACCGCTTCCTTGCTTGATGGCGTGCAGCCGGCATGGACGCGCCTGACGGGTGGATGCCACCCTAATCGACAAACCGAAAAGATCGTCCGGGCGGCCGGATTCGTCATTGACCCGGATGCCTACGTTGCCAGTGGGCTGATGCGGCGTTTTGTTGCTTACCCGCAGTCTTGATGCAGTGCATAGTTACTTTGCGGCTCGACTTAGGCACAATTGCATCGTTGGATCAAAAACTGCTTCGGGAGTAGTTCGATGGGAAAAGTCGCCATCGTCACCGGTGGAACGCGAGGGATTGGCGCGTCCATCTCAAAAGAGCTCATCGATAAGGGCTTCATGGTGGCTGCCAGCTATGGTGGAAATGAAGAGGCCGCGGCCGCGTTCGAGCGCGAGACCGGGGCCAAAACTTACCGCTGGGACGTTGGCGACTTCGAGGCCTGCCAGAACGGCGTCAGTCAAGTCGAATCTGACCTCGGTCCGGTCTCTGTATTGGTCAACAACGCGGGTATCACCCGCGACGGCACCATGCACAAGATGACGGCAGAGCGTTGGCAGGAGGTCATTCAGACCAATCTGACTTCGTGTTTCAACATGTGCAGGGCTGTGATCGAAGGCATGCGTGAGCGTCAGTATGGCCGCATCGTCAATATTGGCTCAATCAATGGCCAGGCAGGTCAGTATGGCCAGGTCAATTATGCGGCCGCCAAATCAGGTATCCATGGTTTCACGAAGGCTTTGGCGCAGGAATGTGCGGCGGTCGGGGTCACGGTCAATGCCATTGCGCCCGGCTACATCGCAACCAGCATGGTTGAGGCTGTTCCGGAGAAAGTGCTGGAGAAGATCGTTGCCAGAATTCCGGTCCGCAGGCTCGGTCAGCCCGAGGAAATCGCCAGAGGCGTGGCGTTTCTTGTCGCTGAAGATGCCGGATTCATCACCGGTTCGACCCTGTCCATCAACGGCGGTCAGCACATGTATTGAGTCTGGCTGCGCGGCTGGATTCACCTCCTTAGTTTTTCGTTAGCCAGCTTCTCTGGATTCTGGGTCAAGCCTTAAGCCGGATATTTTGTTGCGCCGCACAAAAGGCTGTGATAGTATTTTGTGCAACGCACAATTCAACGGTGCGCCATTTGATTAAAGTCATCCAAAAGACAACGTGAGGAATCCCATGAATACCCCGACCGCATTTGCCGAAATGAAGAAAGCTCAAGACATCATCATGGAGGCGATCGATAAGTCTGCTCGCACCAATCTGGATGCTGTTCAGAAATTAATGGAAATCAACAAGGAAGGCATGTCAGGACTGACCGAAGTTCAGAACCCCAGCGACCTGATTGCCCGCCAGTCCGCAGCATTCAAGGACTACGCCGAGCACATGACGGCTCATATGGAAGCACTGGCTGCCATTGGAACCGAGTCGCGCGAGCAGCTGACCGAGTTGGGTCAGGAGTTTGCCAAGACCATGGATTTCTCAAGCCTGTTCGGCATGGCCGAGCCGGCCGCCAAGCCCAAGAGCAAGGCCAAAGCCTGATCGTTCGAAGAGATCGGGTTCCGGCAAGTCCAAACGGGCTTGCCGGTGCTTTTGTGCAGGTGCTAACTGAGCGGTTACACTAGCTCTCATGAATAGCATGACCGCCGAACCTCGCATCATCAAGAAGTACGCCAATCGGCGCCTTTACGATACTGGGGCCAGCCAGAGCATCACGCTTCAGGATGTACGCGATCTGATCGGAGCCGGCCACCGCGTCCAGGTGGTGGAAGCCAAAACAGGCCGGGATGTCACGCGCTCGGTGCTGTTGCAAATCGTCGCTGATCAGGAGATGTTGGGCCGGCCGGTGCTCAGCAACGAGTTTCTTGAATCGATGATCCGGGTCAATTCCAACCCGATGCGTGATTTGACCCGTGGCTATCTGGAAAAGGTCATGACGCACATTGAGTCGCAACAAGACTCCGTCGAAAGAGCGTGGGCCTCAACGCTAAAGTCGACGGGGCTTGAGGAACTCGGCAATGTCTCTCCTCTAGCCCCATTCCGACAGTTCCAGAAAAAGATGTTCGAATTATGGAGCGCCGCATTGACCCCTGGTTTGCGAAGCGAGCGGGACGTCGATGCCGACGAAAACAAGCCGCGCTGATCCAGTGCCGTCGTCGAGACTGGCCTTAAAGACCTGACAAATAATCAAGGATTCCCAAGCATGCAGCTTGAAAACAAGATCGTGGCCATTACTGGCGCTGCGCGCGGCCTGGGTGCCGCAATGGCGCGACAACTGGCCGCGCAGGGCGCGCGAATCGCACTGATTGATCTGCAATCAGAGCTGCTGTCCAAAACGGCTGAGTCCCTGCCCGGCGAAGGTCATCATGCGGTGGTCGCCAGCGTTTCCGACGAGCAGCAGGTTGAAGCCGCGTTTGCCGAAATCGCTGACCAGCTGGGGCCGGTTGATGCGTTGATCAATAACGCTGGTATCACGCGCGACGGGCTGTTGTTGAAAGTCCGCGATGGAGAGGTGGTTGATCGGATGTCCCTCGAGCAGTGGCAGCAGGTGATCGACGTCAATCTGACCGGCGCGTTTTTATGTGCCCGGGAAGCTGCGACCCAGATGATCAAGGCGGGCAAGGGCGGAGCGATCGTCAACATTGCAAGCATCTCGCGCAGCGGTAATTTTGGCCAGACCAACTACACGGCGTCCAAGGCAGGTATTGCTGCGATGACGGTCACCTGGGCCAAGGAATTGGCCCGCTACGGGATCCGGACCGCGTCGGTCTCACCCGGATTCACGGCCACGGAGATGGTTGCCGCGATGCCCGAAAAAGCGATCGAAAAGATCACCGCGGGGATTCCGGCGCGACGCCTGGCCGAGCCGGACGAAATCGCGTCCACGGTCCGGTTCATCCTGGAAAACGATTACGTCAACGGCCGAGATTTTGCCGTTGACGGTGGCCTGCGCTTGTAGGCTAAAGAAGAAATAGAGAGGGAGCAATATGAGCGAACAACGCAGCATGGTCACGCGCCAGGAATTGGCGGAACTAACACAGGAAATGAGCCGCATCAGCCGGCTGGCAGCAGAGCTCAGCCTCGGCCTGGCGAAACGTTTGGAACTG
>JAZBPR010000248.1:0-5253 GCA_036351735.1 Wenzhouxiangella sp. | reverse complement strand
CGATGTGTGACCGACTACGCAGGTGCAACCGGCATCGATTACGAACTGGACTTCCACGTTCAGGGCTGGGCCAACGTCAATCGATTTGGCGATTACCACAACCTGCACAACCATCCTTATTCATGGCTAAGCGGCACCTACTATGTCCAGATCCCGGATAAGAACCGTGAACTGCCCGGCCGTTCAGACCTCGATCCGGGCGCGATCAGCTTTTTTGACCCGCGGCCGCAGGCCAACATGAATGCAATCAAGCGCGACGCGCAGGTCAATCCGGAGCATCGCGTTCAGCCGCGCCCCGGCGACATTCTGCTGTGGCCCGCCTTCGTCCATCACCTGGTCCATCCCAATCTGTCCGACCAAGTGCGAGTATCGATTTCCTTCAACGTGGTTCTGCGTTGGCACGACCGCTACATGCCCTGATCCTTCCATGCCCGGCTTCCCTGATTTCTCCCCAGCGATCGATGCCCTGAACAGTTCGGTCTATGCTGGTAGTTCAGTCAAAACGTCTGCCCCGCCCGTGCCGCTGCACATTGGCGATACCTGGATGGAGCCGCCAGCCGGTTGTCGGATGGAGGATCTCACTGTGACCAGGCACCCGGGGATGCACCGCTACACGCCCGTACCCGGCTTGCCGGCTCTGCGTCAGCGCTTGGCCGAGCGTCAGACGGCCCGAACCGGCCTTGCCACGTTGCCGACTGAGATCCTGGTGACGGCGGGTGCTACTTCGGGTCTGGCTGCTGCGGTTGGTGCACTGGTGGCTCCGGGCGAAGAGGTGCTGATTGCAGCACCTTACTGGCCGCTCATCGCCGGCGCGGTGCGCAGCTTCAACGCCGTGCCAGTTGCCGTTCCTTTGATGACCGATAAACTCGCCGCAAAAGAAGTGGTTGCCCGCTTTGAGCAGTATCGAACCGACCGCACGGTGGCGGTCTACTGGAATACACCTCACAACCCGACCGGTCGTCTGATCCCGCACGACTGGCTGGAAGCACTGACAGCTTGGGCGAGAGACAAGGGGCTCTGGATTTTCTCAGACGAAGTTTACGAAGACTACGTCTACGATGGCGAGCACGTACCGACGCGTCCGTTTGCGCCGGAGCGGACGATTGCGGCGCACTCCTTCTCTAAGTCCTGGGGGATGACCGGCAACCGTTGTGGCTACCTGGTGGCGTCTGAGTTGGTGACTGAGGCCATAGAGCGAATCATCACTAACCTGCACTACTCGGCCTGCACGGCCTCCCAGCTGGCAGCGCTCAAGGCTCTGGACGGACCGGGTGAGCTCTGGGTCGAGCAGGCGCGCAAGCAATACGCGGCGCTGGGGCGCGAAGCGGCCCGAGAATTGGATCTGGCGCCACCTGCCGGCAGCACTTTTCTATTTCCTGACGTGACTTCCGCGCTGGACCAGCGCGGGTTACCCGGACTGCTTGACGATCTTGCAAAAGCCGGGGTGCTGGTGGCACCCGGTCCGACCTTTGGCCCTTATCCTGGCCATCTTCGACTGTGCTTTACAGCAGCTGAGCCTGAAAGAGTCAGACAGGGCGTTCGGATTTTGGCCGAGCGTTTGCGCTGAAGTTTATTGCAGCAAGCCTGCAGTGAGTGGCATTAACCAAGATTCCCTAAAATGCGCTACGGCTGAGTGGTCCTGCGGATTTTAATCAGGCCGATGACTGAGTGGTATGGGCAGACTCGACTATCGGTTTTCGAAGCGATCGGTAAAGATATCCCCGGTACTATCCAGCAAGCCGACATTGCGGATCGGTGAATCCAGGCTGAGTCTGACATCGTCTGCCGGTGCCGGCCTTTGCGTCCAAATCGATGCATTGGCGGGATCAGTCGGATCGAGACCTGCGCCGCATCCACCAGGCGCTTCACAAACAAAAAGATCGCCATCAACGCTCACCACGTCGCCTTCTTCGTAACTCACTGGCATCCCGTTAAAGTCTTCTGGGGTCCAGATTTCCAATCGCAGCCAATCAAAGTCGTCTGTAAACCCTGAATTTTCAAAGCGCACGGAAGGTAATGTGGCTCGCTGGTTGCCTGAGCCGATGATATTCCCACGCTCTTGATTGGGGTCTGCCCACCCATTGATGAAAAACTGGTCACCTTCGTATTGATTGTTAGTAAATTCGATTTGCGCTGTATTGGTCTGATCCCCCGACCCCATCCGAAAAAACTGGTTGTAGTTCGCCAGGTCCGGATCGAATTCCTGATACTGGAAGTTCAAATTCCGAAACTGGTTGTTCTCAATGCGTATTGTCAAGCCCGGCTGCGTCATGCGCGCGACGTAGCCTCCGAAATGTCGTGAATCTGAAAAATAGTTGTTGCTGATGGAGATAAGGGACTGTTCAGGATGGTGGTCACTGTCGAAGTCAATGCCAAGAAAGTTCAGCCAGGCTGAGCCTGCTCCGATAATGATGTTATTGCGAAATGAGAGATTGCCCACTCGCGGGCCAAGCTGAACGGTATTGTTCTGAAAAGCCTGAAACGGATCCTTCCAGTCCATTGCGCCCGCCATGAAGACATTGTTGAAAATCTCGGAGTCTCCACCGACCTGTCCGAGCTGAAAAACCTCGGTGCCGGTTCGAAGAACACGGTTGTTGTAGAACTTCAGTCCGTCAATCCGATGTTGAGGTGGCGCTTGCGTCGACCCGATGTAGATGCCTTCGGATCCAATGTCATGAATGTAGTTGTCATGAATTCGCACGTTCTCCATAGTTGCCGCGCCATCGTCATCGCTTTTGATGAGCATGCCGGCAAAACCAACGCGCCGGATTTCGACGAAATCAATTTCAAATTCTGTCGCGCTACCGCCAATCGAGAGCCCTGACGGGCCGCCCTCCTCAATTGAACCGTCATCGATCAGGATGCCGTACCGGCCGCGACTATTTTCGTACCGTCCATTGGCGTGACCCGGATAGGCAGGGTGCCCAGTACCGCGAATCTCTGAGTATTCCCCGGTCAGTCGCCAGTGACTGCCCCCGCCGAGAACGAACAGATAGTAATGACCCAGATCACCCACGTGGACTTGGCCGCCGCAGTTAGTCAACGTCAGCGGTTGTTCCGCTGTCCGCTCTGGAAGATTCTGGATCAAGATGAACTTGTAGTGGCCGGCGGGAAGGCACAAGACATCGAGCGTTTGCCAATTTACTTCGGGATAAGCTGACTGGATGTTGGGTAAGTACAGACCAGCAGACGGGTTGACCGAAGGAATTTCGAAAACATCCAGATCAGCAGCTAGCAGCGATGCAGACCAGAACAGTATGAATAACGAAGTAATCAGAGACCGCAGCATCAAGAGGGCTCCATCAACCTTGCATGTCAATCGATCATAACCGGCACGAACTCGAGCCTAGCAACCTCAATATCAGCTGTGAATGCTTCTCCGTAGGCAACAACGCCTAGAGTTTGCAGTTTGCTTAAGTCGATGCTTTCTGTGATCGATTGACCCTCAAATCGGCTGAAGGGAATGACGATATCCTGCCAGTTCTGATCCAGCGGAATTCTTGCGCGGTAGTACTGCCATGGCCGTCGCGTATCACTTGTGCGCAGGTGCAGGTAGTAGGGGCCAGGTTTGCCTCTGACCCGCAGCGCAATTCCGCTAAACGCTGATGCATCGAAAGGACCGCCATCTTTGTTCAGCGGCACGCGGGCCTGAATAAACCCCCCGTTATTGTCCAGCCGCACCTCTCCCTGCATGTGAAGCACCGGCCCTTGCGGCCCGTCGGCGTAGCCAACCTGCATGTCCGATCGCCCGCCCATGACCCGGTCGGTGAAGCCGCGCCATTCGGTGCCGATGGCGCTTTGACCGTTGGTGCTGGAGAAGTCATCAATCAACATGGTTTCTCCAGTTGCCTTGAGTGAATAGAAGCAGAGACAAGCCATTAAGCTGACGAGTTTCCAAGGATGCGTCATACTGAAAGTAGGATGCGGAAGGCATGCTTGCGACGATAGCAACAATTGGTCAGCTGCATGTCAGCGCATCACCAACCTTAAGGATCAGGATAATGACACGAGCACTATTAAGCCTTTTTTTGGTCTTCGGACTGCTTGCCGGAGGCGTGGCGTCGGATAGCAAAGCGCCTGACTTCGACGCGGAACTGGCTGAGCGACTGGGTGCCGATGTTTACGGGATGCGCCTCTACACGCTGGCTCTGCTTGAGCCCGGTGACAGCCAGATTGCCGACCCGGAACAGCTGGCCAGTATTCAGCGGGGTCATCTCGCCCATATACGACGGATGGCTGATGAGGGACATCTCGTGCTCGCGGGTCCCTTGCTGGATGCCCCCGACCTTCGAGGCCTGTTCATTCTGGCTACTGATGACCTGGATGAGGCCAGAGCACTGGTGTCCCTTGATCCGGCGGTGCAGGCGGGTCGACTAACCATTCGTCTTGAGCGCTGGTACGGCTCTGCGGCATTGCCAGAGTTGACGAATATCCATGCGCGCATCGCGCGCGAAAACCCTTAATCGCTATGAAGCGAGACCAGATCGATTTTCCCGCTCGACATGCGGCACTCCGCGAAGATGTAAGTCTGCTGGGAGGGCTGATCGGCGAGTTGCTGCGCGAGCAGTGCGGTGAAGCCCTGTTTTTGCGGGTCGAGGACGCTCGGTCAGCCGCTATTGACCGCCGCAGCGGTGAGTCAACGAGTGAAGCGCTCCAGGCCTTGTGCAGATTCACCGACACCGCCGAAGCCAGCGATTTCATTCGAGGGTTCGCCGCGTGGTTCCGAATGGTCAATCTGGCCGAGCAGGTGCATCGCATCCGCCGGCGTCGTGAATATCAGAAAAGCGCGACTGGACCCCAGCCCGACAGTCTTCTGGACGTGTTCAGCCGTCTGAAACAGGCCGGACATGACTGGGCGGCCATTCGATCTCTGCTTGACGACCTTTTGATCGAACCGGTCTTTACCGCCCATCCGACCGAGGCCACCCGACGTTCGATTCTGGAAAAAGAGCAGCGCATGGCCCGCTACCTGGTCCAGCGCATGGACCCCACGCTGCCGCCGGTCGAAGCAGAGCGATTAGTCGACCGGGTTCGGATGGAGCAGACCATCGCGTGGCTGACCGCCGAGCAGTCGCACACCCGTCCGACGGTGGCCGACGAAGCTGAGCACGCCCATTTCTATCTGGCCAATACGCTTTACCGAGTTGCCCCGCTGATCCATGAGGCAATTGCCGATGCTGCCGGGCAGGTTTTTGGAATCGACGACTGGCCGGGCGATATGCCAACCGTGTTGCGTTTTGGTTCCTGGGTTGG
>JAZBPR010000247.1:0-4594 GCA_036351735.1 Wenzhouxiangella sp. | reverse complement strand
TCGGACAATTGCGCGACGAGCTTTTGCCCAGAGCGACGCCAGTTCTCGACCTTGACGGGGGTTTCAGAACCGCCCAGGAACCAGGGCGTGTAGTCGAACAGTGCTTCGGGCGGATCAGCCCAGGAGTAGACCTGAACCCATCCCTGTACGCCCCAGGCCCCGAGAATCCGGCCAATGGTGACCGCATCCCCGGAGTCCGTGGAGGTCATCAGGCTGCGGCAGACTGCTGCGCTTTGCGCGCTTCAATCGCCAGGTGGCTGACCCGCTCACTCATCTGCGCGCCTTGGCCAATCCAGTGGTCCAGACGCTCAGTATCCAGGCGCAAACGTTCTTCCTGTCCACGCGACACCGGGTTGAAGAACCCCAGCCGCTCAATATTGCGACCATCCCGACCGCTACGGCTGTCGGTGACGACGATGTGATAAAACGGCTGCTTCTTCGCTCCACCACGGCTCAAACGAATCTTGACCATCAAAAACTCCTAAAAACACCGCACAAACCGGTTACTGCACCGGCGAACTCACCATTGTATCGCGCAAAAGCCTCAAAGAAAAGCCCAAAACCCCGCTAAAACGGCATTCCGCCACCCGGCATCCCACCGCCGCCCGGCAAACGTTTCATCAGCTTCGTCATCGCGCTCTTGCTGCCGACCTTCTTCATCATTTTCTGCATCTGCTTGTGTTGCTTGAGCAGCCGATTGACATCCTGAATCTGCAGGCCGGCGCCGAGCGCGATCCGCCGCTTGCGGGAGCCCTTGATCAGGTCCGGATATCGCCGCTCTTTGGGCGTCATGGAGTTGATGATCGCGATCATGCGCCGCGTCTGGCGATCATCCATCTGCGCCTTGGCCGCTTCAGGCAGCCGATTCATGCCGGGCAACTTGTCCAGCATTGAACCAACGCCACCCAATTTTTCCATTTGCTGTAGCTGATCGCGCAGATCATCCATCCCGAAGCGACGAGATGCCTTACCGACCTTCCCGGCGAGGGCGCGCGCCTTCTTCTGATCGACCTTGCGTTCGACCTCTTCGACGAGGCTGAGCACATCGCCCATCCCGAGGATGCGCGAGGCCAGACGATCCGGATGGAATGGCTCAAGTCCGTCGATCTTCTCGCCAGTGCCCAGGAACTTGATCGGCGCGCCGGTAATTTGGCGAACTGAAAGCGCCGCACCCCCACGGGCATCACCGTCTGTCTTGGTCAGCACCACGCCAGTCAGCGGGAGCGTCTGGTGGAACGCCAGCGCCGTGTTGGCCGCATCCTGACCGGTCATGCTGTCAACAACGAACAGGACTTCGGCTGGATCGATCGCGCCATGAATACGCTTGATCTCATCCATCATCGCCTCGTCCACCGCCAGGCGGCCAGCGGTGTCAACGATCAAAACCTCGGCGAAACGGCGCCTTGCCTCAGCCACGGCATCAGTCGCAATCCGGACCGCGTCGCTTGTTTCGGAAGATCGAAAGAAATCCGCCTCCGCCTGGCCAGCAACAGTTTCCAGCTGATCAATGGCAGCCGGACGGTAGATGTCGCAACTCGCCAGCAGGACACGCTTGTTGTGACGATCCTTAAGATGCCGCGCAAGTTTCCCGGCCGTTGTGGTCTTGCCGGCACCCTGAAGGCCCGCCAGCAAGATGATGACAGGAGGCTGACGGTCAAGATTGATCGCTGACTGCTCGTCGCCCAGAACAAGCTTGAGTTCATCGTGAACGACTTTGATCAGGGCCTGGCCGGGCTTCAGACTGGCGGTGACTTCGCGTCCAATCGCGCGTTCATTGACCTGGGCGATGAAAGACTTGACCACCGGCAGGGCGACGTCGGCCTCGAGCAGTGCAACCCGAACCTCGCGCAGCGCCTCACGAATGTTGTCCTCGGTCAGGCGGCCCCGTCCGCGAAGGCGATCCAGCGATCCGGTCAGACGTTTGCTGAGTTGGTCAAACATGGCAGCGTTTTGCTTTATGGGAATGAATGCAGTAGGACATTATACTGGGGGTTGTTTGAACGCTTGACCAAAGGGGATGTCTGCTTTGTCCGCCAGCGCACTGATCGCTATCTTGTCCGGACTGCTTTATTTTGCAGCGGGGCTTGGCCTGGCCAGAGGCCACTATATCGACAGTCGCGCCTGGCGACTGACGGCACTGGGACTGGCTATCGTCGCGGTACTCGGACACGCGCTGTTCGCCGGCCTGCGACTGACAACGCCCATGGGCTGGGACGTCAACTTCGTCAATATTCTGTCGCTGGCCACCATGGTCATCGGCCTGGTTCTTTTGATGACGGGTGTCGGCACGCGCCAGATCGAAGCGGGCATTCTGGTGTTTCCGGGCGCTGCAATCATTCTCTGGCTGCAGTGGCTGGCGCACCCTGAGCCCATGCACCTGGGCCACCTGCCGGCCATGCTGAAACTACATATCCTGACGGCGCTGCTGGCATTCAGCCTGTTAACCATCGCGGCTATCAACGCAGCCATGCTCTGGATGCAGGAGTATCTGCTGCGCCATCCTCGACCGATCCGACAACTGGAGCTGTTTCCACCGCTGATCGTATTGGAGCAGTTGATGTTTCGTCTGATCCTGGCCGGCTGGGTTCTGCTCACCGTCGCACTGGGTGCCGGATTGAGCTTTGTCGATGATCTGCTGGCTCAGCATCTGCTCCACAAGACCGTACTGTCAGTCGTGTCCTGGATACTTTTCGGATTGTTGCTGGGCGCACGCTGGTGGCAAGGCTGGCGGGGACGACGGGCGACAAACTGGACCCTGATCGCCATGGGCACACTGGTGCTGGCCTATTTCGGAAGTAAATTCATCCTGGAGCAGCTACTGCACCGCTCATGGACCCGAACCGCCATGGTTTTCTCCGGGCTCGGCTGAGCCGCTGGCCATCATGGCGGCCAGCTGGCTGGTCAAGCGTGGCCAGTCCACCAGCCGGCGATGGCCCACAACATCAAGCCTGGGCAGGCCCCGGCCCTCGACAATGAGAAAACCGCCCGATTCGTGAGGAGCCACACCATCGATCCGGCAGATGTTGTTTTCCAGTCTGCAGGCCAGTCCGGCGCGGGCGTAGGGGAAATCCTCAAACACCCGCAGCACTGTCCCTGAGATCAACGCACTCCCTCCGCCACCCAAGCTGGAAAGATTGTCCACCGCGCGCTGACTGATACGCCGAACCGGGGCATCATCGTGCGTATAGAGTCTGGCATCCATGGCCACCGGACGCCAATCCAGCAGACGCAGGCCGTGAACATATCCGGAGGCCTGTCCTTCCATCCGTCCAAAACCGAATGCACCGGTCAACTCAAGGAGATCCAGCCGATCCATGTCCACCTGGGCCGACAGCGCGGGCGTGCTGCCAAACAATCGCTCTACGACCAGATCGGCAACCCCGATTCTTCCGGAGAAAGCGTTCACATCGATACCACCGGTAAAGGCCAGACGTCCATCACTGTAGGTCACACCGGGAAAGCGTCCCGCCAGCCGACCACCTAGCTCCGGCAGCCCGAGCTCTCCGGTCAGGGCCGCCAGGTCCAGCGGATCAATACGTACGTCCATGACCAGCTTGGATTCGAGTTCTTCGATCTGCAGCCAGGCCAGGCCCTCAATCACAAGAGCACCATCCAGCAAGCCCATGTGCACCGGGTTGAGCAATCGCCAACCGACCTCGTCATAGTGGAATTCCGCCGCACTGGGCGCCAACGTTAACCCCATCAGTTGGAGACCCTGCCATGACATCTCCAGCTGCGACGCCCGATTAGAACCCTGCACGGCAACCGCGAAACCCTTAAGCCCAAATCGTCCCATCGGATCGTTCAGATCGATGTCCACGCCCTCGAAATCAATTCGGGCTTTCCCACCCGCCGCCCATTCCAGACTCCCCGAGACCAATCCGGAGGCCTCCAGTTCGGGAAATCCAGCCGCTGCAGCCGGACCATCCAGCCAGCGCTTCCAAAGGCCGGCCAGGTCGGCGTCGAGCGAATCCAGCCGGACGCTTTCCAACGTCCAGGTATCGCCCTCGCTGCGCACGGAAAGCTCGGCCTTCATCGACAGGGCTCCGGGATCGGAAAAGCTCAGATCACGAGCCGTCCACGAGCCTGATTCGGTCAATCCCAGCTCCGTTCTCAGGGTCACAGGGGCGACCGGCGGCGGCAGATACACCGGCCCCAGAAGCAATTCACCGGCGCTTTGCGACATATTGAGCACGTAGCCGGTCTGATCACTCGAATGGTTCACGCCTACTTCAAGGTCAAGCCCCGCACCTGCGAAATAGCCGGCCTTCGAATCAAAAAAGAGATCCTCCAGAACCAGATCCAATTGGAAACCCTGCTCGTCGATAGTGGCCTGCCCGGCCATGGCCCCACCCACCGCGCTGACATCAAGCAAGCTTGCCACCAGCGGCTGAAGGATCTCCGAGTCAAGCTTGCGTACTCGGATATCCAGCCTCTGACCACCCAACCAGTTCAGTTCTGCTTCAAGGTCCGGATGACTGACGATCAGTCGATAGCCCTCTTCTGCAAGGGGCTCAAGCACCACCGGCAGGGGAGTATCCAGCGCAACCCAACTCTCAGGCAGACGCAGGGTTCCCCGAGTGCAGCTGGGCCG
>JAZBPR010000246.1:0-2172 GCA_036351735.1 Wenzhouxiangella sp. | reverse complement strand
ATGATGCCGCCTCGCACTTTCTCGGAAGATCTTTGCAATGCTCTCCAAATCCGCATTCACCGTTTCTTTGCTGGCGACTTTTCTTGCTGCAGGCACGGCCCTGGCCGAGCCAACCCGCCTTTTGACCCAGCCCGCTGTATCCGCCGATCACTTGGCTTTCGTCTACGCCGGTGATCTTTGGCTGACCGACCGTGACGGCCTGAGTCCTCGTCGATTGACGACTAGTCCGGCCGAAGAGAACAATCCTTACTTTTCGCCCGGTGGACAGCACATCGCCTTTGCAGCAGATTACGAAGGAAATACGGACGTCTACGTGATCAGTGTTGACGGCGGCAACCCCGAACGCCTGACCTGGCATCCGGGTTCCGACACCCCGGTCGGCTGGAGCGCGGATGGTGAGGCGGTGGCTTTTGTGTCCAGACGCGAAACCGATCATGGGCGTTCGGGCCAGCTCTATCACGTACCCGTCAGCGGCGGTGCACCGGTCAAGCAGATGGAAGCCCGCTTCTTCCGCGGCCAGTGGGATGAGTCCGGCGAACGTCTGGCCTACATCGACCATGGTCCGGCCTACAACGGTCTGTATGGCGGTAGCGCCGGATGGCGCGGCTATCGTGGCGGCACCTCGCCTTCGATTCGAATTCTCAATCCTGAAAGCGGTGAGCTGCAGGCCATCGAGGGCGAGCGCGTCAACGACCTGAACCCGCTTTGGTTCGGCGACTATGTCCTGTTTATTTCCGATCGCGAAGACAAGGTCTTCAACCTCTTCCTCTTCAACCCGGAGACTGAAGAACTGGTTCGTCTCACCGATCAGAAGACTTGGGATATCCGCTGGGCTTCGCGGCGCGGCAATCACGTGGTCTACGAAGCAGGGGGACAACTGCACGAATTCGACATCGGCACCCAGACCGAACGCACGCTGGCCATCAGCTTGAATCCTGATCTTCCTCAAAAACAGGCCGGCTGGAAAAACGTGCGCGGTCAGATTCAGGACATCGGCCTATCGCCGAACGGCAAGCGGGCCGTTGTCACGGCCCGAGGCGAGGTGTTCACGGTGCCAGTCGAACATGGCTCCACCCGCAATTTGACGGTGACTGATGACGTGCGCGAATACACAGGTTTGTGGTCACCCACCGGGCAACACGTGGCCTGGATTGTTGAATCGTTGGATGGTCAGACCCTGGTCGTTGCCGATCAGTCAGGTCTGGAGGAAACGCGCGAATTTGAAATCGGTCCCGATTTCTACAGCCTGCTGGCCTGGGATGGCGAGCAGGATCGAATCGTGTTTGAAGACAATCGGATGCGTCTGCATTCGATTGAGCTGGAATCCGGTGATGTTGAAGAGCTTGCGCGAAGCCCCCGCCAGGGCGGTTTCGACGTCTCGTTTTCGCCCGATGGCCGTTACCTGGCCTACACGCTCCGGCAACCCAATTATCTGCGCGACCTGCGCATCCATGATTTTGAAACCGGTGATGTCGAGACGGTCAGCGATGGCATGGCTGATGTGGCCTCACCTGCGTTCAGTCCCGACGGGTCTTACCTGTACTTCGCCGCCTCCACCAACGCAGGCCCGACGCGCTTCAGTCTGGACATGACCAGCCAGGAACGCCCGTTCCGTGCCGGCCTGTATGCACTGGTGTTGCAGCAGGATGGTGAATCGCCACTGGCGCCAAGGACCGGCGACGAAGAGGCAGCTTCTGATGAGGATGAGGACAAGGACGACGAGGACAATGGGGAAGGCTCTGACGAAAAGCCAGCCAAAACCATTGATTTCGACGGTCTGATGGCGCGCAAGGTGGCCTTGCCGGTCGCGCTGGGCAACTACAGCAATCTGTCGGTGGCCCATGACGGCGCGCTGTTCTACATGGAGCGCGTGCAGCCGGGAGCGACCGTTGAGTTACCCGGTGAAAGCAGCGCACAGGACAACGAACTGAAGCGCTTTGATTTCGAGGAGCGCGAGGCCTCGTCCGTGCTGACGGGTCTGAATGGCTACCAGATGGCCGCGGCCGGCAAGCACTTGCTGATTCTGCGCGACTCTGGGGTGTTGGCAGTTGCCGAGGTGGGTGACAGCCTCAAGCCAGAGAATCTGGATCTTTCGGATCTCAGGATGTATATCGATCCAGCGCGCGAGTGGGCGCAGATCTTCGACGAAGGCTGGCGCTTCCAGAAAGAATT
>JAZBPR010000245.1:0-12369 GCA_036351735.1 Wenzhouxiangella sp. | reverse complement strand
CTGACGGTCGACCTGCCAGTGGGTACCACCAGCAACTTTGTCGTCACCGATGATCTTCCGGCAGGCTTGCGCTATACCGGAAGCCCGATCGCGATTACGACGCCGTCAGCTGACTTCACAGCTACAAATTCACCGTCGACTTCACCCGGCGCCGGAACCGATCCGCTGGTGTTTGACTTCGGTAACGTCACCAACAGCGCCGCGGTGACCCAGACGATCACGATTGCCTATGAGGTGCAGGTCGAGAATGTATTGGGGAACCAGAACCTCACGGCACTAACCAATACGGCATCGCTGTCCTTTACCGATGCATCCCCATCAATTACCGACACGGCCACCGTGACCGTAGTCGAACCCAACCTGCTAATTTCTAAATCGATCACTTCGGGTGCCGCAGGCTCCGACGCGGGCGACACGATCGGCTATCAGGTGGCCATCCAGAACTCCAGCGCCGTGGGCACGGCTTATCAGGTCGATTTGCGCGATGTGCTTCCGGCTGGGTTGCTCGGCGCCCCCGACGGCAGCGGCACGGGGCCGTTCTTCACAAATATCGGGGTGACCAATCCGGGTGACGCGGTGGTGCTCAACGCGACAACCACCCCGCTCGACGCGGCGGCCGCGACGTTCGCCACGACCACGCTAACTGACGACACGCTCACCTGGCCGCTCTTCGACCTGCCACCCAACACGACGCTCACGATCACTTACGACGCCGTTGTCACCAACACAGCGCCGGCCGGCGCGATGCTGGTCAATGACGTCAGTGCCGCCTATCACAGCCTTGAGGATGGTGCTGCTGCGGGCCGCGATGGCAGCAATGGTGGTGACGATGATATCGACGATGTCTTGAACAACTATAACGAGACGGACAGCGTAACCCTGAATCTGAGCACTGACATCGAGATTCAAAAGGGTCTGAATTCAGCGCAACCGTCTAACGATTTCACCATCGGAGATCTTGTCACCTTCGATTTGCGCGTGGACTTGATCGAAGGCGTCACAGGCAATGTGGTTGTGACTGACGTGCTGCCTGCAGGCCTCAGTTTTGAGGGGGCGATCCGCATAGTTGCGACGCCGAATATCAGCTACACAGGAGCGGGTACGGCCGTTGAGGCACCAGCCGGCACCTTGACCGTTGATCTTGGCGACATCACCAACTTGGCCGATGACAATACCGGCAACGATTTTCTGGTGATCGAAGTGGATGCACGCGTGATCGATGTGATCGATAACGAGGCGGGCGACACGATTACCAACAGTGCTTCCCTGACGTCCGATCTTGGTCCTGCCGGACCGGATACAGTGGATATCGACATCGTCGAGCCGGTGTTGGCCGTGACGAAAGTGCCGAATAACGCGGTGCCCGCGCTAGGCGAGACCGTTACATGGACCGTTACCGTACAACACCAGCCGAGCAGCGGGGCTGATGCCTTTGATGTTTTGCTTGCAGACGTCATCCCGGCCGGGCTCACCTATGTACCGGGCTCGCATGCCGGGGACGGAGCGGTTGACGAAACCGATCCCGGTGAGCCGGCGTTCGACCTCGGTTCCATCACGTTGGTCGATACGTCAAAGACCTTTACTTTTGATACCCGGGTCGATCTAGATGCCACCGTGGGATCTCCCATCACCAATGCCATAGATCTGGACTGGGATGGCCAGTCCGGCGCTCCGACTGTGGAACGCAGCTACCGCGTTTCCGGTTCTGGCGATGTAACACCTGCAACACCAGCACTCATAGATGCCAAGAAGACAGTGGCGATCGCTGTGGACGGCGGCACGTCGAATGTGGTCGATCCGGGTGACACGCTGGAGTATACGGTCACGCTGACCAATACCGGTCCGGCGGTAACTAACGCAGTCTTCACCGACACGCTACCGACGCAAACGACCTACGTGGCAAACAGCCTGACGAGCAGTCAGGGAACCATTGATGACTCGGCTGCGCCGGATTTATCGGTGGATCTGGGCGCGCTTGCCGAAAGTGCGACGGTGACCATTACGTTCCGGGTGACCGTCAACGGGGGTACGCCGGAAGGCACGATCATCTCCAACCAGGGCGAAGTGGACAGCGACCAGACGGTACCGGAGCCGACCGATGCTGACGGTTTTGACGCCAACGGTGATCAACCAACCACTATTCCGGTCGGTGGCGCAAGCCCCGTGACCGACGCGCTCTACGCGCTGAAGGGTGTAGACCTTATCGCCGACAACGACGCCAGCGGGAGCGTGACACCCAACGATACGTTGGAATATTTCTTCGTGCTGGTCAATGAAGGCCCTGAAACGCTGACAGGCGTGACCCTTTCAGACACGCTACCGAACGGGCTGACCTACGTGGCTGCAAGCGCTGGAGTATCGCCGGCCAGTGGCAGCGTCAACGTGACGGGTGCGAGCGTCGTGGCCAGCTTTCCGAGCATTGCCGTCGGTGGTACTGCGCTGATCAGTTTGCAGGTCACAGTGGATGATCCGTTGGTGAACTTCAACGGCGGCGCAAGCGACGAAATATTCGTCAATCAGGCAGTAGTGGATTCCGACCAGACTGCCCCCGTGCTTTCCGATAGCAATGGAGACCCCTCGGACGGCAACCAGCCAACGTCTATACAGGCGGTCGATAGCGGCGCGGGCACCCCGGCCATCGATGTAGAGAAGCGCTGGCGCCAGGGCAGTGACTTGGATGGGGACGGCCTGGTCGATCCGGGTGATCAGATTGCCTATTCGATCATTGTGACCAATACGGGCAGCGCCGCGGCAACCAACCTGCGGCTCGTCGATCCCACCCCTGCGAATACAAGCTTCGTGGTCGGTTCGTCGTCGACGAGCCAGGGTGTCATCGTGTCCGAAGATCCGCTTTCGGTGAACATTGGGGCACTTGATCCCGGTGGTTTCGTCGAGATCGGTTTCCGCGTAACCGTGGACGGCGGAACGCCGGACGGGGCGATTATTGCTAATCAGGCAAACGTGACGGCCGATGGTGGGATTAACGAGAACAGCGACGACAACGGCCGCGACGGCGATGGCATCAACCCAACGCTGACGCCAGTGGATACCGGCAGCGGCAGCGCGGCGGGCACGCCCGGCGGTCTGAGTAAGTCGCTGGTGTCGAGTTCCGAGAGCGACAGCAGTGGATTGAATGCACAAATTGGCGAGGTGCTGACCTACAGGCTTGGCGTGAATCTGCCAGTAGGCACCTTGCGCGAGGTAACACTGATCGACACGTTGCCCACGGGTCTGCGCTACGTGCCCGGCACG
Source organism: Wenzhouxiangella sp. (assembly GCA_036351735.1). Lineage (GTDB taxonomy): Bacteria > Pseudomonadota > Gammaproteobacteria > Xanthomonadales > Wenzhouxiangellaceae > Wenzhouxiangella. The sequence continues at coordinate 9,117 of JAZBPR010000245.1, read as the reverse complement.
GCAAGGCTGGCGCGTGTATTCGATACAGGGCTGATCACCAGTCGGAATCCGGGCGGCGTTAACGATGCGGCAAGCGGAGTGTTTGTGCCGCTTGCGGATGGCAATGAGCTCATCGTGTCAGGCAATGTGATCGAGATCTTTCTGGGCGACGTGATTAACTCCGACAACGACATCAACGACGAACAAATTTCGCTCCAAGTTGATGTGGTTATAGAAAACGTTGCCGCTAATCAGGCAGGGACAACGCTGACCAACTTGGGCAGCCTCAGCTTTTTCAACCAGCTTGGACAGGCACAAAACCTGGCGCCGGTGAGTGTCACGGCCACTGTTGTCGAGCCCCAGCTGGAGATCACCAAGTCAGCGTCACCACTGGCGATCACCACGGTGGGCGGTGACGTGGAGTACACATTGGTAGTGACCAACCCGGGTGGCGCATTTGCGGCGACCGCCTATGACGTCCAGGTCACGGACGTCTTGCCAACGCAGGCAGGCAGCCTGACTATCGATAGCATCACACCGGCTGGCGGTGCTGCCGGAATTACGGACAATAGCGCCGGCACGACGCTTAATCTGACCGTGGCTGAGCTGCCTGTGAATGGAAGCGTCACGATCGTCTACACGGCGAACTATCCGGCGCCGCAGGCGCCCGGTTCGGTGGTCAATAGTGTAGATTTGACGTGGACCAGCTTGCCCGGTAATCAGGGCACAGTTAGCGCAACGCCTGGCAATCCCGGTGAGGCGAACGGCGAGCGCACCGGCTCGGCTACAGGACCCAATGATTACCTGGATATGGATACGGCCCTGATCACGATTGGTGGCCTATCGCTTGACAAATCGGTAGTCAATCCGCAACCACGTTACGCCATCGGCGATACGATCGATTACAGGGTGCAGGTCACGATACCCCCAGGCGTAAATCTGACGGGAACTACGCTAAGTGACGTGCTCGATCCAGGGTTGGAGTACGTGACGGGGACTTTCTCGCTGACGCTGGATGCAGGTCTGGCGATCACGAATAGCCCAACCGATTTCTCGCGCGCTGATGGCGTTCCAGGGCCTGGTGAGGAGACCTTGAGCGTGGATCTCGGTACGCTCTCCAATACGGCGGATGAGATGAGGGTTCTGACCTTGGACTACGCGGCTGTGGTCGAAAATCTGTTATCGAATCAGGACAACCAGGGCCTGGGTAACAGTGTCACTCTGTCCATCACGGACACCGGAGCTGGTGTCCCGGAGAGCCTGATCGACAGCACCGGCATTACAGTTGGCGAACCGCGGCTTGTGCTGAACAAGAGCCTGACCTCACCAACGACAGGGCTGGATGCCGGCGACAGTGTCTCTTTCGAGGTAGAGATCAGCAATGCCGGTACGACCACCGCGTTTGGTGTGGTTCTGAGTGACACGCTGCCGGCGGGCTTGGAAAACGTCAGCGCGCTGACGATTGCCGGCGCAACCGGCGGAGCGCAGACCCCCACACTGACGAACAATGGCAGCGATTGGCAGAGTAGCCCCTTCGATTTGCCGGTCGGCGGAAGTCTGACTGTGACCTTCGATGCGGATCTTGCAGCGACCGTGCTGCCGGGAGCGGTGATCCAGAACCAGGTCAGCGCATCCTATAGCAGCCGCAACGGTGACGACCCGAACCAGCGAGACGGATCCGATGCAGGATCGGAACAAGACGATGGGAATCTCAACAATTACAACGCGGCGGCAGTGGCGCCGTCGTTTGCGGTTGATGACTCGGTTCAGATCGACAAGGGCTTTTTCCCGGATCCGGCTAATGATCGCTATACGATTGGTGAACAGCTGACCTACCGACTGACAGTCGACTTTATCGAAGGCACCCTGGCAGATCTCGTGTTGGTGGACGACTTGCCGGCGACTGTTCGTTTCGAGAGCGCGACTGTGAGTTTTGGCAATCTTGGTATGGCGGCTGATACCGTGCCGACCGGCGAGGTCGCCGGAAACACGGTGACTTTCGAATTCGGCAACGTGACCAATCCGCCCAACGGCAACGCAGACGACGATTTCCTGACCGTCGATCTACGCGTGACAGTGCTGAACGTGCCGGCCAATGTGAATACCGCTGTCATCGGCAACAATGCCTCGCTGACTTTCTCGGGGCCAGCCGGTCTGGAGGCTCGTGATTTTGACGCCGATGCCAGCACTCCTGGCGTTCAGCCGCTCGAATTCACGGTAATCGAGCCTGATCTGCAGGTCCTCAAGACGGTCTCACCCAACGCCCCTGCGCCTGGCGCGCTGCTTCGCTACAGCCTGGTGCTTGACCATACTGCAGCGAGCACGGTTGATGCGTTTGACCTGCAGGTGGTCGATACTTTGCCCGCAGGGCTTACTTACGTTCCGGGTTCTGCGTCGCCGGCGCCGACGAGTGTCGCAGGGCAAACACTGACCTTTGACATCGCAGCGCTGCCTTTGGCGACCGACCAGACCACCATCAGCTATCAGGCAACTGTCGATGCTGACCAGATTTTGGGCGCTGAGCTCACCAACACCGCCGCGCTTGGCTACAACACGATTTCTGGGGAGAACCCGGATGAGCGTGGCTACAGTGCAGGTGGCGAAGCTTCGGTGACGATTTCGTATCAGGCGCCGGATCTGGTTCTCTCCAAAGATGATGGCGGCGCCTCCGCATTGCCAGGAGCGGGAGTGGTTTACACGTTGAGTTATGCCAACGAGGGTCCTTTACTAGCGACCGGGGTCGTCATCACCGAGACCGTGCCAGCCAACACGCGGTTTGATGCGGCGGCCAGTGCGGCCGGCTGGGACTGCACGCCAGACGGCCTGCCGGATGCAATTTGCACTTTGTCCCTTGGCAGTCTGGGATCTGGTTCCTCGGGCTCGGCGCTCTTTGGGCTTGTCGTCGATGCGCCTGTCCCGGCCGGCGCCGACAACATCGCTAATACGGCGGTCATCAGCGACGATGGGACCAAGGGTTTCGATCTCAACCCCGCCAACAACAGCGACGACGACACGACGCCGCTGATCGCCGCGCCTGATCTGACTTTAGTGAAGGATGATGGTGACGTTGTGACGGTGCCCGCTGGCGTGGTGGTCTACACGCTCAGCTACGCCAATGCAGGCAATCAGGGTGCGACCGGCGTAACGCTCACCGAAACCGTGCCGGAGAATACCTCGTTCGAGGAGGCGGCCAGCACCGATGGTTGGGTCTGCTCTCCAGACATTACGGCCGGCAGTATCTGTACGCTTCCAATCGGCTTGGTTGCGGCGGGTTCAGGAGGAGAAGCATCGTTTGCTGTCCGCATCGACGATCCGCTACCTGTGAGTGTCAGTCAGGTCGAAAACGTGGCTAGCATCGCCGATGACTCCAGCAATGGTATTGACCCGACGCCAGACAACAATACCAACGGCGATTCAACTCCGGTCGATAACGCGCCGGCGCTGACAGTTGAGAAGGTGCTGAGCTCTGCGCCTGATCCGATTGAGCCCGGAAGCGTCCTGGTTTACGCAGTGTCGGTTGCAAATACCGGAAATGCTACGTTGACGAACGTAACCATCATCGACAATCTGATTACGCCAACAGGCGGCACAGCGCCTTGTTTGTCGCTGGCGTCGGGCGGTATTTGCACGCTGATTGGTGAATACGTCGTTACCCAGCAAGACATCGACAACGGCAGTATCGTGAACACCGCAACTGGGGACTCCGATCAAACTGCGCCGGACCAAGACCAAGTCGTTGTGCAAATTCCTCAGAATCCGGGGATCGGCCTGCTCAAGACAGGGAGCCTAAATGATGGGAGCGGTAACGACTTGGCTGACGCCAACGAGACTGTCGACTACACCATTGTGGCGACCAACACTGGCAACGTGACCCTGATTGACGTCGTGATCGAGGACGATATGATCGAGCTTGCTTGTGAGCCAGCCTTGCCAGCTGAACTGTCTCCACAGGAGCAGGTTCGGTGTACTGGAAGCTATCTCGTTCAGTCCTCTGATCTGGGGCAGCCTTTGGTCAACGTGGCGAGCGTGACGGGGATATCGGGCAGAGATCAGGTCACCACGGTCAGGGACAACGCTGAAGTGTCCATCCCTACGCAGCTGCCAATATCTGTGCCAGCAGATAATCGATTCGCTCTCTTCATACTCGCAATGGGCCTGTTCCTCATAGCGGCGATGCGCATTGGCCGTCCGGTAACTCTTGCGAAGCGATCCAAGAGGCGATTGTGAGCGATGCGCTAGCTGGCTAACGCACGGTCGATCAACGGGTACCCGCGGACACCGACCACGATTCGCTCGGCTAGTCGGCGGGTTGTCGCCCCCGCATGAACAAACGGTAAAGCAGCGGAATCACAAACAGCGTCAGCAGTGCTGAGACGGCCAGGCCCCAGACCAGCGTTACGGCAACCGGACCCCACAGCAGTGAGCGTCCGCCCAGACCGATGGCCAGCGACAGCAGACCGGCGATGGTGGTTGCGGTGGTCATGAGGATCGGAATGACTCGCCGGCGCGCGGCGTAGATGGTGGCATGCAGCGGCCGCATGCCCGCGGCCAGGCGCTGGTTGGCTGCATCGATCAGGACGATGGCGGCATTCACGGCAATGCCAGCCAGGGCGATGATCCCGTACATGGTGTACAGGCTCAATGGGTTGTTGGAGATCAACAGACCAAACACCACACCGGTAAAGGCCATCGGCACGGTAATCAGGATCAGAAACGGCTGGAAGTAGCTCTTGAACTGGGTGGCCAGGATCAGATAGATCAGTCCGATACCCAGCAGAAAGAGGATCGCCATGCTGTTGAGTGACTCTTCGATATCGTCGAGTTCGCCGGTAAAGTCCAGATCAGTTCCCGGAAACTCGGTTCGAAGGTCCTCCCAGCCTTCCTCGATCAGACGATTGACTTCGACGGTGTTGGTGACCTCGCGGTCAATGTCGGCTTCAACCGTAATCGCTCTGCGAAGGTTGTAGTGGCGGATCAGGCCCGGCGCTTCGCCAGTCGTCGACTGGACCAAAGCACCCAGCCGCGTGACTGCGCCAGAGGGCAATGCCACCGGATCATCGAGCACGATGCCTGGCTCATCGGGCTGGTCTCGGTCGGCGCGCACCCGCAACTCATAGCGCTCACCGGCTTCCCGGGTAAAGCCGACGATTTCGCCGTCGACGTGTAATCGCACCAATCGGGCGGCCGCATCGGGTGGCAGGCCGGTTCGGCCGATTGCTTCGCGATCCAGCGTCAGGACCAGTTCCGACCGGCCAGGAACGCGGTCATCGCTGATATCCCGGGTGCCGGGCAGGCTGGCAATCAGGTTACGCACGGCCGCGGTGGCCTGCCGAAGTTCTTCGAAGTCATCGGCGCGCACCTTGACGTTGACCGGTTTCTGGGTCGGCGGTCCGCCTGAAATCTGCAGGAAAGAAATCCGCCCGGTGATCGGTGTGGCGAGCACGGAATCCCGCATGCCTTCGATAAGCTCTTCCATGCTGCGACCGCCGTTTGCTGGGTTGAGCGAGACGACGACCTGGCCGTACTGGTCGCCGAACAGTGGTTCGATGTCGGTGAACTGGACACCGGCCAGACTGGTCACGCTGCGCGCCTCGCCGTCTCTCAGCCCCTCTCGAACCCGCTGTTCGACTTGCTCAACCTGGTTCAGCGTTTCTTCCAGCGTGACATCGCCTGGAACGTCGACCTGGACATAGAACAGCCGGATTGGATCAAAGGCAAAAAATTCCAGGCGCACCAGGCCTGCCGCGACAGCGCCGAGGGCAAGGGCAAACGTCAGCCCGGCCACGGTCAGCAGGCGCTTGGGCCGGCGCAGCACAAACACCAGTGCCCGGACATAGCCGCGCCGAACCTTGCGGGTAAAGCGCAGCCGCCAGTCGCGGGGATTGGTGGTCGGCCGATACTGACTGTGCACAACCTGGGTGGGCAGGATCCAGAAAGCCTGGATCAGTGAGATCAGAAGCCCAACCGTGACCACGAAGGGAACCACAAACATGAACTTTCCGACAATGCCGGGCAGGAGCATCAGCGGCAGGAAGGCCGCAATGGTAGTCAGCACCGACGCTGTCAGCGGCACACCGACCTCACCCAGCGCGCGAGTAGCAGCTGGCATGGGTGCCTGGCCCAGGCGCAGGCGGTTGTAGATCGCCTCGACCATGACCACGGACACATCGACCAGCATCCCGAGCACGATGACGATACCCAGCAATACAGTGATATTGAGGGTATAGCCGAGGGCCGACAAAGCGGCAAACGTGCCCGCCACGCAAAGGATCAGCCCGGTACCGACCAATAGAGCAATACGGGTCCCCAGAAACAGCCAGCACACAGCGAAGACCAGCAGCAGGCCGACAGCTGCATTGTTTCGCATGATGTTGATCGCCTCGCGCGTCGCTGTGGTCTGGTCGTCGGCCAGCACCAGGCGCATGCCTTGTTGAGCCAGAACCGGGTTGCGTTCGGCAATGTAGGCGTTGAGGTCTTCGATCAGCTGCAAGGTGTTGGCACCGGCCCGCTTGGTGACCGAAAGCATGACCGCCGGCTGGCCTTCAAAGCGCACCATTTCTTTCGGGATACTCGCGCCCAGACGCAGGCGCGCGACTTCATCGAAACGCACCATGGCATCGCTGCCCGGAGAGCTGAGGGTCAGGCCGCTTAGCGCTTCCGGATCAATGGAGCGTCCTTTCGAGCGGATCAGCCACTGTCCCGAGTCGGCCTGAAGACGTCCGGCGAAGACGTCCTGATACCAGCCGGCTGCGGCGGCGGCAAGATCCAGCGCATTGAGGGAGCGGGCAGCCAGCGCAGCCGGATCAAACAGCACCTGAAGCTCAGGATTGTTGAGGCCCTGGGCAAGAATCTGGTCAACTCGAGAAAGTCGCTCAAGATCCTGCCGCGTTCTTCGCGAGACGCTTCGGAGGCGGTCGTCGTCAGCCTGTCCAACCACCAGGACGATCGCCGACGGGAAACCGGAGGAGGTCGTGACTTCGATGATGTCCGGATCCAGCGCTTCGGGCGGCAGTTCCTCGTTGACCATGGCCTGGACTTCGCGGCGCAGATCGGCGACGCGGCGTTCGAACTCCCGTTCCGAAATTTCTTCGAAACGCACCAGGATGTTGGAGGCGCTTTCGCGGCTGGAAGACACAACGAAGCGCACGTCCTGCAGGCGGGCGATGGCTTCTTCCAGCGGGTCAGTGATCAGCCGTTCGACGTCCTCGGCCGAAGCACCTGGCAAAACGGTGGTCATGTTGATCCAGTTGAAATTGATCTCCGGATCCTGCTCGCGGGGCATCACGATGTAAGCCGCCACGCCCATCACCAAGACCACGCCCATGAAGATGTTGGCCAGAGGATGGTTGGCGTACAGACGTTCCAGCATCATGAGGGGGTGTCAGCCTGAGGCCGCTCAGCGAGCAATGACTTCTACGGGCGCGCCGGGCTGCAGGCGTCGCCGACCGTCGACGATGATCAGCGTCTCGGGGGAAAGTTGATCGGCCCGATGCGGCCGACCGGCATCAGCCCCCGGTAGAACCAGAAAGTCAGCCTGAGCAAGGGCTTCATTGAGAACGAATACGCCAAGTTCCGAGCCGCGCTGAAGAACAAAACTGCCGGGCAATGCGGGGCGCGAATCAGTCCAGCGTATTCGTCCTTCGGCACCGGCGGGCGGCGCCGCATCGATAAAGGTCAGACGGGTCTCCTGCGAACGGGTGGCCTGATCGATGACCGGCGAGATGCGGTCCAGCCGCAATGGCCATGACTGGTTGCCTGATTCGAAGCGAAGGTCCCTTGACTCGACCAGTCCGCGGATCTGGTCGGGCGCCACCATGGCGCGTGCCTCAAGCCGATCGATAGCAGCGATTGCAAGCATGGGCGTGCCAGGTGCTGCCAGCGTCCCTGGACTGACCAGACGCTGGGTGATCACACCTGGATAAGGCGCGCTGATTCGGGTGCGGGCCAGCATCAGCTCGGCTCTTTCTTGTTCGGCTGTTGCGACCGAATGTTCAGCCTGAGCCAGGCGTAAATTGGTTTCAGCTTCCAGCAGCTGGTCTTCTGAAACAAAGTTCTCCGGCGACAGCCTCCTCGCTCTTTCTGCTCGAATCCGGGCCATGTCCAGCGCGGCTTCGGCCAGATTGACCCGGGCCTGCGCGCTGTCGCGGCCTATCCGATATTCAGTAGGGTCCAGTTCCACCAAGATTTGGCCAGCATCCACGGTCTGCCCGGGGAGCACGGGTACGGCGGTTACCCGAGCGCTGATTTCTGCCGCCAGAACCCCACCGTCAAGACTGACGGCTGTTGCGGCGGCTTGGCGGTCCAGATAAACGGCAATTTCTGAGAACGGCTGAACGGTGACCTGTTCAGCTGCCAGGGCCACCGGGGTGAAGACAAAGAGTGCTACAAGGCCAACGACGCTTTTCATGACGATATTTTACGGATGTGCTCTGCATGAGGGATGTGACAAAGGTCAGGCCTGGAGAAGTATCACGGGCATAATGAAGTTTCGACTGGTGAGCACGGCAAGGAGAATGCCTTGATCAACGTGGTTCATGGATTGGCGGGTGTGCTGGTGATTCTTGGCATTGGCTGGGCCTTGTCGGAAAAGCGTGGGGCCATCGCCTGGCAGACAGTCTTCGTCGGCATTGCTCTTCAGTTGGCGTTGGCGGTCCTGGTGTTGTGGGTGCCGCTGGGACAAACGCTGTTTGATGCTCTGGGGCGGGGGTTTGTCACGCTGATCGGCTTCACAGCGGCCGGGTCCTCGTTTCTGTTCGGCCCGCTGGCTGATGCCGAAAATTTCGGTTTTGTGTTTGCATTTCAGGTCTTGCCGACCATTATCTTTTTCGCTGCCCTGATGACTTGCCTCTATCACCTCGGGGTGATGCAGAAGATTGTCGAGGCCATGGCCTGGATCATGACGCGTTTCATGAAGGTTTCGGGCAGTGAATCACTTGCGACGGCCGCCAACGTATTTGTCGGTCAGACCGAAGCACCGCTGGTGGTTCGGCCTTTCATCATCGGTATGACCCGTTCGGAACTGTTCGCCTTGATGACCGGCGGGATGGCAACGATCGCCGGGGGTGTTCTGGCGGCGTATGTCCTGCTGCTGGGTGGCACCGGTCCCGAAGAGCAGGCGTTTTTTGCCAAGCACCTGAT
>JAZBPR010000244.1:0-5080 GCA_036351735.1 Wenzhouxiangella sp. | reverse complement strand
CTACTCCTTCACGGAAAAGAAGCGCATTCGCAAGGACTTTGGCAAGCATCCTCAGGTTCTTGAAGTTCCGTTCCTGCTCTCAACCCAGATCGACTCCTACAGGCAGTTCCTGCAGGTCGACGTTGGCGAAAAGGATCGCCGTGAGATTGGACTGCACGGCGCGCTGTCGTCGGTGTTTCCGATACAGAGCTACTCCGGCAATGCCGCGTTGGAGTATGTGAGCTATCGCCTCAGCGAGCCTGAGTTCGATGTAACCGAATGCAAGCTCAGGGGCATGAGCTACGGCGCGCCGCTGCGTGTGACTGTTCGCCTGGTTATTTATGACAAGGACTCACCGGCGCGCAACAAGAAAGTCAAGAACGTGATTGAGCAGGACGTCTACATGGGCGACTTGCCGCTGATGACTGAGACCGGCACGTTCATCGTCAACGGAACCGAGCGGGTCATCGTCAATCAGATGCATCGTTCGCCGGGTGTTTTCTTCGATCATGATCGCGGCAAGACCCACTCTTCGGGAAAACTGCTGTTCTCGGCCCGCGTGATTCCCTACCGCGGTTCCTGGCTTGATTTCGAGTTCGACCCCAAGGACTGCGTATTCACCCGAATTGACCGGCGCCGCAAACTGCCTGTCACGATTCTTCTTCGCGCTCTTGGCATGGATGAGGAAGAAATCCTTGGCTTCTTCTTCGAAAAGACCAAGGTTACGCTGCGTAAGGGCGACGCCAAGATTGATCTGGTGCCGGCGCGTCTGCGCGGCGAGAACGCTCTGTTCGACATCGTGGACAAGGATGGCAATGTCATCGTCGCCCGCGATCGTCGCATTACCGCGCGCCACGTCAAGATGATCGACGAGGCGGGGGTCACGACACTGGATGTTCCGGACGATTATCTGATCGGCAAGATTCTTGCCCACAACGTTGTCGATACCGAAACCGGCGAACTGGTCGCCCGGGCCAACGATGAAATCACGCCAGAGGCATTGGGCGTGCTGCGCGAGGCCAAGGTCAAGAAATTCGACATCCTCTATGTCAATGATCTCGATCAGGGGCCATACATCTCCAACACGCTCCGCATCGATCCGACCAGCAGCGAGCTTGAGGCTTTGTGGGAAATCTACAAGATGATGCGCCCGGGCGAGCCGCCGACCAAGGAGGCCGCCCAGAATCTGTTCAAGAATCTGTTCTTCACTGCCGAGCGTTATGACTTGTCTGCAGTTGGGCGGATGAAGTTCAACCGTCGCGTGGGTCGTAAGGAAATCACCGGCGAAGGCGTGCTGGATCGCGACGATATTCTGGCCGTCCTCAAGGTTTTGATCGACATCCGCAACGGTAACGGCACGGTCGACGACATTGATCATCTCGGCAACCGTCGTGTTCGTTCGGTTGGGGAAATGGCGGAGAACGTCTTCCGCATCGGTTTGGTTCGTGTCGAACGCGCCGTGCGTGAGCGTCTGAGCGTGGCCGAAAGCGAGGGTCTGGCGCCGCAGGATCTGATCAACGCTAAACCTGTTGCGGCCGCGGTCAAGGAGTTCTTCGGGTCTTCGCAGCTTTCGCAGTTCATGGACCAGAACAACCCACTGTCCGAGGTCACCCATAAGCGCCGTGTTTCTGCGTTGGGTCCGGGCGGTCTGACCCGCGAGCGCGCAGGCTTTGAGGTGCGCGACGTACATCCGACCCATTACGGCCGCCTCTGCCCGATTGAGACGCCGGAAGGACCGAATATCGGCCTGATCAACTCGCTGGCCTGTTACAGCCGCACCAACCAGTACGGATTCCTGGAAACCGCCTACCGGCGCGTGCGCGATAGCCAGGTCACCGATGAAGTCGAGTACCTGTCGGCGATCGAAGAGGGTGAATATGTCATCGCTCAGGCCAACGCGGATCTGGACAAGAACGGCAGATTTGTTGACGAACTGATTCCCTGCCGTCACCTGGGGGAATTCGCCCTACAGCAGCCGAGCGCGATCCAGTACATGGACGTCTCGCCGCGCCAGATTGTTTCGGTGGCGGCCTCTCTGGTGCCATTTCTTGAGCACGACGATGCCAACCGCGCCTTAATGGGCTCGAACATGCAGCGTCAGGCTGTCCCGACGCTTCGTGTTGACAAGCCGCTGGTCGGCACCGGTATGGAACGTGTGGTCGCGACCGACTCCGGCGTGACCACGGTCGCCCGTCGCGGCGGTGTGGTCGATCAGGTCGATGCTGGCCGTATCGTGGTCCGCGCCAACGAGGATGAAGTGGGCGAGGACGATCCGGGCGTGGATATTTACAACCTGGTCAAGTATCAGCGTTCGAACCAGAACACTTGTATGAACCAGCGACCGTTGGTCAAGGTCGGGGATCAGGTTGCCCAGCGCGACGTTCTGGCTGACGGGCCGTCGACTGATCTCGGCGAGCTCGCTCTCGGTCAGAACATGCTGGTCGCGTTCATGCCGTGGAATGGCTACAACTTCGAGGACTCGATCCTGATCTCCGAGCGCGTGGTTCAGGAAGACCGCTTTACCTCGATTCACATCGAAGAGCTGACCTGCGTCGCCCGCGATACCAAGCTGGGTACGGAAGAGATTTCCGCGGACATCCCCAACGTGGGTGAGTCGACGCTGAACAAGCTCGACGAGTCGGGTATCGTCTTTATCGGTGCCGAGGTCAAGGCCGGCGACATTCTGGTCGGCAAGGTCACGCCCAAGGGCGAGACGCAATTGACTCCGGAAGAAAAGTTGCTCCGCGCGATCTTTGGTGAGAAGGCGTCAGACGTCAAGGACACCTCGCTGCGCGTTCCAACCGGCATGGATGGCACGGTTATCGACGTTCAGGTCTTCACCCGCGAAGGTGTGGACAAGGATGCCCGCGCGATCTCTATCGAGAAGGACGAAATTCGTCAGGTCAGAAAGGATCTCGACGACCAGCTCCGGATCATGGAGGACGCCATCTACGCCCGCCTGGAATCCGTCCTGGTTGGCAAGATTGCCGATAAGGGCCCCTCAGGTATCAAGAAGGGTGACAAGGTCTCCAAGACGTACCTGAAGGATCTCAAGCGCGATGAGTGGTTCAAGCTGCGCATGCGTAATGAAGACGCGCAGGATCTGCTGGAGCGTGCAAGTCGTCAGATCGAGAAGCAGCGCAAGCTGTTTGACAAGCGCTTTGAAGAAAAGAAGGGCAAGATCACCCGTGGTGACGATCTGGCGCCCGGCGTCCTCAAGATGGTCAAGGTCTACATGGCCGTTAAACGCCGCATGCAGCCCGGCGACAAGATGGCCGGACGACACGGTAACAAGGGTGTGATCTCAACCATCGTTCCGACTGAAGACATGCCGTACACCGAAGACGGCACACCGGTCGATATCGTTCTCAATCCATTGGGCGTTCCGTCCAGAATGAACATCGGACAGGTGCTGGAAACCCACCTTGGATGGGCAGCGCGCGGTCTGGGGCGCAAGATTGAGGCCATGGTGGAGGAAAACCGCAAGACCGAAGAGATTCGAAAATTCATCGGCGAGATTTACAACTCCGACCAGGACGGTCGCGTCGACATGAGTCAGTTCAGCGACGAAGAAGTTGCCGAAATGGCTCGTAATCTCAAGGGCGGTGTTCCGATGGGAACCCCGGTTTTCGACGGCGCTGATGAGCAGGACATCAAGAAGCTGCTCAGGATGGCCGATCTGCCTGAGTCCGGACAAACGACGCTGTTTGATGGACGCACTGGCGATGCCTTTGATCGGCCGGTGACAGTGGGCTACATGTACATGCTTAAGCTCAACCATCTGGTGGACGACAAGATGCACGCCCGCTCTACCGGGCCATACAGCCTGGTCACTCAGCAGCCGCTCGGTGGTAAGGCGCAGTTTGGCGGTCAGCGCTTCGGTGAGATGGAGGTTTGGGCACTTGAGGCATACGGTGCAGCCTACACCTTGCAGGAGATGCTTACGGTCAAGTCTGATGACGTGCAGGGCCGTAACCAGATGTACAAGTCCATCGTCGACGGCAATAACCAGATGGTGGCCGGAATGCCGGAGTCCTTCAATGTACTTGTGAAGGAAATCCGCTCGCTCGGCATCAACATCGAACTTGAAGAATCCTGATCTCAGGAGGAGTTAAAGAACATGCGTGACCTGTTCAATCTATACAAGCGTCAGAACCAGATTACCGACTTCGACGCGATTCGTATCGGCCTGGCTCCTCCGGAACTGATCAAGTCTTGGTCTTTCGGCGAGGTCAAGAAGCCTGAGACAATCAATTACCGGACCTTCAAGCCGGAGCGCGAAGGGCTGTTCTGTGCGGCTATCTTCGGCCCGATCAAGGACTACGAGTGCCTGTGCGGCAAGTACAAGCGCATGAAGCACCGCGGTGTGAAGTGTGAAAAGTGCGGCACGGAAGTCACTCTGACCAAGGTGCGCCGCGAGCGCATGGGCCATATCGAATTGGCCTCGCCGGTAGCCCATATCTGGTTCCTGAAGTCGCTGCCCAGCCGCATCGGTCTGATGCTGGACATGACACTGCGTGACATCGAGCGGATTCTGTATTTCGAGTCCTATTTGGTGCTGGATCCGGGCATGACGCCGCTGGAGCGCGGCCAGTTGCTGACCGATGAGCAGTATTTTGAAGCCGTTGAAGAATATGGCGACGAGTTCGACGCGCGTATGGGCGCCGAAGCCGTCTATGAACTGCTGAAGAATATCGATCTGGCTCCCGAACTGGCCCGGCTGCGCGAAGAAATTGCGGCGACCAATTCAGAGACCAAGATCAAGCGTCTGACCAAGCGCATCAAGCTGATGGAGGCGTTCATCGATTCAGGTAACCGGCCTGAGTACATGATTCTGACCATCCTGCCGGTGCTGCCGCCAGATCTACGCCCGCTGGTTCCACTGGACGGTGGTCGATTTGCGACTTCGGACCTGAATGATCTGTACCGTCGGGTCATCAACCGCAACAACAGACTGCGCCGCCTGCTGGAGCTCAACGCTCCGGACATCATCGTACGCAATGAAAAGCGGATGCTGCAGGAATCGGTCGACGCTCTGCTGGACAACGGTCGTCGCGGTCGCGCCATCACGGGCACCAATAAGCGTCCGCTGAAGTCGCTG
>JAZBPR010000243.1:0-14455 GCA_036351735.1 Wenzhouxiangella sp. | reverse complement strand
TGGTTGTAGGACTTTTCAAGCAGTGCCTGCTCGGCTTGTCGGCTGGCCCAGAAGCCGGCGACGAGCAGCGCGCTAATACCAATCAACAGGAATAGAGCGACCAGCTTCGGCCGCATAGGAATGTTCCGAATAGACACCATCATCCGACTCCCTGGGAAATAGTGCAAATTCGAGTATACGCTTATTCGAATATATTAAATTAAGTATTTTTGAAGCAATAAATGCCCACACAAAAATCCTTATTTGTCAGTCCTTAAATCCGACATCATCAGGTATGTGGGGCGGTATCTCGGAGGATTTGGGACGCAGGTTGAGCCGGGCGTGGCGGCGGCCCACCGCGACCAGTATGCCCGCTGAGAAAAACATCAAAAGGCCATAGAGTGCGGCGGGCATTGCGATATCCGCAGAGCCGAGAAGAGTGAGTGTTACCGTCAGGCCGATCGTTGAATTCTTGATTCCGAGTTCCATCGCGAGCGTCAGGCCGTCGGCAAAATCATGACCGCCTAGTCTTGCGATCACAAAGCCTGTGGCGATGCCAATGACGTTGAGCGCAATCACCGATGGTCCGGCCTGAAGCAAGAGCTCGAGCAGGTGGTCTCGGGTTTGATAGGCAATCAGAATGACCAGCGCGAACAACACCACCATGCCAAAGGCGCTGACCGCACCTTCGAGTTTTCCCGCAAGCCCGGTTTTCCAACTGCGCAAACCCATGCCGAGCATGACCGGCAGGAAGATGATGACCAAGAGCATGATGAAGGTATCGACAATTGGCAGTTGAAGCGGCTGCTCTATGGCCTGGCTGGTGAACAGACCGATCGCCCAGTTGGCAAACAGCGGCAGCGTAATGACGGTGATCAAACTGGCACTGGCGGTCATCAGAATCGACAGGGCGAGGTTGCCCTTGCCGAGAAAGGCAAAAACGTTTGATGTCGTTCCGCCGGGGCAGGCGGCGACAACAACCAGGCCGACGGCGATAGCCGGCGGCAGGGAGAGAAGCAAAGCCAACGCAAAGGCCATGCCCGGCAAAAAGACTATCTGGGCTAGCGTGCCCAGAATCAGCGCACGAGGGTAGTCAAGCACGCTGCGGAAATCTTTCAGCCTGAGCGTGAGTCCGACACCCGTCATCAGAATGAATAATGAGATCGGCAGCCCGATCTGGATCAGGCTGCTGCCCTGCAGCGCGTTGGCGAGGCTTGAGTTGGTCACTGACATCGTCGAAGCATAGCGTGATCGGCCCTGATTTACAGTCGCTTGGCCGGTAGTTCCCGCCCAGCCTGATGGAGGACCAGCCCGACGATTACTCCATTGTCATCGCGCTGGAAATGCAGTTCCGCGTCAACAACTTTGTAGAAGAAGACATCCTCGCCCTTCGCGTATATGGGATAGGAACCTTGTCCGGTGAGCTGCGCCTCAAGCCGACCGTCCTTTTGTCGAATTGTGAAACGCGTTGCAGGACCGAGCTGGTACTCACCCACATACGCGTCAAGCTGGTCCGCCGACAGGCTGGTTTCTTCGCGTGCTAGAACGGCGGCCTGATCAGCAACCCGTTCAGCGCGCTGAACCATGCCGTTCTGGATGAGTTCGACGGCGGTGATGCTGCCGTCCTCTTCGACAAAACGAAGACTGGCATCGGCGATATGCAAGGCGAAGACCTGATCTCCAACAGGAAAAAGTTGAGCCGGTGTTTGGCCACTGACCTGTGCAAGCAGAACACTGGATTGTTCAAAGATGCCGATACCCAGCGTAGGAGTCAGTTGGTACTGGCCGAGGAAACGCGAGAAGTTTTCATCTGAGATGTCCGTAGCTTCATCCTCTGACGACACCTGCGGGCCGAACCACTCCATTCCTAGTGGTGTCGGGTCGAGATCACCGCTGAACAAAAGCACGATAGATTCATCCGTTTCCGGCCTGAATCCTAGAAAGCTCCGGTGGCCGGCGGTGGCTCCGTTATGCCAGAACACCCTGCCGGAGGCCGTTTCCACGGTATGCCAGACCGGTGTCAGGGTGAACTCTCCGGCGCGAACGTCCAACATCTGGCGCTGGGCATCAATGGATTGCTCGAGCGGCCATTGATCGTTATTCATCGCCAAAGTAGCGAGGCGCATCAAATCTTGCGCATCACTCCACAACGCGCCGGCTCCGGCCAGCGCGTCAAACGACCAGACCGGAATGGTCTCGCCACCGCTAAATGCGCTGGCCATAGCGCCTTCGGGCGCGAAACCGGTACGGGTCATCCCCAGTGGTGCAAGAACCAGTTCCGTCATCGCGGCCTGATACCCGCCACCGTGGATGCGGCCGAGAAGGTAACCCAACAGTCCGGCGCCGAAATTAGAGTAGCCGTAATGATTCCCCAGCGGCTGCAGCGCGCGGGCCGATGATACGGCCTGCAAGAGCATGGCTTCATCGAACGAAGAGTAGGGGTCGGAAAGATCTGTTGCGCCCAGGTTGGCGGGCAATCGGGGCAGACCACTGCTATGCGTTGCGAGCGCTTCCAGCGTGATTGCTCCGACGTCGGGATTGGCAAAGCTGAACTCATTGCCGAAGATCTCAGCGAGTGTTGTCGAGTAGTCGACCTCGCCTCTTTGGACCATTTCAGCCAGCAGGAGATGGGTAAAGGCTTTGGTGATTGATCCGATCTGATAGGCGGTTTGTGAATCGGGTGGTTCTGCCTCGTCGGCCTGGCGGGATCCGAACGCAAGAACCTCTTCTTGGTCTGCGCTTCGAGTCATGACCACTGCAGAAAGAAGCTTGCGCTCGTCCACCGCTTGCTCGATGGTTTCCGCCAGATCGGCAGAGACACCGGTTGGTTGAAGAAGGGCGAGCAGTGCAGCTGCTAACCATAGATGACGTACAGTCATGATTCATTCTCCAGTTGTGAAATCTGTTCGTTGACCCATTCCAGAGCCGGCTGGATCTGCTTTCTTACCGCGGCTCGATTCAAGGCTTCAACTCCCAGGCCCATGAAGACCACGATCAGAGCGTAACCGAATGAGACAGGGTCAATCCCTCGTAGGCTGGCAAAAAAGCCGATGACACCGAAGGCCAACGGGCCCCAGTACCAGGCAAAGGTGGATGACATGAGCCGGGCCTGGGTCTCCAGCGCGGCGCGCTCGGCGCGCATGAACAGCAGAACCGGTTGCTCCGGGTCAGGCTCAGGAATCTGTCGACGCGCTCGCCCGAGCCTGAGAGCGATCCAGGCGATCGAGCCCACCAGCAAAAGCGCAAAAGCCGAGGTCATCCAAAGTCCTGCGAGCGCGAAAAAAATCACGCAGGCAGCAAACACGAGGCCGGTCATCAGTGCTGCGGCGTTTTCCAGACGATCGCGGCGCCTGACCGTGTCCCAGATCCGCGCGGCGGGTCCCGGACGGGTCGGTCTTGGCACTGTCTCGGTCTGGCGGTTCTTCCACTGAGCGCGCAATTCGTTCCATTCCATGCTCATTCCTCCAGATATTTTTCGGTAAAGGCAGCTTTCATGCGAGTCATCCGCACTGCGATGGCGCCCTCGCTTAAGCCCATGATCTCTGCTGCCTCCGGACGCTCCACGCCTTCGAGATCCAGCAGGAGAATGGCCCGGTCGACGGGTGATAGCCCATTCAGGAACTCATCGAGCAGCATCATGGCGTCGGCCATGTCGGTTGCGCCCTGGGGTTCATGCTGCAGTGGTTCGACCGGCAACTGACGCCGCCGGACGTATTGCAGTGCGGTATTGATCGCGACCCGGTACACCCAGGTCGAGAGCTTGGACTTTCCTTCAAATCGCGCCAAGCCGCGCCACAAGGCGATAGTGATCTCCTGAAGAAGATCCTGCTGCTCGCCGGCTCGCGCGTAGTGTCGGGCGATCCGGGCCAGTCTGGCCCCGTTGTCGCGCAGCAGTTGGTCAAGATCAGTCATGTCGTTCGTCAAAGGTGACAATGGGCTTCCAGAGAGTTAGATGCATTTTCCGGATGATTTTTACAAAAACCCTGATGCCAAGTGCCGGTTGGGTGCGACAGTGATCCGAGTATGCTTGAGGTCATTGCACTGGAGTGATGAACTTGTCGGATTCACGATCTGAAGCCTACAAACCGCTGGCTGATCGCATGCGCCCGGTGCGCCTGGATGATATTCACGGGCAGGACCACCTGCTGGCTACTGGCAAACCCTTGCGCCGTGCCATTGAAGAAGACCGTCTGCACTCAATGGTCTTTTGGGGGCCGCCGGGCACAGGCAAAACGACGCTCGCCCGGCTGATTGCCCGCTACGGCGGAGCCCAGTTCCTGGGTATTTCGGCGGTCTTGTCGGGAGTAAAGGACATCCGGTTGGCCCTTGCGCAGGCGCGCGAGGTGAGGCGGTCGGAAGACCGGCCCACTGTGCTGTTTGTCGACGAGGTTCATCGCTTCAACAAGGCTCAGCAGGATGCTTTTCTGCCGCATGTCGAGGACGGCACGATCTTTTTCATTGGGGCCACTACGGAAAACCCATCGTTCGAACTGAACAATGCCCTGTTGTCGCGGGTTCGAACTTACGTGCTCAAACGCATCGACGCTGACGCGATCGTAAAGGTCCTCAGGGCCGCACTGCATGATGATGAGCGCGGCTTGGGGCAACAGCATCTGGCTGTGGATGATGAGGTTTTGCTCGAACTCGCGCGTTCAGCCGATGGAGACGCGCGACGCGCGTTGAACCTGCTTGAGATTGCTGCCGATCTGGCCGATGTCGCAGGTGGTTGCCCAAGAATCACGGAGCAGACGCTGCGCGAGATCACCAGCGATAGCTTTAGACGTTTTGACAAGGGGGGAGAGCTTTTCTATGACCAGATCTCTGCGCTGCACAAGTCCGTCAGGGGGTCAGATCCTGACGCCGCTCTATACTGGCTGGCCCGAATGCTGGACGGGGGCTGTGACCCGCTGTATGTGGCCAGGCGCGCCGTTCGCATGGCCACCGAAGACATCGGCAACGCTGACCCTCGCGCTCTGACGCTCACGCTCCAGGCCTGGGATACCTTCGAACGGCTGGGTTCTCCCGAAGGCGAACTGGCGATTGCACAGGCGGTGGTCTACATGGCTTGTGCCGCCAAGAGCAATGCGGTCTATACAGCCTGGGGTCAGGCCCGAAGCGACGCGCGTGACATGGGAACCCTGGAAGTGCCGCTGCATTTGCGCAATTCGCCGACAAAGCTCATGAAATCTCTCGACTACGGCAAGGGCTATCGCTACGCACACGACGACCCCGATGGCTTCGCTGCCGGCGAAAACTATCTGCCTGAAGAACTGCAAGGGCGGCAGTATTACCAGCCGGTGCGCAGAGGCTTGGAGATCAAGATCAAGGAAAAGCTCGATTTTCTTCGTCAGGCGAATGCAAAGGCTCGGAAGAACGACTGATGACGCCCGTGTAGGCCCTTTGGCACATTTACTTGGGGCCCATGTCGTGGCAATTTGAAGTCCTGTCTTGCAATGAGAGCGATTCGATGAGCCATTCGCGCAGAGATCTGTTGAAGCTGGGCGGCCTGGGTTTCAGTGCTGCTGCCTTGTCCACGCTGTCAGGCTTGACCGCAAGCCAGTCGCTGGCTTCTGTGCCCCGCGCGGATCGGCCCTTGAATCTGCTGATTCTGGGCGGTACGGGGTTTACCGGCCCGTTTCAGGTGCGCTATGCACTGGCTCGCGGCCACAAGGTGACGATTTTCAACCGGGGCAACAAGTCATTGGACTGGCCCGGGCCGGTCGAGGAGCTGGTCGGCGATCGCAACGAAGGCAATCTTGATGCGCTGAAGGGACGCCAGTGGGATGTCTGCATCGACAACCCGACGACGCTGCCGTTCTGGATCCGCGATGCAGGGCAGATTCTGCAGGGCAACGTAGGGCACTACATTTTTACCTCGTCGCTGTCGGCTTATGCCTCGAATGCAGAGCCGGGCGCCGATGAGACAGCCGAGTTGTTGATCTATGATGGCGCCGACCCGATGGCTGAAACCATGGAAAGCCTGCGTGCCAATGTCGGCGGGCTTTTTGGGCCGCTGAAAGCGGAGTCCGAGCGAGAGGTCGCGCGCTGGTTCCCGGACAACCATACGGTCGTTCGGCCCACTTTGATCGTGGGGCCGGGAGACCAGACGGATCGCTTTACCTACTGGCCGGTTCGGATGCAGCGCGGTGGCGATGTGCTTGCGCCAGGATCGGGCAATGACCCCGTTCAGATCATCGATGCGCGCGATGTTGCCGAGTTCACCGTTCGCCAAGCCGAAGCGCAGGTCGGCGGCGCCTTCAACGCCGCGGGTCCAGATTACGAACTGTCTATCGAAGCGATGTTGCACGGGATTCGCGCCGTGACCGGTGTCGCTGCCAAGCTGCATTGGGCCCCTGCGGATTTCCTGGCCGAGCAGCAGGTCAATCCCTGGTCCGACATGCCGGTCTGGCTGCCAGGGGAGGGCGACTACGCGGGTTTCAGCCGTCGTTCCAATACCCGGGCGGTTGCCGCGGGTCTGACCTTCCGACCCATGGCAGACACGGTTGCGGCGACGCTGGATTGGTTCAAAACCCAACCTCCTGAACGACAGGGTGAACTGCGCGCTGGCATCAGTGCCGAGCGCGAAGCGTCACTGTTGCATTCGTTGAAAGCATTGTCATGAAGACTCTGGCGCTGCTCATTGGCTGGTGCCTGTTATTTGTGCTGGCGTGGCCTTTGGCTTTGCTCGTCATTGTGCTCTGGCCGATAGTCTGGTTGATTAGCTTGCCGTTTCGCCTGGTGGGTATTGCCTTTGAGGGCGTGTTTGCGTTTCTCCGCGGTCTGATTTTACTGCCGGCCCGGCTGCTGGGAGAGCACCCGAGAGCTGGTCTGTAGACTAAAAGGTCTGAACCGGATTCGACCTTTCCAACTAGGCCAGAGCTGGAACAGTGATATGCTTTTCGGGAAAAGCGGCAGGTAGCGCTTGACAGAGAGTCGCCTGCCCTAGGAGCCAATAGAGAGCGTGGCAGCTGTCCAAATATCAGGAAGCGGTGCATGCCGGAAAGCGACAAGACTTCAACGAGCTCGGGGCGCAACCATAGAATTTCTCAGCTCTACGCTGAACAGTGCGCTGCAGAGCCGATTCATCTCTTGGGTACCGTTCAGCCGCATGGCTACCTGACGGTCATTAATCTGGCTGATGAAACCATTTGTCAGGTTTCACGCGGAGTCGTTCAGCATTACTCCGCGGTTGAAGAGGCAGAAGTGCTGCTGGACCAGCCTGCGGCCGATTGGATTAAACCGCAGGATCAGTCCCTGTCCGAGCTTCTGGCCAGCCTGAGAGACGACGTCAGAACCGATATCAGCGTCTGTAGACGGCTCTCGGTCAGCAGCGCGGGTGCGATTGAATGGGACGAGGGTCGGGATTTCGAGTGCACCGGGTACAGATCTGGTGGTTATGCCGTTCTGGAATGGGTCCCCTTCCACTACCAGACCGACGAGATACTCAGGCAGCTGCGAACCCTGAGCAATTTCAGTCAGCTTCTGATCGAGCCTGCCGAAGACTCCAGCATTGATGAGTATCTGACGGATGCTGCCGAAAAGCTCCGGAAGCTGTCCGGCTATCAGCGGGTCATGATTTACCGATTCTTGCCAGACTGGTCGGGTGAGATTCTGGCTGAAGCGACGGGTAAAGATACTTCTCAGCGCTTTATAGGAATGCGTTTTCCAGCATCGGATATTCCGCCGCAGGCCAGAGAACTTTATGTGCGTAATCGCTTGCGTGTGCTGGCCGATGTTGAAGCGCCTGCCGACCGCCTCATTCCGGAGCGCCTGCCAGACGGACAGGTGCTTGATCAATCGGTCGGTCTGCTCAGGGCAATGTCCCAGGCTCACCTAACCTACCTCAAGAATATGGAGGTGCGGGCCACCCTGACGATATCGATCATCGTGGAAGGCCGCCTATGGGGAATGGTTGCCTGCCATCACAATGCGCCCCTGATACCCCCCAGGCCCGTTGTCCAGAGTATGCGCTCTTCGGCTGAGATGCTTTCAAGAGTCGTTTCAGCCCGGGTCAAGGACATGTCTTTTCGGGACTTCACGGAACGCTCGTCCAGCCTGCGTCAGGGACTGGATCAATTTGCTCAGCATCTGGCGAGTGATCAATCCATGGATGAGGCACTGAAGTCTGGAAGACGGGAGTTATGTGACACCTTGAGTGCCTCGCACGTGGGAATTCTTGCGGGCGGCGCAATGGCTGTTTCGTTTCGTGCCACTGCCCAGCAGCTCAGGGTGCTGAAGAGATGTCTTCGCGAACTGGTTGGTCAGCATCAGGAATCTGGTGTGCGCATCTGGAATCAACTGCCTGAGGGTTTCGATGAATCCTGTGGGTTTCCGGCAGCCACTGCAGGGATGATGGTTGTGCGCTTACCTGAAAGATCTGATGGGCTGATGTTCTGGCTGCGCGATGAGTTGATGGAAGAAGTCAGCTGGGCCGGTGAGCCTGAAAAATTCGTTGTTTCGGATGGCAAGGACGGGGTCAAGCTGGAACCTCGCCGGTCGTTTGCCGTATGGAGGGAAACTGTCCGAAGTCAGTGCGAACAGTGGACCACGGATGATCAGCGCTTGGCCGACATCGCGGCGCGCCGCATGGGTGAATCCATGGCCGCGCTGTCAGCGCAACAGCTGCAGCGCAGCCTGGATTGGGCCTCATCCCACGACACTCTGACCAGCCTTCCGAACAGGCAGTCGCTGTTTTCTCAGCTGACCGATCGCCTGGATCAGAGCGCGGTTGGGGTGTTACTGATCGATCTCGATAATTTCAAGCAAATCAACGACATGATGGGTCATGATGTCGGGGATGATGTGCTGGTCGAAGTTGGTAGCCGGCTATCCAGCATCACCCGGCAGCAGGATCTTGTGGGGCGCCTGGGTGGTGATGAGTTCCTGGTGCTTTGCCGACTCACTTCCGACCGTGTGCCTGCCGAGGAAGTCGAGCCTGTTCTGGCAAGAGTGTATGACGCTTTGCGTAAGCCCATTCAACACGGCGATACAACATTTCAGCTGGATGTCTCGATTGGCGTTGCTTTTTCACCTGAGCATGGTGACCACTCGAAAGTCCTGGTCAAGCGAGCCGATATTGCGCTGTATGAAGCAAAACGACTGGGCCGCGGTCGACCTGTCTTCTACGCTGAAGCCATGGAAAGTCACTTGCATCTTCAGGTTGACACCGAGAATGAACTGGCAGCCGCCATTGATGCCGGTCAGCTCCGGTTGTACTACCAGCCCCAGATTGATCTGAGATCCCGACGGGTGATTGGTTGTGAATCATTGATCCGCTGGCAGCATCCCGATCAGGGGCTGTTGATGCCCGCTTTCTTTCTGCCTGTAGCCGAACGGGGTCAACTGATCCATCGGCTGGGTCGCTGGGTACTGGATGAGGCCATCCGACAACTTGCGATCTGGAATCGTGAGCTCTCACCGGATTTTTGCATCGCATTCAACGTTTCCTTCGCACAGGTTCGAGACGGGGACCTGCTGAGCGAAGTCGCCCAGGCGCTTGGACGAAGCAACGTCAATCCGGCCAATCTCGAGATTGAACTGACCGAATCGAGCGTACTGGGCGATGAGGAAAAGAGTCGTCTTGTGATCAATGAACTCAAGTCGATGGGCATGAAGGTCGCGCTTGATGACTTCGGTACCGGCTACAGTTCCCTGTCACACATTCATCGTCTGGACTTCGACTACATCAAGATCGACCGGACTTTTGTCATGCAGTTGGAAAGGGACGAGCAGGCTCAGGCGGTTGTACGCTCTCTGCTGAATCTTGCTCAGAATCTGCGGGTGCAGACCATTGCCGAAGGCGTCGAGAAAGAGCTCCACGCGAAGTGGCTGGCAGAGGCGGGTTGTGATCTCGCGCAAGGTTACTTGTGGAGTCCTGCGGTCCCAGCCGAGGAATTTCCGGATGTGGTTCGCCGGATCAACCAAGAGCTGGTGAGATGAAACGGGCCGGCGCTTCTTTTCAGCTCAAGGTCAGTACGGATGAACTGCACCGAAAGCTGGATTCAACGTCCATGCTCAGTGAGCTCGTTCTGCCCAGCCTCACCGCGGATCGTTATGCGCTCATGCTCAAGCATATGGCAAAGGCCTGGAATGCTTGTCTATATCTGGTGAGTCGTGAGTCGGGTTCCGTGGCTGTGAATCGGACGTGGATTGATCCTGAGTGGTTTGCGCTACGTGATCGGCTTTATGAAGATCTGGAAAGCCTGAATGCATCAGCACGGCCCATTTGGGAAGAGGGCGGGCCCCGTTTGGAATTGGATGATTCGGATCCGGTTCAGATGGCCGGTCTGGCCTATGTGCTCAACGGCTCTCGCCTGGGAGCGAAAATGATTTACCGAAAGCTGCTCGCCCATTCTGATCCTGTGATTCGCGGCGCGACCCGACATTTTGCGGCGGCAGGTGTTCCCGGAGCAGACTGGGCAAGTTTCAAGAAACGCCTCGACGACGAGTTGTGTACGCCTGCGGCAGTCAACAACGCCTGCCGGGCAGCGGCCTTAACCTTCCGGCTATGGCTTGATGTCATGACCCCGAGGGGCGTTGATGCTTTAGAACAGATGGTGGCGCACGCCTGAAGGCGGAACCTTAAGTCAGAACAACTGTTTCCGACCCGTCACCGTCGCTGGATAGCTTCACTCGCCTTCGGGAGCTTATGTGGTGGATATCGCCATTTGCCTGGCAAATTTTGCCGGAGTTTCCGGATTGCATGCGGCCGCTCGCTTTTAATACTCATTGAATCAATCGCTTAGAGATTATGCTCAGTTTGGCGCGATTGTTGCTTGTACAACCCCAGACCTTCTCCGAAATCAACGGCTATGTCTGACTATCAAAATCAGGATCCTTCTGGCAACGTGCACCCCTGGCCTGGGCCTCGAGCAGATGACCGCTCGGCTTTTGCGATCCCTGCTGATCAATTAGAAAAGCTGATTGCCCGAGCCAGCGTGCTGGAGCATGCCGAGGGTTCCGGTGACGCACGCTTGTTGAGTGAAGAAGAGGTTATCTCCATTGGGCAGGAAGTGGGCTTGTCGGCTGAATACGTCAAGCGCGCGCTGGCCGAGTATCGAGCGGAGTCTCTGTCTCCGTCGGCGCCGGACGACCATCCGCTGATCAGGCGCATCGTCGGACCGGCCTATGCTCGCGCGCGGCGGGTGGTGTCGGGTAAGCCTGAATCGGTACATCGCCATCTGGAACGCCTCCTGACCGAGCAGGAGAGCCTGCGTGCGCGTCGGCAGCGAGGGACTTTGTCGGTCTGGGAGCCCAATCAAAGTTTGGGCAGCAAAATTACTCGCGCACTGGATTTTGAAGGCCGAGGGTATGAGCTATCCCAACTGGAATCACTCGAAATCTCAGTCGCTGGCGCCGACGATCACAGCAGCCTTGTAACTCTGACTGCCGATATGCGCGATGCGCGCAAAGAAAAACTGACCAACTGGGCGAGTGCGCCTGCAATCGTCCTTGTTATTTTGACCTGGACCGGTGTGATCAGCCCATGGCTGGGAATTCCCCTTTTGCTGGCATCTCTGCTGGTCATTCCCGTTGGCGTGCGGTGGGCTCTCGATGCAATGCGTCGTCGCAACGTGCTGCTGCTGGAAGGCGTGCTTGACCAGCTCGAATTCAGAACGCGCTCGAGACCTGACTGATCAGGTTATTCATTTTGGCCAGGGGGTCAGATCAACAACAAGTGGCAAATGGTCTGAAGCACCGGTGTCGGTGGACTCAAGTTGCATGGCGTTGAGCGAACTTCTATCAAGAATGCTTGTGTCCAGCACAAAAGCGTTCGAAACCTGCAGCGAGTGATCGGAGTAGGTCAGATAGTCAAGCCGGCTTCGCAGTCCCTCGCGGCCGAAAGTATATAAAAGCGCGGGATCGCCGAGCACAGGCGCTTCGATTCTGGTGAGTGGACTACCGTCCTCGTCAAGCATGCGACCGACCCGGTCCACGACCGCTGGATCACCGAGCAGATTGAAATCGCCACCCAGAACGACATGATCGGGCTGGGCGACGCTACTCATGCCAATCAGAATACGGTTGATGGCGTCGGCTTCCGCGAAGCGCCGCTCGTCCTCAGGCGTATCGATGGCACCAGACGCCTTCAGATGCAGGCTGCTCAGAAGCACCTCACCGATTGGCGTATCGGCAACAGCCGCAGCAACCCGTGCGGGAAAGTCCCAGCCGCCCCCTTCCACGGGCGTATTCCGCGGGATTCTGCCCTTCAACGGATAACGGCTGACAATCAGCGTACCGCTCCACGAGCCAGCCGCACCCGAGACCATGCTGTGCCAGGCCACTGTGCCATCGATGTGCGCCTTGAACCAGTCGGTGACCTGCTTTTCGGTCAAACGATCACGAGACCATTCCTGGAACAGAAAGATGTCCGGATTCAAAGCCTGAATCACGCGGGCAAATGGTTCGGGCGTCTCTAGTTGGGAGCCCCAAAGCGTATTCCAGCTGATGACCCTGAGTGCGCCGTCGGGCGGTGATGGAATGGTGGCTGTACGGGATGTGAGCGGCGCAATCTCCCGGACATCGGAAAGTGCAATGGCATCGCTTGCCAGCACTTCAATGCTGTCGCTGTCCTTGTGATGAGCATAGACTGCCAGGCCCGCCTGGCCGCCGGTGCCCGAGGCCGGCAGGATCTTAGCCAGTTTTGCTCTGGAAAGGCGTAGTTCGGACCATGTTGAGGCATGTGATGGCCCGCTTGCGAGATCCATGTCAGCGGCGACCAGAATGGTTTCATCGGGCAGATAAGCATTGATGCTAGGCCGCCATCCGCGCTCACCCGGCTCCCTGGGCGGCGAGAAGACAATTTCCATGTCGGTACCGGGCTCGAGGAAATGATCCATCCCGGTGTCTTCACCATCAAAGTCAACCACAATGTGAATGGCTCGAGGGCTGCGGGTCAACGTCGTTGGCTCAAGCAATGGAAAGCGGATGAACAAGTGTTCGCCAGATGCCGCCATGTAATGATCGCTTTGCCAATCATCCAGTCTTCCGTCGACCCGTAGATCCGTCTCGACGACTTCGGACAGGGCTGATCCGCTGCTCAATGATCGCAAGCCGGGTCCGGGGTTTCGGTTCAGCGACAAGGTGCTCAGCGGAACAACATGGCTAATCGGCTTCTGTCCGTTCTGGTCAACGATATTCAGATGAATGAGCGGATCAGGCTGCTCCCAGGTGACTTCAATCATCCCGTAGTGATGACCTCGGAACGTGCGACCCACCCGATAGCGATTGGGCTCAGCAGGTCTGGCCTCATCATCGGCCGTACGAGGTTGGCTCTTGTTCAGGCCGCTGGAGGTCAGGTCGAACAGTGGGTAGAAATCTGGCTGATCCAGACGTGAGAGTTCGGCGTGGTGACGGTCACCGCTGAGCAGGATGACGCCTTCTGCCTGGGTTTCTTTGAGCAGTTCCAGAAAACGTCGCCTTTCCTGCGGGAAATTCATCCATTTCTCGAAGCGATGCTCGGAGGCAAGAATCTGGATGCTGCTGACGATCAGTCGGAGTTCAGCCGGTTTTAGGAGCTGGCGTTTGAGCCATTGCCACTGGTCTTCACCCAGAATCGTGGCCGCAGGATCGGAGTCTGGCCAATAGACCCTAGGCTGCGAGTCGTCATCGCGCGGATAGGTGCGCAATGGGCTTCTGTGGAATCGGGTATCCAGCATGATGATCTGGACACGACGGCCAACCTCACCATGGATTTCTGAGTGATAAATGCCTTCCCGGTCGCGTCGAGGGTCGTCAGGAGCAACGTCGAAGAAGTCCAGAAAGACCTGTTGAGACGCCTTTCTCTGGGCATAGTCCGCCCCTCCGTCATTGACACCGAAGTCATGATCATCCCAAGTTGCGAGTATCGGAATGCCCGACGAGACCAGCTGTCGATAGCCGGGCTGTGCGGCCAAAAGACCGTACTTCTCACGCATGATGGTCATATCTTCGGTGTCGCCGTAGATGTTGTCCCCGGCCCAGATCCATAGATCCGGTTGACTGGCATTGATTGCGTCCCAGATCGGCTGTGGCTCATCCTCGGCCGCGCAGGATCCGAAAGCAATTCGGGAAAGGGATTCGGCGTGCGAGACAGAGAAGGCCGCGAGCGCGCCCAGCGCCAGGACCAGTTGCAAAGTGCGGGAGAAGAGCTTTTTGTCGGAGACCATGGAGGCGAGTTTTTTCAATCCGTCGAAAGAACGACAGAATACTGCGGTTAAGTCAGCAAATGCGCGTTGCGCGATCGGCTAGGTCGATCTGTGACCCACTCGGCGTTCCCCACGGGCCAGAACGAATTCACTCGCTTCCATGAGGGCCATCTGCTGAAATATCCTTGATCTGATCCCTTTTCAAGAATGTAGTCTTAATACTAATCGCCATTTCTAAATAAAAACGGCCCGGGAGACCGGGCCGAGTTGTTAAATGATGTCGTCGCTTATCATTCTTCGTCGGTGCTATAGCTCCAGGCTGGCTGGCGGGCGAGCAGCACCGTCTTGTA
>JAZBPR010000242.1:0-37984 GCA_036351735.1 Wenzhouxiangella sp. | reverse complement strand
GCTGGTCATGCGCTTGTTCTCCTCTCTGGGCCAGATTGGTCAGGAAAAGCTGAGAACAGGCAAGCTCGACAACCACGACTGGGTCAATCTGCGCTCGGCGATGAATATGCTCAAGGGTGCGCGGATGTTCATTGACCAGACGCCGTCCCTATCGCCGATTGAGCTCAGGGCGCGCGCCCGACGGATGAAGCGTGAGCACGATATCGGCCTGATTGTGATTGACTATCTGCAGCTGATGAAGGTGGCGGGAACGTCGGAAAATAGAACAAATGAAATCAGTGAGATATCAAGAAGTCTTAAAGCTCTTGCTAAAGAATTGAGCGTGCCCGTTGTCGCCTTGTCTCAGTTGAACCGGGCCCTTGAACAGCGCCCCGACAAGCGACCGAAAATGGCTGATCTCCGGGAGTCTGGAGCGATCGAGCAGGATGCTGACCTGATCCTGTTTATCTACCGCGATGAGGTCTACAACGAGGAGTCGGCTGACAAGGGCAAGGCCGAGATCATCATCGGCAAGCATCGTAATGGTGCTACCGGAAGCTTTCCGCTGACCTTCCAGGGCGAATTCCTGCGCTTCAGAGATTTCACTTACGACCACTACGGTCAGGACGGCTGATCGGGATTGGCGCGCTATACCGTTTCCCGAATCGACGCTGAGGCGGTCGCGCACAATCTTGCGCGGGTGCGCGCACTGGCGCCCAACAGCCGGGTCATGGCCGTTGTCAAGGCTGATGCTTACGGCCACCGGATCGATCTGGTCCTTCCCGCACTTGCCGGCGCTGACATGCTGGCCGTGGCCACGATTGACGAAGCCCGGGCGGTTCGCAGACTGGGAAACCGGCAACCCGTATTGCTCCTTGAAGGCGTGCTCGACACCAGCGATCTGGCGATTGCCGAAAGTCTGAATCTCGAGCTGACGCTGCATCATCCCCAGCAGGTGCTGATGCTAGAGCGCTACGGTCATGCGCCGACACCGCGGCTGTGGATGAAGGTCGACTCGGGGATGCACAGGTTGGGTGTGGAGGCGTCAGCCGTTCAGGCCCTGTGGCGGCGTCTCTGGCAGCTTCCTGGCGTGGAACAGATCAATCTAATCAGTCATTTCGCCACGGCCGACAGCCCGGATGACAGCCGGCTGCTTGATCAGGTTCGACGGTTTGATGCAGCGGTCGAAGGCCTGGACGCCGAGCACTGCCTGGCCAATTCCGCCGCCATTCTGAATCATCCGGCAACGCATCGGGACTGGGTCCGGGCAGGCGTTTTGCTATACGGCATTTCGCCGCTGCCTGAAACCACAGGCTTGGACCTTGATCTCAGGCCGGCGATGACACTGGAGGCCGAAATCATGGCCATCAACCATGTTCCAGCCGGCGACGCGATTGGCTATGGAGCGCGCTTTGTCGCTGAGCGGGACCTGCGGGTGGGTGTGGTCTCCATCGGCTATGGCGATGGGTACCCCAGAAGCGTGGCAGATGAAACCCCGGTGCTGATTGGCGATCAGTTGTCTCGTATCGTCGGCCGGGTATCAATGGACATGGTGACGGTCGACCTGTCGTGTTGTCCGAAGGCTGAAATCGGCGACCCGGTCGTCCTGTGGGGCCGCGGACTGCCGGTTGAGACGGTCGCTGCGGGTGCTGGGACGATCCCTTATGAACTGGTTTGCAGGATCACCCGCCGTGTTCGCTATCGAGCAATTTCTGCGCAGCCCTCAGCCGGCGGCGGGGGGGTGCAAGCCCCCATCAGTCTGGTGCGCTAGAATGCTCGTCCACCTTGATGTTGCCGATCGATAAATGGCTGGAAAGCTTTACATCAAAACCCATGGCTGTCAGATGAACGAGTATGACTCGGAGAAGATGGCGGACGTGCTCGCGGCGTCTCACGGGCTGGAGTTGACCGACCAGCCTGAGGAGGCGGATGTCATCCTGATCAACACCTGTTCAATCCGGGAAAAAGCGCAGGAGAAAGTCTTTTCACAGCTGGGCCAATGGCGGCCGCTGAAGGAGCGTCGACCCGGGCTGTTGATCGGCGTCGGGGGTTGTGTGGCCAGTCAGGAAGGCGAGGGTATTCGGCGGCGCGCGCCGTTCGTCGATATGGTGTTCGGCCCGCAAACCATCCACCGCCTGCCGCAGATGCTTGACAAGGTCAAGGCTGAGGGTGGTGCCGCCATTGATATCAGCTTTCCCGAGATTGAAAAGTTCGATCATCTGCCGGCGCCTGGCGCGCGCGGAGCGAGTGCTTTTGTCTCGGTGATGGAAGGTTGCAGCAAATATTGCTCGTTCTGCGTGGTCCCCTACACGCGTGGCGAGGAAGTCAGTCGGCCGTTGGACGACGTGATTGCCGAGGTCGCCGAATTGGCCGAGCAGGGCGTTTGTGAAATCAATCTGCTGGGACAAAACGTCAACGCCTATCAGGGTCCCATGCACGGGGGTGGCACCGCAGATCTGGCCCTGCTGATCCGTTATGTAGCGCATATCGAAGGTGTGGAGCGTATTCGATTCACAACCTCGCATCCTGTGGAGTTCTCAGACAGTCTGGTCGAGGCCTATGCCGATGTGCCCAAGCTGGCCGACTATCTTCACCTCCCGGTTCAGTCGGGTTCCGACCGAATCTTGAGTCTGATGAAAAGAGGCCATACCCGGCTGGAGTACAAGCAGAAAATTCGCCGTCTGCGCGAGGCCCGGCCTGACATCACACTGTCGTCGGATTTCATCGTGGGCTTTCCCGGCGAAACAGAGCATGACTTTCAGCAGACGCTGGATCTGGTCCGTGAACTGGAATTTGATCAGAGCTTCAGTTTTGTCTATTCGGCCCGTCCGGGCACGCCGGCCGCCGGATTTCCCGATAACGTCAGCCTCGAAGAAAAAAAGGCCCGGCTGAAGCGCCTGCAGGATCAGCTCAATGCGCAGGCCAGGACGTTTTCCGAGCGGATGGTCGGAACCATCCAGCGGGTCGTGGTCGAAGGCCACAGCCGGAAGAATGGCGCTGAACTTGCGGGCCGGACAGAGAACAATCGGGTTGTGAATTTCCCGGGTCCGGCTGAGCTTGTTGGCCGGATGGTCGATGTGCAGATTACAGCCGCCCTTGCGAACTCGCTTCGAGGCCGTCTGGGCAGCGATGGCGCAGAGCAAGCCGCCTGATGAGCGCACCGGCGACTACTTCTTCGACTGAAACGGCTATGACGCTCGAGCTTGAACCTGCCGACAACGAGCGCTTGGCCAATCTTTGCGGTCAACTCGACGAGCATTTGCGAATGATCGAGAAACGCCTCGGTCTCTCGATCGCAGCGCGCGGGAACCTTTTCAGCATTGAAGGCGAGGTGGATGCAGTTCATGCCGCGCGTCGTTTGCTGCGAAGGCTTTACCGCCAGTCTGAACAGGAAATCCTGACCCCGGCGGCCGTCAATCTGCAGATGCAGCAGGCTGGGCTGGATGAGGATGACATGGCCGTAGAGGTGGCCATCCAGACCCGTCGTGGCATGATCCGCGGTCGTGGTCCCAATCAGAAGCGCTACCTGGAACGGATCGCCGCCAACGACGTCAATTTTGGTGTCGGCCCGGCAGGAACGGGGAAAACCTTTTTGGCAGTGGCCAGTGCTGTTGATGCATTGGAAAAAGATCGGGTCCAGCGAATTGTTCTGGTGCGGCCGGCCGTCGAAGCGGGTGAGCGGCTGGGTTTCCTGCCCGGCGATCTGGCCCAGAAAGTCGACCCTTATCTCAGACCGCTCTATGATGCGCTTTATGAAATGCTCGGTTTCGACCGAGCAGCGCGACTGACGGAGCGCAACGTCATTGAAGTCGCGCCTCTGGCGTATATGCGCGGCCGCACGCTCAACGACGCCTTTATCATTCTGGATGAGGCCCAGAACACCACGCCTGAACAAATGAAAATGTTTTTGACCCGCATCGGTTTCGGCTCGCGGGCAGTGATTACCGGTGACTTGACCCAGGTGGATTTGCCACCGAAGGTCACTTCGGGTCTTCGCCAGGCCATCGGCCTGCTGAAAGAGGTTGATGGGATCAGCCAGACTTTCTTCGACGCCAGAGATGTGGTTCGTCATCCCATTGTTCGTCGTATCGTCGAGGCCTACGAGGCCGCCGACAATGCATTGGATGGTCAGACATGATTGAGATCGAAGTTCAGCGCATGGTTGACGATCCCCGCGTGCCGGACGATCAGTGCTTTTCGTCCTGGGCAAAGGCAGTGCTGGGCCAGGAAAACTCCGCGGTGGTCAACCTGCGTGTGGTTGACGAGGCCGAATCCTGGGCCTTGAATCGCGAGTGGCGGGGCAAGGAATCAGCGACCAACGTGCTGAGCTTCCCGGCCGATATGCCGTTGGTGGATGGTATGCGCGTGCTGGGAGATGTCGTGTTGTGTGCGCCCGTGATCGAGCAGGAAGCATCTGAGCAGGGCAAGTCGCTCGATGCACACTGGGCCCATCTGGTGATTCACGGCCTCTTGCATCTGCTCGGCTTCGACCATATAAATGGCGAACAAGCCAGACAGATGGAAGCTCGCGAAATCGAGCTTCTGGCGGGTCTGGGCTTTTCTAACCCTTATGAAACGAGTCATGGAATCTGAACCTCCTCCTACGCCCTCGGCCGGTGTTCTGAATTGCACAGGGCCGACGACATGAACGACGACAATTTATCCGGTAACGGCTCCTCCTCCAATCGAACCTGGCTCGAACGACTGGGCCGTGCCTTCGGTGGTGAACCGAAGACACGCGATGATCTGACCGAACTGTTGCGCGATGTCGCGGATCGAGGACTCCTCGACGCCGATACCCTGGCGATGCTTGAAGGGGCACTTGAGGTCGACGAGTTGCAGGTACGCGACGTGATGGTGCCGCGGTCTCATATGGTCGTCATCAACGAAACCGCGTCGCTGGATGAAATCATGCCCGTCATTCTGGAATCGGGACATTCGCGTTTCCCTGTCGTTGGAGAAGATCGGGATGAGGTCCGCGGCATTTTGCTGGCGAAGGATCTGCTTCAGGTTTTTTCCGAGCACGCCGAACTGGTTCTTCGAGATTTGATGCGACCTCCTGTCATCATTCCCGAATCCAAGCGCCTGAACGTTCTGCTGCGGGAATTTCGGGTTAGCAAGAACCATATGGCCATCGTCGTCGACGAGTATGGCGGGGTGTCCGGGCTCGTCACAATCGAAGACGTCCTCGAGGAGATCGTGGGCGATATCGACGATGAGCATGACGCCGAGACCGAAGCCGAGATTACGCGCCTTAGCGAGGGGGTCTACCGGGTGCAAGCACTCACCGCGATTGAAGACTTCAACGAGGACCTCGGGACTGAATTCAGCGATGAGGAATACGACACCATCGGTGGGCTCGTCGTCGCTGAGTTCGGCCGCTTACCTGAGCCTGGAGAATCCATCACGGCGGGTGATTGGCAATTTGAGGTGGAAACGGCCGATGATCGCCGCCTGCATACCATGGTGGTTCGGCGTCCTGAAGACTGAGTTGGCTTCGCTGTTCGGACAGCGAGGCAGGCCACGGCAGCTGGAGCGGCTGACAGCGACGGTGCTGTTGCTCCTGTTTGCAATGGCCGCCCCCGTGAAAGCGCAGGAAGCGTGGCTTGTCACCTACGGGCCGGGTGAGGAAGTGTGGGAAATGTTCGGGCACAACGCTTTGTGGCTGAGGGACCCCGAGACCGGCTTGGATCACACCTACAGCTTCGGCTACTTCGAGATTGATCGTGCCGGCTTTTATGTCGATTTTGCGCGCGGCATCATGAACTACTACGGCGCGGCGAGTCCGGCCGACCGGGAGTTCGACTTCTATCGTCAGCGGGGTCGCTCGGTGACGGCTCAGAAACTGGCGCTCAGCGCCGAACAGGTTCAGGATCTGCAAAAGGCCCTGCACGAAGCGATTTACCCGCACCCGCAGTACTACGCCTATGACTATTTCCGAGCCAATTGCTCAACCTGGTTGCGTGATCTCATCAATCAGGTACTAGACGACGCGTTGCGGACCACGCTTGAAGGCGTGATGACTGACCAGAGCCTGGCCGAGCACACTCGCAGGATGACCCGTCACCGTCCTTGGGTGCAGACCGGTATTCTGGCGCTGATGGGCCCGTCCCTTGATCGTCGCTTGACGGCGTGGGAAGAATCTTTCCTGCCAGAGGCGCTGGCGCATTGGGTAGGCAGCGTCGGGGTGGATGGTCAGCCATTGGTGGTCCAGCAGAGGACAATCCACGCTGGCAGTCCGCCGCATTCGGTTGTGCAGTTGTCTTCCCTGACACCCATTCCCCTGATCACAGGATTGATGCTTGCCGCTGCGATGCTGGCGCTGATCAGGCGAGGAGGGGTGTTGGCGGAATGGTCATGGCGGTTCGGCGCGCTGACGGCCGGCTTAGTCGGGGCGGTTTTGCTGGCCATGATGACATTGAGTGGCCATCATGACACGCGCTGGAATCTGCTTGTCTTACTGCTGCACCCGCTCTGGTGGCTGTTGTTGGTTCCGAGGATGAGGCAGCGCAGACGTGTTCTGGCGATCTGGATTGGTGTCGCGGCAGCAAGCGGCTCGCTCATTCTGGCTTGGCCGGGTCTGCTTCAGGATCGCCTCGACTTGTTGCCTGTCGTGGTGCCGGTGCTGTTGGTTACGCTTTGGGGTGCGTCCAGAACGGCGTCTCAGCCCAGTTGAAGCCGGCGGTCGTGTCTTGGCAGGGTATCGGGGTCATGGGTGATCATGATGACGGTACGCGAGCCTAACCACTGATCCAGAGTCCTCGACAGGCCCAGCGCTGTATCGCGATCCAGTCCCGTGGTCGGCTCATCCAGAATCACGATCGGACAGTCGGTCAGAATCAGACGCGCTAGTGCAAGACGCCGAGCTTCGCCACCCGATACGTTGCCACCGGCCTCGCTGATCCACGTTTGCAGTCCGTCATCCAGCCCATCCATGAACTCGGCCAGTCCGGCGGTTGCCAGCGCGTAACCCAGTTCTTGCTCAGAGGCCTCCGGCTTGGCGAGCCGCAGGTTGCGTTCAACGGTGTCATGAAACAGCATAGGCTGCTGGGAGAGCAGGCCAATGTGTCGCCGAAGGCTTTCAGGTTCGATCTTGCGCAGATCGATGCCGTTGAGCAGTAGCCGGCCTTCCTCAGGATCAAGCTGGCGCAGAACGAGCTGTGCGAGGGTCGACTTGCCGCAGCCACTGGGGCCGATGACCGCGATGCGCTCGCCTGCAGCAACCGACAGACTGAAATCCTGCAGTACCCAGGGTAGTTCGGGTCGATAGCGGAACGAAACCCGTTCAAGCTGAAGATCCTGGCCAGTGGCGGGTTGTGCATCGAGAGCGACGGGCAACTGGGCAGAAACCTGCGTCAGATCGTTGAGGCGCTCCTGCGCGCCGCGGCATTCCTCCAGCTTGCGCCAGGCGCCGGGAAGGGTTTGCCATGCTTCTCCGAGTCCGAGCATGGTGAGTACGGCGAGGCCCAGTACCGGGCCGGAGATCACGTCCTGCTGAAACAGATGGATGCCATAGACCAGGATGATCCAGGTCGCCAGGAAGCCTGCCATGGTGACCAGACCCTGGCTTACCGCGTCCAGTCTCGCGAGCCGCTCTTGCAGGGCGATTGAGTGCCTTGAAAGAGAAGAGATCCTGGATCTCTGGTTCTCGATCCGGTCAAATGCGATCAAGTCAGCCAGGCTCTCAAGCCCCTCGCTGGTTTCGCGCCTGAGGTCTGGGAGGGTCTGGATAAGCGCGTGACTGGGGGTGCGGCCACGGCGTCGAGCGACCTCTGCCAGCATGGGATGGGCGATGAGCAGTGCAATCACAATCAGCGCCGCCATGGGGGTCAGGATCAGCGTAAACAGGACGCTGACGGCCAGCGTGACGAGAACCGCTGCCATGGTGGGGCCGGCGACCCCGATGAAGAGGTGGTCCAGTGTGTCTACATCAGCGGTCAGGCGATTCAGCGTATCGCCACGCCGAAGGCCTCGTAATTGAAATTCGTCAAGTCTGAGCAATCGCTCGAAAACGTGACCACGGAGTTCCTTGAGCAGACGAAAAGTCGCCTCATGAGTAATCAGTCGCTCAAGATAGCGGGAAGCCGTCCGGCTGACCGCAGCGAGCCGAATCCCGGCCCCGGGAGTGAAAATATCCAGCGACGCCAAAATGCCAAGGCCTGCTAGCGCGCTTGCGGTAATGAACCAGCCCGACAGCCCGAGCAAGGCGACGCCGGAGATCAGGCTGAGCACAGTCAGAAGAGTGCCTGCGAGTAGCCACCAACGGCGACTTCCCAAGATCTCGCTCAACTTCAGGGATGGCTCAGCCATGCGCGGCCACCTCCAGTTGGCCTTTTTGCAGCGTGACAACCCGATCGGCCCAGCGTTTTGCCCGGTCGCTGTGGCTGATGCAAATCATGGTCATGGGCGTCTGCTCGGCAGCGGCGTTGAGGGCTTGCCAGACTGCATCACCGGTATCGTCATCCAGGCTGGCAGTGGGTTCATCAAGCAGGAGCAGCGGGTAGGGCTTGAGCAGGACTCTGGCCAGGGCGATCCTCCGCGCCTGTCCGCCGGAAATTCCGAAAGCATCCTGTCCGATCAGGGTGTCCAGACCCTCCGGCAGTTGCCGGATGAGATCTGCCAGTCCGGCTTGTTGTGCGGCCTCCTTGACCGCCTCATCGGAGGCGTCAGGATCGGCCAGTCGGATGTTTGCTGCCAGACTGGCCGGCATCAGCAAGGGACGCTGCCCCAGATAGCCCCGGATCGTTGAAAGCTGTTCCGTGCTGAAGTCGTTCAGGTTCTGGCCATTGATAGTAATGGAGCCTGAATCAGGCTGACCAAAGCCTGCGAGAAG
The DNA here is from genome assembly GCA_036351735.1 of Wenzhouxiangella sp. GTDB lineage: Bacteria > Pseudomonadota > Gammaproteobacteria > Xanthomonadales > Wenzhouxiangellaceae > Wenzhouxiangella. The sequence goes on along the minus strand of JAZBPR010000242.1, from coordinate 29,172 downwards.
GCCGAGTAAGGTTGTCTTGCCGCCTCCGCTGCTGCCAGTGATTAGCAGCTTCTCGCCAGCGCTAACGCTTAGGTTGACCCCCCGCAGGACTTCGGGTCGACCTTCAAATCCGTGGTGAAGAGCATTGACCCTGACCTCGCAGGCGTTTAGAGGTGTGTCATTGGCCGGGGATGAAGGCTCTTGACGGGCCGAAGGGAGGGCCAGTTGTTCCCTGATTGCAGCGGCGGCGGCGAGTGCCGATGAGCGGTCATGCCAGAACTGGGCCAGTGTTCTCAGGGGATTGAAGAACTCGGGGGCCAGCAGAAGAATGAACAGTCCTTTGAAGAGGGTCAGAGATGTTGCCGCTCCGAAGTCGATCATGTCGAGCAATCCGAGGCCAATGTAGATCGCCAGACTCGCAATCGCGACCGCTGCGAAGAACTCCAATACCGCCGACGACAGGAAAGCGACCCTGAGCACCTGCATGGTTCTTTTCCGGAACTCTTCAGACAGCTCGGCGATTCTTCCGCTTTCAGAGCGCTCCGCCCCAAATCGCTTGAGCGTATCCAGCCCGCGCAGTCGATCAAAAAAGATCCCGCTGAGTCGTTTGAGTGCATCCTGCTGCTGGCTGGAGACTTGTTCGGTGCCCATCCCGATGATGATCATGAAGGCCGGGATGATCGGCGCGGTCATGGTCAGTAAAAGGCCGGCGAGCCAGTCCGAGGGATAGACGGCAATCAGGATGAATGCCGGTACTAGCAGCGCGACAGCGGTTTGCGGCAGATACCGGGCATAGTAGGGATCAAGGTGGTCAACCTGTTCGATCATCCCGGTCGTCAAGCGCCCTGTGCCAGAGTGGGCGACCTGCAGGGGGCCTGCTCTGGCGATGGTTCGGAACAGATCGTCACGAAGTGTTTCTCGAATCTGGCTGGACGCCTTCGCCGTCACGTGGCTTCTGAAACTGACCACAGCCGCGCGAGCGGCCCATGCCAGCAGTAGCAACAACAGCGACTTTCCGATGGTCTGAAGCGGCAGGCCGTCGACGATCACTGCCGACAGGATCCAGGCCAGCAGGGCTGCCTGAGCAATGATCGCTGCGGCTTCTGCGGCGGCCAGTGCAAACGAAGAGGGCACCAGCCAAGCCGGTGCCCTCTCGTTAAGCCATTGACGTTGTCCTGACTTAGTGGCCAGCGTATCCGGCTCCTGGGTGAACTTTTCCACGGAATACCCAATACGTCCATGCGGTATAGCCCAGGACAATCGGTATCAGGAACAAGAAGCCTATCAGCAGGAACAGCTGGCTTCCTGGGTCGGAAGCTGCATCCCAGAAGGTGTAATTGGGCGGCACGGCATAGGGCCACATGCTGATCAATACACCGATATAGAACATCGCAAACAGCACCATGGAGCCGATGAACGGTGAGCCTTCTGCCCGCTTGCGCAGGCGGGTGAAGATCCACCCCGCAAAAGCCAGCGTGGTGGCCGGGAAGATCCACAGCCAGCCGATGTGGTCCATCCAGCGGCTCAGGACCCGCTCGTTCATCATGGGTGTCCAAAGGCTGACGATGACGAAAAATACCAGGACCGCCGCGAGCAGCTTAGGCGCAAGCTTGAATGCCCATTCCTGAGTGCGTCCCTCGGTCTTCATGATGGTCCAGGTCACACCGAGCAATGCATAGCCGGCGACCACCCCGAGTCCTGTCATCAGGGTAAACGGTGTCAGCCAGTCGAATGCCCCGCCGACATAGCGGAAATTCTCGGTTTCGAAGCCCTGGACATACGCGCCGATCACAGCGCCCTGAGCGAATGAAGCCACGGTCGAGCCGCCGAAGAAGGCATAGTTCCAAAGGTGCTTGTTCTTTGTGGCCTTGAATCTGAACTCAAAGGCAACACCACGGAAGATCAATCCTGCCAGAAGCAGGAATACGCCGATGTAGAGTGCGGGCAAAAACACCGAGTAGATCAATGGAAACGCGGCCAGCAGGCCGGCGCCGCCCAGAATCAGCCAGGTTTCGTTACCGTCCCAAACGGGGGCAACAGAGCCCATCATGAGATCGCGGGATTCATCGTCTGGTGCGAATGGGAAGAGGATGCCCACACCCAGATCAAACCCGTCCATCAGAACGTACATGAATACGCCGATCCCGATCAGGACCACCCAGATCAAAGTCAGGTCAATCAGTCCCATGTTCAGCTCCCTGCTACGCTTGGTGAATCATCAAGTTGGGTCGGTACTGCCGACCAGGGTCGTTTCGGACGCGCCGACTCGCTTTCGGATGCATGATCGATCGGGTCCGGTCCACCCTGAATGACTTTCTTCAGGTAATAAACGCCCGAGGAAAAGACGATCGCGTAAACCGAGACATAACCAATCAGCGTGACCAGCACCATCCATCCTGATATCGACGGTGTGACCGCTTCTTCCAGACGCATCATGCCGTGGATCATCCATGGTTGACGTCCGACCTCAGTGACGAACCATCCGGTGACCACGGCAATGAAAGGCGCCGGAATCAGCCAGGTGTAAGCCTTGAGCAGCAGGCGCGATTCATAGAGCCGGCCACGGTAGAGCTGGAACGCCGACAGGAGAGAAATGGCGATAAAGATCAAGCCCAGGCCGACCATGATGCGGAACGACCAGAAGACAATGCCCACTGGCGGCCGCTCATCGGCAGGAACTTCAAGCAGTCCCGGTACAACGCCGTCCGGGCTGTGGGTCAATACGATGCTGGCCAGATACGGAATCTTGATTTCGAAGTGATTGGTCTCGTTCTCAGAATCCGGAATGGCGAAAAGGATCAGCGGTGCGCCCGCCTTGGTTTCCCAGGCGCCTTCCATGGCTGCCACTTTCACCGGCTGGTTTTCAAATGTATTCAGGCCGTGCTCGTGGCCCACGAACAGCTGCAGCGGAGTCGCCACGGCCAGCATGATCACGCACATCTTCAGCGCTTTCTTGCTGGTTTCGATGTTGCGGTTATTGAGCAGATATAAAGCACTGACGCCAGCTACGACAAAGCCACCGGTGATGAAAGAGGCAATCGCCATGTGCGCGAACCGGTACGGGAAAGACGAATTGAAGATCGCCTGCGTCCAGGACGTCATCTGGATCATGCCGTCAACCATTTCAACGCCGGCCGGGGTCTGCATCCAGCTGTTGGCAGACAGAATCCAGAACGACGAGATGAAGGTGCCAATCGCCACCATGCAGGCTGAGAACAGATGCAGTCCGCGCGGCACTTTCTCGCGACCAAACAGCAGGACGCCGAGGAAGGTCGCTTCAAGGAAAAATGCAGTGACAACTTCGTAACTCAGAATCGGGCCGAGGAAGTTTGACGCCGAATAGGCGAAGTTGGACCAGTTCGTTCCGAACTGGAAAGCCATGACGATTCCCGAGACTACGCCCATGCCGAAGACCACGGCAAAAACCTTGGTCCAGAACTTGGACAGACGCAGATAGACCGGGTTATCGGTCTTGTAATAGAGGCCTTCCAGAACCGCAACATAGGCAGCCAGCCCGATCGTGAAAACCGGAAAAATGGCGTGGAAGGAAACGACGAAGGCAAATTGGATTCTTGAGATAAGAACCGGATCTAAATCCATGGTTGACGCCTCATTGGAAACTGCATCAAGTATACCTCAAAGTTAGCGTTTCCTTAAATATCTCGGTCACGCAGGGCGGCCAAAACAGGCGTCTTTACGAAAGCGATTTGCCAAGCGCTGACGTTTGAGTCGATCTTGCAGGGACGGGCCGGTTCGCTGTTGCCGGCGGGCTTATGACTGGGTCATTTCAGCCAGCTGTTCGGCTTGATGGGCGTCGTTGAGAGGACCGATCACGACTTCCAGGCCACCATCTAGAATGTTGTCAAGATCATAAAGCGTCAGGCCGATGCGGTGGTCGGTGACGCGGCCCTGCGGGTAGTTGTATGTGCGGATTCGTTCCGATCGATCGCCAGAGCCGACCTGCAGCTTACGATCGGCCGCCTGCTGGGAGCGCTGGCTGGCGCGCTCGGATTCAAGCAAGCGGGCGCTGAGCAGACTCAGAGCGCGGGCCTTGTTCTTGTGCTGTGACCGCTCATCCTGACACTCGACCACGATGCCACTTGGAAGATGGGTGATCCGGATGGCCGAATCGGTGGTGTTGACGTGCTGGCCACCGGCTCCAGAAGAACGGTAGGTGTCGATCCTCAGGTCGTTCGAATTGATATCGACAGCGTCAATTTCCTCAACCTCCGGCAGGATGGCCACCGTGCAAGCCGATGTATGAATCCTGCCTTGAGACTCGGTTGCCGGCACCCGCTGCACGCGGTGGGTGCCGGACTCAAACTTCAACCTGGAGTAAGCGCCCTTGCCGATGATTCGCGCGATCACTTCGCGATAGCCGCCGGCATCGTTTTCCTGAGCCGACATGATTTCAATTTGCCATCCCTGGCGCTCGGCAAACCTGGCATACATCCGCAGCAGGTCGCCCGCGAAAATACCGGCCTCCTGTCCGCCCGTCCCGGCGCGCACCTCCAGGAAGATGTTCCGATCGTCGTTCGGGTCTTTTGGCAAAAGCAAGCGCTGGAGTTGGCCTGCCAGATCGCTTTGCTGGGCCTCGGCAGAAGCAATTTCGTCACGGGCCAACTCGCGAAGGCTTGAGTCGTCTTCGTTGAGCATTTCGCTGGCGTCTGCGACGGCGGCCTCGCTGTCCTGATAACGCCGCCACAGGTTAATGACCGACTCCAGTTCCGAGTACTCTCGTGAAAGGCCCTGAAACTGTTTCTGGTCCGAGATTATCTCGGGATCGGCCAGAAGATGGGCCAGTTCCTCAAAGCGTTCACTGGCAAGGTCCAGCCGCTGGCGAATGCTGGGATCCATGTCAATTCAGTCTTTGTCCAGAAAGAAAAAGCGGCCGGCATTGAGGAGCGCCTCATCGTCACTTTCGGCGGCCTGACGAAGGCGGATGCTGGGTCCGTGCAGGAGTCGGTTGACGAGCTTGTGACTTGTGCGACGGATGACTTCCTCGGCATCCTTGCCGCCTGCCAGGTCGCTGAGCGCTTGTTCCACCAGTGCTTCACGTTCGTGGTGCGCTCGTGTTCGTAGTTCCTTCAAGGTTTCACTGGTGTTTTGCAGCCTCAGCCAGCGCTCGAAACCGGTGACTTCGGATTCGATGATTTCCATCGCCTTTTGCAGGGCTGCCATCCGCTGCTTGTGGCCAGACTCAATGATCGCGTGCAGATCATCGATGGTGTAAAGAAAGAGGTCGCTGAGCTTGTTGGCAGCCGGCTCAATATTCCGCGGAACCGATAGATCGAGCGCGAACATGGGCCGATGCCTGCGCTTGGAAAGGGACTGCTTGAGCATCGGCCGGGTCAGGATGGGTTCCTTGCTACCGGTGCAGGCCAGCACCATATCGTGCGCGGTCAGTAGCTGCGGCAATTCATCCAGCTGGTGCGGGGACGCCCCAAAACGTTCGGCCAGTTTCTCCGCCCTTTCCAGACTTCGATTGGCGATGCTCATGCCGCGAATACCGCTGTCTTTGAAGTGGACCGCGCAGTCTTCGATCATCTCACCAGCCCCAACCAGCAGAACGCGCAGATTCTCCAGAGAGCCAAAAATCTGTTTGGCCAGACGCATGGCCGCAAAGGGCAGGGTGACGGGGTTCTCGCCAATGCCGGTTTCCGATCGCACGCGCTTGGCGCTGGCAAACGCGTGCTGGAACATTCGGTCTAGCGTGCTGTCCAGAGTATCGGTCTCGCGCGCGAGCTGCCAGGCCTGTTTTACCTGGCCTGCAATTTGCGGCTCGCCAACCACCATGGAGTCTGCGCCGCACACCACTTTCATCAAGTGGAAAATGCCGGCCGATTGCTCAAGATGATAGAGATGCTCCTGATATTGCCCTGGGTCCAGTCCGTGCCAGTCATGAATCCAGTCCGTCACGACACGGGTCACCGAGCGTTGGCTCGATGTAAAAATCTCAGTTCGGTTGCAGGTGCTCAGAATCGCGCAGCCCCCGATATCGGGCGTGGCCGCCAGTCCACGCAAGGCATCGGTCAGGCTTTCAGCCGGGAACGCCAGTCTCTCCCGAATGGCGATGGGTGCCGTGTGATGACTGATTCCAACGACCGACAGGGACATGCTGATAGACTTTTGATCTAACCGTTCATTGTGGCGCCGACCATGACGCAGATCAAGCCAATTTTGGCTGGGCTCATTTTGCTGTTCACCACCGCCTGTAGCTTCACGCCGGAGGCCGATTCACTTGGCAGCGACGGGCAACAGCCAGCAGCATCCTACACCGAAGAGACCTTGTCTGAGGAGGTTCTGTTCGAACTCGCAGCCGCGGCCCATGCGGGTTCCGGGGCGGGGCATGGGGAGGCAGTAGCCAGACTGCTGGAGGAAGCCAGGGCGCAGGAAGATTTGTCGCTGCTGCGCCAGGCTGCGGGAATGGCCTGGCGAATGGAGGAATGGCAGGGTCTGATTGAGGCAACGCAGCTTTGGCTGGATTGGGAGCCGGGTGCGGAAGACGCAAGACGCCTGCAGGTACTCGCTTATATGAACGCTGGTCAGCAAAACGATGCAGTCGCGAGCATGCAAGGCTGGCTCGAGGATCAGCCCGGTGATCTGGAGCGCTTGCTGCGCCGCGATTTTGTGCAAGTGCTTGCGGTGGCAGAAGACACTGACGATGGCATCAATGTCCTGGATGCCGTCATCCGGAAGTCAGGTGTTGATTCTGAGGGGGCACTTGCGCTGGCAGCACGCTCGCGTCTACTTTGGGAGACCGAAAAACCAGAAAAAGCCTATGCGCTGGCTCGCCGCGCGGCTGAACGAAGTGGCACACGAGACGATCTGACCTGGGCTGCGCAGCTGGCCGCGTCGATTGAAGATTATCCGGCGGCACTGGAGTTTTACAGTCGGGCGCGAGAAGTGTCCCCGGATGAGTGGACGCTGGGGTTGGCACAGGCGCAGATTCTGCGCAATTTGGATCGCCTGGATGATGCGCTCGAGGTCATCGAAGGCCTTCCCGAGAATCCTGATGTGCTCTACAGCCGTGCCAGCTATCTCTACGAAAGGGGCGATCGTGATGCGGCCGTTGCGGTGTGGCAGCAACTGGCCGACTGGGCGCCGGTGGAAGACTTTGACCAGCACGCCTTCATGGTGGCCTGGTTGGCCGAGTTCATGGCAATGAATCAGCAGGCGGCTGAATGGTACGCGCAGGTTCGAGAGGGTCCTCAGGTTGACCGCGCCATGATCCGTCGCGCTGTCCTTCTGGCTGAGGATGATCGTCTGGATGAAGCGCGCAGTCTGCTGGTACTCGCGCGTGATACGGAACAGCCGGAGCAGCGCGAACGAGCTTATTTGGTCGAGGCCGAACTGCTCAACGAAGCTGGGTATGCAGGCGAGGCGCTGGCTTTGCTGACCCAGGCCCTGCGCGAAACACCGAATAGAGCTGGGCTGCTTTACGCGCGGGCTATCAGCGCGGTGGAAAGCGATGACCTGGAGCTGGCGGAGCAGGACTTGCGACGCATTATTCGGATTGATGGCGAGAACGCCATGGCCTTGAACGCGTTGGGATATACCCTGACCGATCTGACCTCCAGGCATAACGAAGCCTACCGTCTGATTCGTCGGGCGCTTGAGCTGGCTCCGGAAGAGCCCGCGATTCTGGACTCAATGGGCTGGGTTTATTTCAGGCTGGGTCGGCCTGCGGAGGCGCTGCCCTATCTTGAGCGCGCCCTGGCAGGGGACGACAATCCTGAGATTGCGGCGCACTTGGCCGAGGTTCTGTGGACACTGGAGCAAACCGATCGGGCCCAAGATCTATTGCGCGAAACTCGCGCGCGGCACCCGGAGGATCAGCACTTGATTGATGTGATTGAGCGTTTGGAGATCGCGTTATGAGCGGCGGTCTTTGCCGCGCGGTTCTGGCATCGCTGGTGCTGATCGGTTTGTTGTCAGGCTGCGCGCTTCGGGAGCAGCGGGCGCAGGGTGAATGGCTTTCGGAACGGGAGGCCTGGTTCGATCTTTATCCGGACTGGCGCGTCACGGGGCGACTGTCGGTGTCAGATGGCGAGCAAGGCGGTCAGATGGCTTTTGATTGGCAGGGGCAAGGGTCCCAGCATGATCTGCGATTGCGCAGCGTGGTGGGGGGCAAGCAATGGCGGTTGATGTTCAACGAGAGTAGTGCCTTGATTGAGGGTAGCGACGTAGGGCTCCTGCGCGCTGAAGATCCCGATCTGCTGGTCTCCGAGGTGGTGGGCTGGCCCATCCCGGTGAGCCAACTGGCCTGGTGGTTGAGGGGGCTGAAGGCGTCGGAGTCCGACGAGGTGTCTTTCGCCGACGACGGCACGATGGCGAACATTGGTCAGGGCGAATGGTCACTGGAGTATGTTCGCTATGAACAACCGTCCGAAGGTCCGTTGATGCCGGAGCGCGTAGAAGCACTACGGCCACCGTATCGGGTTCGAATGATCCTGCGAACTTGGCGCTGGATGGACCCTCCCCCGTAAAAATACCGTTATAATTTTGGCTGGCGTCGGAACGATGGTCCGGCGGCCTGGAAAAAGACGTTTTCTGCTGGGACGTCGCCAAGTTGGTTAAGGCACGGGGTTTTGATCCCCGCATTCGCAGGTTCGAGTCCTGCCGTCCCAGCCATTTTTTGAATCAGGAAGATCAAAGCGAGGCGCTCCTCTCTTGTCAGATACATCCCTGATGGTCTTTTCCGGCAACGCCAACCCGGCGCTGGCGGCTGCGATTGCCCGGTCACTGGGCGTGCCTCTGGGGCGCGCCAACGTCGGCAAGTTCAGCGACGGTGAAACCATGGTCGAGATCATGGAGAACGTGCGTGGACGCGACGTTTATGTGATTCAGTCGACCTGTTCCCCGGCTGCTGAAAATTTCATGGAACTCCTCGTCATGATCGACGCGCTATCGCGGGCATCGGCATGGCGGCTGACGGCGGTTCTTCCGTATTTCGGCTATGCCCGGCAAGATCGCAGACCGCGTTCGTCCAGGGTCCCGATTACGGCAAAGGTGGCGGCGCGAATGATCGGAACAGTGGGCACCGACCGAGTGGTGACCGTCGACTTGCATGCAGATCAAATTCAGGGGTTTTTCGATATCCCCGTCGACAACGTCTATGCATCACCCTTGACGCTGGCCGATATCTGGAAGCAGTACAGCGCAGAGGAAATTATCGTTGTGTCGCCGGATGTGGGCGGCGTTGTCCGGGCGCGGGCCATCGCCAAACGCCTCGATGCCGACCTGGCCATCATCGACAAGCGTCGTCCCAGAGCCAATGAGGCCACCGTCATGAACCTGATCGGTGATGTCGAGGGCAAGGTCTGTGTTTTGGTGGATGACATGATCGATACGGCTGGCACGCTATGCGCGGCTGCCGCGGCGCTCAAGGATGCCGGTGCTCTGAAGGTTGTGGCCTACTGCGTGCATCCGGTGTTGTCGGGTAATGCCATCCAGAACATCAGCAGCTCCCGTCTGGACGAAATCGTCGTCACCGATACCATTCCCCTGAGCCAGATGGCGCTGGACTGTGGCCGCATTCGACAGCTTTCCGTGGCCCAGATGCTGGCAGAGACCATCCGCCGCATGTCAGAAGGCGAATCGGTCAGCTCCATGTACGTCGATTAATGGCGCTGCTTCACTGATAGCCGAACCAAACCGCGATGACCAACGAAGCTGACGCGACAACGAGCAGCTTCAAGATCAGGGGGAAGATGAAGCGGAACCACCGGTCGTAGGGTATTCCGGCCAGGCCGATAATGCTCATCAGTACCGGGTTAGTAGGAACGATCATGTTCATGAACCCGTCGCCGAACTGAAAGGCCAGGACGGCCACTTGACGCGAGACACCAACCAGATCACCCAGCGGCGCCATCAGCGGCATGGTGACAAAGGCCTGTCCGCTGCCCGATGGGATGAATAGGTTCAGCAAGCTTTGAATTCCGAGCATGCCAACAGCCGATAGTGCGGCCGGCAACTCACCGAGCGGACTGGCGAGCCCATTGACGATGGTATGCAGGATCAGTCCGTCTTCCAGAATCAAGGCGATCGATCGGGCAAAGCCAATGAGCACGGCCGTTCCGGCCAGTTCAGCTGCACCGCGGATAAAGGTCTCAGCGATATTGTCCAGAGCCATGCGGGACAGCAATCCGGTGACGATGGCAAGTATCAGGAATACGGCACCCAGTTCGACCAGATACCAGCCATACCGGGCGATACCGACGATCAAGATAACAAGGGCGATCAGGGTTGCTGTCAGCACCAGGGCGCGTGATGTCGTCATCTCGGTTGCGCCGGAGGGTTGGGGTGGCTGCGCTGACGGAACGTCAGCCACCAGACTCGCGCCCGGGTCAGCCTGAACTTTTCTGGCGTATCGCCATACGTGATGAAATCCAACCGCGAAGAACGGCAGCCAGAGGATCGCACGGTAACCCATGCCTGAGCCAGGTTGGAGGCCGGCCACTTCCTGGGCAACCAGCAGAGTGAAAGGATTAAGCAGGGCGACTCCGTAGCCAATTCCGTAGCCTACAACCATGGTGCCGATCGCGGTCATGGTGTCCATGCGAAGAGAAACGCACAGGGCGATCAGAATGGCGGCAAACGGGATATATTCCTCGGCCATGCCCAACGTTGCCGATGCGATACCGAACGTGAGCATGCCGCCCAGAATCAAAAGCCACGGGGCCTTGCCAAAGCGCCGAATGAGACGGTCCAACATCGCGTCAATCGCGCCGGTCGATCGAATGACTGCAAGCGCGCCGCCAATGATCAGCACAAAGAAAATGATGCCCTGTGCATCGGCCAGAGCACGGGGGACAACCGTAAATAAAGACCACGGTGTCAGGATCGGCTTTTCTTCGAGAGTCTGGTAGGTGCCAGGTACGACCACCTCGCGGCCCGAGTCGTTGGCTTGAGTCTGGAATTCGCCGGATGGCAGCACCCAGGTCATCACCAGTGCCGCCACCATCATGGCGAACATCAAGACCAGTGTGTGTGGAACGCGAAATCGGGTGGTCATGGCAGCCTACTTCCCGATGTGGTCGTCAAAGAACTCCAGAGCCGCATTGTAGAGGTCTACCCGATTGTCAACGTCGAAAAACCCGTGGCCTTCCTCTTCCTTGATCATCCATCGATAAGGTTTGTTGTGCGCTTCCAGTGCGTCGCGCAAACGCTCCGCATGCCCAACTGGTACCCGAACATCGTTGCCGCCATGCACAATAAAGACTTCACTCTGGATGCGCTCGACCTGATGAACGGGGGAGTAGGCCCTTAGTTCTTCTGTGCTCTCAGAAACATGACTGCTCATGAAGCGTTCAAAAGCCATGCGCGACTGCCTGTCGCTGCCGGTGGAGAAATCGGAGCCGTCACCCTCTCTAAACCAGGGGAGATCGTAGACACCGACAATGCCAACACCGCACTGATAAAGGTCAGGTTCGTTGATCAGGCCCATCAAGGTGGCATAGCCGCCGTAGCTGCCGCCCATGATGCAAATTTTATCGGGGTCTGCGATTCCCTGCTCAATCGCCCAGCGGGTCGCGTCGGTCACGTCATTCTGCATGGCCTTTCCCCACTCGCGACGCCCCTTCCGCACAAAATCCTCGCCACGGTTCCCGGAGCCGCGAAAGTTAACCTGGAGCATGGCATAGCCATGATGGGCAAAAAACTGGGCCTCAGGCTGAAAGCCCCAGTGATCGGTGACGCCAAAGGGTCCGCCATGGACGTTGACGATCAACGGATAGGGTCCTTCGCTGGATTGCGGTCTGGTCACCATCGCGTGCAGTTCGAGGCCGTCGCGTGCTGGGATGCGGACGGCTTGCATCGGAACGAGGGCATCTTTACTCAACTCGGAATTGACCGCGGCAATAAATTCCGCCTGCAGTTGCTCGGTATCGAACAGAAAAAACTCCCCCGGATTCTGATCACCGCGCACAAAGAGGATGGCCTTTGCCCCGTCTTTTGAGAAGGACGTCAGACTGACATCGTCTTGCGGAAAAGAGCGCGCCAGTTGCTGGCGCAGCATGGCGTCGCGATTGGTTTCGAGTTTGTCGTCAAAGAAGGTGTAGGTCATCGGCCCGAATCGGCTGACAACGCCAAGCACCTCGCCGTCATGTCCGCCGATGGCACCACTGACGTCAACATCCGGGTGCCGATAGAGAAGCTCCATCTCCGAGCTGACGAAGTCGTAGCGAAAGACGCCCAACCGGTCATCTTCAGCCATGTCGTGATTGGAAAGAAAATAAAGCTGATTGTTCTCTGCATTGAACCCGAGCGGAGTGATGTCAGGGTTGCGCCGCTCGGCGTCAATCAGCAGACGCTGCCACTCATCGTCATGTTTGTAGAAAAGATTGAGTTCGATATCGTCTATGTTTTCGGCGTCAATGAACTCAATTCCTACCCTGAGTTGGCCGTTGTTGTCCGCGACCAGCGCCCGCAGATTTCTGGTCGGTGGGCGGTCCCCGATAAAGCTGGAATCACCATCAACGATGTTCAGAAGGTGGGCTCTGGGCTCCCCTCCATCTGCGAAGTGATAGCGGGAAATCAGGATATGTTCGGGGTCGTCGGGCAGGGGATGTAGTACCTGATAGCCAAACCGGTCCAGTTCATCAATCAGTTGATTCCGCCGGTCACCATCGGCATCGGCGGCATAGAGTTGCGGTCGGCGCAGGCTCATGGTGTCCAGGTTGCCGGTGACCTCGCCAACGCTCATCACCACGCGTTCGTCGCTGCCCCACCAGAAGTCCTGAACATGCTGATTGTCGCCAAAACCAAACGTTGAAGTGACCTGGCGGTCGTCGAGGTTCAATACGGCCAGTCTCAGCTCGGATCCGGTTTCGAAAGTCAGCGCAACATGTTCACCGTCGGGCGAGATCTTCATGTTCCTGACCTGGGCGCTGTCGAAAAACTGCCGGGTCGGAATTGTTTCCGCGATGAGCACCGGGGACAAGAGAAGCGATATCAGCGAGATAGCCAGAAAGCGGAGTGATGTCATAAACCTAACCATCGAAAAATGCGGATCCGGAATTATGGCACGGTGAGGTTTTCGCGCGGTTGCTCAAATTTCAGGTCAATGCTGAGTTGTCATCAGGTAGTGATAGTCTTTTGTCTTCCGCGGGTGTTTGAACCAGCATGGAGATAAGTGATGGACTACAACGAAATCAAGAGATTTCTGTCTGAAAAAACCTTGTTTGCAGGGCTTCCTGAGGCTGATTTGGATATTCTCGCCAATAACGCCTGTCAGCGAGAGTTCGATACAGACGAAGTCGTTGCAACCCAGGGCGCGACTGCCGAGAGTTTTTTTCTGATCATCAAGGGCTCGCTGCTGCTCGAGGTGCCCGCGATCACGGGCCCAAAACTGGAAATTACGCGGCTCGGCAATGGTGAGATTTTCGGGTGGTCATGGTTGATTCCCCCGTATGAGTGGCACTTCCATGCTCGGGCAAGCGAGCCGACCACGGTGCTGGAGTTTGACGGCAAGGCCTTGTTGAAAGCCTGTGAGGCAGATCCGGCGTTCGGTTACCCGGTTTTGATGCGGTTTTCTGCGCTCATGGCGCGTCGATTGGATGCAGCGCAGCGCAAGATGATGGACCAGTGGAGTCCGCCCGGGTTCGCCTGATTCTTTGAGCGAATATCAAAAAGCCGGCACGAGGCCGGCTTTTTGACTTACCTGCCAAACATTCAAGCCGCCTTGGCGGCCTCGCCAGGGTCGCCACCGGCCATTTGACGAAGCACGTAGTGCAGGATCCCACCGTGCCGGTAATACTCGATTTCCTTGGGGGTGTCCAGTCGAACCCTGGCCTTGAATTTGATCTGGGTTCCGTCAGCCCGCGAGGCGGTGACGTCCACAGTCTTAGCCGTTCCGTCGCCTAGACCGTAAATGTCATAGGTTTCCGTGCCTTCAAGTCCAAGTGTTTCGGCTGATTCTCCCTCGATGAAGTTCAGCGGCAGCACACCCATGCCAACCAGGTTGGATCGGTGGATTCGTTCAAAACTCTCGCAGATGACCGCCTTGATGCCTAACAGCCGGGTGCCTTTGGCGGCCCAGTCGCGTGACGAGCCGGATCCGTATTCCTTGCCTGCGATCACGATCAAGGGGGTGCCATCAGACTGATATTTCATGGCTGCGTCATAGATGGGCATGACGGCATCCTCGGGCAGATATTTCGTGAATCCGCCTTCGGTGCCCGGCGCTATCTGATTGCGAATGCGCACGTTGGCGAATGTGCCCCGCATCATGACCTCATGGTTGCCCCGGCGCGAACCGTACGAATTGAAGTCGGCCGGAGTCACCCCGTGGTCCTGAAGGTATCTGCCCGCCGGCGAGTCGGGCTGGATGGATCCGGCCGGAGAGATGTGGTCCGTCGTCACCGAATCGCCGAGTTTGGCCAGCACGCGGGCACCGGTGATGTCTGACACGCCGGGCAGGTCCATGTTCATGCCCTCGAAATAGGGTGGGTTCTGAACATAGGTCGACTGATCATTCCAGGCAAACATCTCGCCGGTCGGGGTGTCCATGCTCTTCCAGCGCGCATCCCCCTCAAAGACATTGCTGTAGGAGTTCTGGAACATGTCGGAGGACACGTTCTCCGCGATGAAGGTCTGCAACTCAGCTGCATCTGGCCAGATATCCTTGAGATAGACAGGCCGTCCATCGCGGTCTTCTCCCAAAGGTTCGTTGGCCAGGTCCATGTCCATTCTTCCGGCGATTGCATAGGCCACGACCAGAGGTGGTGATGCCAGATAGTTCATCTTGATTTCCGGATGAATTCGCCCTTCGAAATTCCTGTTCCCGGACAGTACCGAGCAGACCACCATGTCACGGCTCTTGATGGCCGCCTCAATCGATTCCGGCAACGGCCCGGAGTTGCCGATACAGGTCGTGCATCCGTAGCCAACGGTGTAAAAGCCCAGCGCCTCAAGGTCGTCAATCAACCCGGCAGAGGCGAGGTAATCGGTCACGACCTTAGAGCCTGGCGCCAGCGAGGTCTTCACCCAAGGCTTGACGGTCAGTCCCTTTTCGCGAGCGTTCCTTGCCAAAAGTCCGGCACCCAGCATCACGGCCGGGTTCGAAGTGTTGGTGCATGAGGTGATGGCGGCAATGACAACAGCGCCATCAGACAGTTGGAAAGTCTGGTCCTTGTAGGTCACCTCCGCACAGCCAGCCGGCAGACGTGCTCCCACTGCGGTGCTTCCGCCCTCGCTGGCAAAGCGCGCCTCTTCCTTGCTGTGGGCGGCATCGCGATCGGCAGTCATTTTTGTCTTGGCGGCCAGGAATTCATTTCTTGCGTTGGTCAACAGAACGCGGTCTTGCGGGCGCTTGGGGCCTGCCAGACTCGGCACGACGCTGCCCATGTCAAGTTCGATCACGTCCGTGTAGACCGGGTCGGCATCCCCATCCTCGCGCCACATGCCCTGCGCCCTGGCATAAGCCTCAACCAGTTCACGTCGGGCAGGATCCCGACCAGACAGTTCAAGGTAGCGAATCGTTTCGGCGTCAATCGGGAAGATCGCGCAGGTGGAGCCGAACTCGGGCGACATATTGCCGATAGTGGCCCTATCGGCCAATGGCAGATGAGACAGACCGTCACCAAAAAACTCGACGAATTTCCCGACAACTCCGCGCTCACGAAGAATCTCGGTAATGGTAAGTACCAGATCGGTCGCGGTTGTGCCCTCGGGCAGCTTTCCGCTCAGCTTGAACCCGATGACCTGAGGGATCAGCATCGAAATCGGCTGGCCCAGCATGGCGGCTTCGGCCTCGATGCCACCCACACCCCAGCCAAGAATTCCCAGGCCGTTAATCATGGTGGTGTGAGAGTCCGTGCCAACCACGGTATCTGGCCAGGCAACCAGTTCACCGTTGACGTCTTCACCGAAGACGACGCGCGAAAGGTGTTCCAGATTGACCTGATGGACGATGCCGGTATTAGGGGGAACAACCTTGAAATTATTGAACGCACCCTGACCCCAGCGCAGAAACGCGTAGCGTTCCTTGTTGCGCTGAAACTCGATCTGGTTGTTCAGATCAAGTGCGTTGGCGCTACCGTAGTTGTCGACCTGGACGGAATGGTCAATGACCAGTTCGGCTGGAGAGAGAGGGTTGATCCGATTCGCATCACCCCCCAAGGTTTTCATCGCGTCACGCATGGCGGCCAGGTCGACAATCGCCGGAACGCCGGTGAAATCCTGCAGGACAACCCGCGCGGGCGTGAAAGCGATTTCCTGATCGGGCTGGGCGTCAGCATCCCAGTTGGCCAGACCGGCAATGTCATCAGCGGTGATGTTGATTCCGTCCTCATGGCGAAGGAGGTTTTCCAGCAGAACCTTCAACGAGTAGGGCAGTCGCTTGACACTAGGGTGCGACTGAGAAAGTTTTTCGAGGCTAAAGAAAGCAAAGCGTTTGCCAGCGGCGTCAAAATGATCGCGGCAGCCTAGTTCATCTCGCATGGGGTTCCTCCGGAGTGTACGAATCGGGCGCAATACAGAGCGCCAATTTAACCCTGCAATTCTAACATGCGCGGTCGTCTCTGAGCCCGCCCTCGAGCCGGCGCCGACTACATCGTGAGGAGGCCCTGGGCCTCTTTGAGCATCTTTCGGCGTTGGAAAATCAGCCGCCACTGACGGCCGCCAACCTGATGCCATAGAAAAGCGGAACGGATGCCCGCAAGCAACAGCGCCCGGACCAGAGCAACTTTGTCCGCTTGTTTCAGGTACTCGGGCTTGCCGCTGATCGAGAGCCTAAAGTCCAGCGTTGAAATATGCTGCTGATAAACATCGCCGAGCTGAATGATGACGGAATCATCGAGCGACGACTCGCTGTCCTTCCAGGCCGATTCGACCAGTCCGATGGCTGCGCCCAACTCCTTTTGGCGTTTGGGATCGCGCTGAATTCGTCTAGACAGCTTGACCATTCCCAGCGCGTAATTCAAAGCAGCGAGATTGTCCTGTGCCGCCTTCGAGCTGAACAGTTCATTGAGCACTCTTAAGCCCATGCGCACACCACCGACGCCGCCGTAGACCGCTTCAGTGGATTCAGGGTCCAGCGAAAAAACGCTGTCCAGGCTGGCGCCCGCAGCCTGCTGGCTGCAGGTGCCGGAGGTCGCAATCTGGCGGACCAGTTCGCCAGCTTGCAGCATTCCGGAAAAAGCGATGGTGGCGTCTCTCATGGGCAGTGCGAAGAAGTGGGAGTTGTTGTGTTCATCCAAACGGGGCGCGGAGCATTGCAGGTTTCGATGACTCCACCGCCCAGGCAGTGGTCGCCATCGTACAAGACCACGGACTGTCCCGGAGTGACCGCTCGCTGTGGCTGAACAAACCGCAACGACAGCAGACCGTCGGCAATGTCCTCGACGAGGCAGGCCTGGTCGGGCTGGCGATAGCGTATCTTCGCGCTCAAACGGGTTCCGGGTACCGGAGGAATACCGTCAATCCAGTTGAGCTGGCCGGCGGTCAGATGGTCCGACATCAACAGGGGGTGAGCCGAGTCCTGCACAGCGCACAGTGCATTGCCCCTCAGGTCCTTGGCTGCGACGAACCAGGGGTTCTCGGGAAAGTTCGCCAGGCCACCGATTTTCAGGCCCTTTCGCTGTCCGAGTGTGTAGTGGATCAGCCCTGAATGCCGGCCGATTTCCGTACCATCTTCGGTGAGAATTGGCCCCGGTTCTGACGTGAGGTAGCGGTCGATGAATCGATCGAACTGGCGCTCTCCAATGAAGCAGATACCGGTTGAATCTTTTTTTCTTGCAACCGGCAGCGCGGCTTGCTCGGCGATGGCCCGTACCTCCGGTTTTTCCAGATCCCCCAGTGGAAAACGCGCCATTGCCAGTTGCGCCTGGGTCAGCGCATAGAGGAAATAGCTCTGATCCTTGTTGCGGTCGCGGCCCTTGAGCAGCGAGACGCTGCCATCAGCATTGTCCCGCCGACGGGCGTAGTGACCGGTGGCGATTTCTTCGGCACCGAGATCCAGGGCGTGTTCGATGAAAGCCTTGAACTTGATCTCCCGATTACACAGGATGTCGGGATTCGGAGTTCGACCGGCCGCCAATTCGTTCAGAAACTGCTGAAACACGTCGTCCCAGTATTCGGCAGAAAAGTTTCGACCATGAAACGGGATGCCAAGCGTGTTGCAGACCGCGCGCGCATCGGCGGCATCGGCTTCCGCGCTGCAGCCTGATTCAGGATCATCCTCTTCCCAGTTTTTCATGAACATCCCGGCAATCGCGTATCCCTGACTTTGGAGCAGCCACGCGGTCGTTGCGGAGTCAACGCCGCCGGACAGGGCGACCATGATTGTCGGCTGGTGAGAGTGCATAGGATCCGATATGGGGGTGCTTGCCCTGTTCGGAAAGAGCCGAAGGCGCTACTCCCCGAAAAGTTCAGGTGACATCAGATCGATGAAGCGCTCGGCTTGCGGCGAAAGATAGGCGCCCCGGCGCATGACGACACCGTACGAACGGCGGGGAAAGAACTCGCTCATGTCGCGAATCAGAAGGCGCTGTCGGTCCGCCTCAGTAATGCAAATGCTGGTGACGATCGAGATGCCCATGCCTTGTGCCACATATCGCTTGATGACCTCCCAGCCGCCGACTTCAAGGGCGACGCGGAACGGGAGGCCATGTTTGCGGAACACCATGTCAACCATCTGAAACGTTGTCAGCCGCCGCGGCGGCAGGATCAGCCCGTGCGGACTGATGTCTGGCAGGCGGATTTCTCGGCGTCGGGCGAGCGGGTGCTCCGGGCTCATGATCAGCACCGGGTTGAAGTGATAAATCGGCTGATAGTGAATGTCAGGCGGTACTTCAAGCATGGATCCGACCGCGAAATCCACTCGATCCTCCCGGATCATCCCCAGCCCATTGGCCCCGGTCACGTTATGGAGATGAACGTAGATGCCCGGATGCTGACTCCTGAAACGCATCATCAGCTGCGGAAGCAGATGCATGATCGTGGACTCCCCGGCAGCAATGCGAATTTCTCCGCTTTCCAGCGAGCCGTAGCGCCGTGCAAATTCGTCGGGCAGCGCATCGATCCTGTTGACCAGTGGCCTGGCCATTTCCAGTAGGGCCTTTCCGGCCGGCGTCAGCTGCAGTCGCGGGCCGTGGCGGCTGAACAAGGTTTGTCCCAGTTCTTCCTCCAGCGCCCGAATCTGCTGGCTCACCGAGGGTTGACTTAAAAAAAGCACGTCAGCGGCGGCTGACACACTGCCAGTCCTGGCGGTTTGAATGAAGGCACGAAGGTGCTTGAGGAGGTTGCCCTTGTACAAAAACTTCAGAATATCGGAAAAACCAATAGTCTAAATAAAAAGATTTAATTTGCCAAATACTGGGCGGCCCTCTAGTCTCCCGCGTTTAGCCATACGCCTGCGAACGTTTGTTTATGAATTCCCCCTCCGAAGCCGGCTCCATGCATGCAAGTCCCAGTGTCCCGGCCATGGCCGCTGTGTCGGCTGACGCGAAACATCTTTTTCCGGAAGAATTACAACACCTTCTAGGTCGTCTTGGCGCCAAGTACCGGGACCGGCTCGATGATCTGCTGGAAGCCAGGCAGGCTCGCCAGGAACGCTTCAATGCCGGTGAAGAGCCGGACTTTGATCCGGAGACGGTCGCAATCCGAGAGGGGGACTGGTCGGTTGCCCCGATTCCGACGGATCTGCGGGACCGACGGGTGGAAATCACCGGTCCGGTCGACCGTAAGATGATCATCAATGCGCTGAACTCGGGCGCTCGGGTGTTCATGGCCGACTGCGAGGATTCTTCGACGCCGACCTGGGAGAACATGGTTCAGGGCCAGGTCAATCTGTACGATGCAGTCCGGCGGACGATTGAGTTGACGCAGCCAGACGGCAAGCATTACGCGCTCAAGGACGATCCCGCGGTGTTGATTGTCCGGCCCCGCGGTTGGCATCTGGATGAGAAGCATGTCCAGGTGGATGGGCGGCCGTTGCCGGGTGGAATATTCGATGCTGCCGTTTATCTTTGCAACAACGCGAAGGCGCTTCTCGAGCAGGGTAGCGGCCCTTATCTGTATCTTCCCAAGCTTGAGCACTGGCGCGAGGCCCAGTTGTGGAACGAGGTGCTCATGGATATCGAGTCCGCTATTGGACTGGATGCCGGAACAGTCAAGGTGACGGTGCTGATTGAAACTCTACCGGCCGTGTTCCAGATGGACGAGATTCTGCATGCGCTGAAGCAGAGAATTGTCGGATTAAACTGCGGCCGATGGGATTACATTTTTAGTTATATCAAATGCTTTCAGAAACATCCCGATAAAGTGCTTCCGGATCGAGCGCAGGTCACCATGGCGGTTCCCTTCCTGAGCGCATATTCCCAGCTCCTGATTAAAACCTGCCACCGGCGCGGGGCCTTTGCCATGGGTGGCATGGCTGCTCAGATTCCGATCAAGGGTGATGATGTGGCCAACGAGGCGGCCCTGACCAAGGTGCGCGAAGACAAGGAACGGGAGGCCAGCAATGGCCACGACGGCACCTGGGTTGCCCACCCGGGACTCATCCCTGTGGCCATGGAAATATTCGACCGGCACATCAAGGGTGACAACCAGCTGGCGGTCAAGCGGGAGGATGTGAGCGTCTCGGCCACCGATCTGATCACCCCTTGCGAGGGCAGCATTACCGAAGCGGGCGTGCGCGGCAATCTCAATGTGGCCATCCGGTATATGGCCGCCTGGCTGGGCGGACAGGGCTGTGTGCCCATCAATAACCTGATGGAGGATGCAGCGACGGCCGAGATTGCGCGCGCCCAGATCTGGCAGTGGATCCGCCATCCAGCCGGGCAGCTCGAAGACGGCCGCAACATTGATCTGGCTCTAGTCAAGGCCTGGCAGGCCGAAGAGCTTCAAAAGATCAAGGCCGAGGTCGGATCGGAAGCTTTTGCCAGCGGGCGCTATCAGGCCGCCGCCGATCTGATCGCTGAAGCCACTGAGAGCGATGATTTCGTAACTTTCTTGACCCTGCCGGGATACAGCCGGCTCGACTAGCATATTTTTATTCAATTTAAGCCAATGGGAGCAGTAAACCGATGACCGACGTCAACAGCATCATCGCCATGGAAAAGGAATGGCTGGAGAACCCGCGCTGGAAAGGCGTGGAAAGGCCCTACGATGCCGCCGAAGTGATGCGCTTACGCGGCAGCGTGACCATTGAATACACGCTGGCCCGCATGGGTGCCGAGAAGTTGTGGCGCTTGATGCACGAGGAAGACTTCGTCAATGCCCTGGGCGCACTGACCGGTAACCAGGCCATGCAGCAGGTTCGCGCGGGACTGAAAGCGATTTATCTTTCAGGCTGGCAGGTGGCTGCCGATGCCAACCTGGCCGGCCAAATGTATCCGGATCAGTCTTTGTACCCGGCCGATTCCGTGCCGGCTGTTGTCAAGCGGATCAACAACACCTTCCAGCGGGCTGACCAAATCCAGACGTGCGAAGGCAAGGGCGACATTGACTGGTTTGCCCCCATTGTCGCTGACGCTGAGGCGGGTTTCGGCGGTGTGCTCAATGCCCATGAACTGATGAAAGGCATGATTGAAGCGGGCGCGGCCGGGGTTCACTTCGAAGACCAGCTTGCGTCGGCCAAGAAGTGTGGGCATATGGGCGGAAAGGTCCTTGTGCCGACTCAGGAAGCCGTGCAGAAACTCGTGGCAGCCCGCCTGGCGGCTGATATCTGCAACGTCCCCACCATCATTGTTGCCCGTACCGACGCCATGGGCGCCAATCTGCTGACCTCGGATATCGATCCGCGTGATCACGAATTCCTGAGTGGTGAGCGCACGGTTGAAGGCTTCTATCGGGTCAATGAAGGTCTTGAGCAGGCGATCTCGCGTGGCCTGGCTTATGCGCCCTACGCTGATTTGGTCTGGTGCGAGACCTCTACGCCGAGCCTGGAGCAGGCCAAGACCTTCGCTGAGGCGATTCGCAATGAATATCCCGATCAGATGCTGGCCTACAACTGCTCGCCTAGCTTTAACTGGAAGAAGAATTTGTCCGAGACAGACATTGCACGCTTTCAGCGCGAACTCGGTGCGATGGGCTACAAGTTCCAGTTCATTACGCTGGCCGGCTTTCACGCGCTCAACCACTCGATGTTCCAGCTCGCGCGCGGCTACAAGGCCCGCCAGATGGAAGCCTACGTGGAGTTACAGGAAGCGGAGTTTGCGGCAGAGCCCCAGGGCTACACGGCAACGCGCCATCAGCGCGAGGTCGGAACGGGATACTTTGACCAGCTGACCCAGGCGATCAGTTCAGGCCAATCATCGTTGAGCGCCTTGTCCGGATCTACCGAGGAAGAGCAGTTTGAAGAAGGCTGAGCTTGCTTGAAAATTCACTCGACCTGCCGCAGTATGAGAGCCAATTCTGGTTATCCTGCTGCGGCAGATTATGAGTGAAAAAGAACTTCCCGACTCCGGCTCCCAAGGCGCCGGATTAGCCTTAGAAGAAGCGCGGCCCAAGCTGCGCAAGCCCCCGTTGTACAAGGTCGTCATTCTGAATGACGACTACACCCCTATGGAGTTTGTGGTCGAGGTCCTGAAGAAATTTTTCGGGCTTTCCCACGACAAGGCGACCAGCATCATGCTTCACGTTCACACCCGTGGCCGCGGAGTTGCCGGTGTTTACACGTATGAAATCGCGGAGACCAAAGTCATTTTGGTCAATGAGTGCGCGCGTGAAAATGAACACCCGCTTCAGTGTACGCTTGAGGAATCGGACTCCTGAAAAACGAGACAGTCACCCGGATTGATCGCAGAGGCGTAACCCTATGTTCAGCAAGGATTTAGAGCTTTCCATCTCCCAGGCCTACAACACGGCCCGAAGCAAACGGCACGAATTTCTCACCGTTGAGCATCTGCTTCTTGCCCTGCTGGACAATCCGTCAGCGCGCGATGTCTTTGAGGCCTGCGGAGTAGATATCCGCAAGTTGGGTTATGAGCTCGACCAGGTGTTGCAAGAGACCATCCCGGTGCTGTCCGCCGGCGACCAGCGAGACACACAGCCCACCGTAGGATTCCAGCGTGTTCTTCAGCGCGCTCTGTACCACGTGCAGTCGGCTGAGAGAAAAGAGGTGCTGGGTGCAAATGTTCTCGTTGCCATCTTTGGCGAAAAGGACTCGCATGCGGTCTATCTCATGGGCAAGCAGGATCTGGCGAGGCTGGATGTCGTCAACTACATCTCGCACGGCATATCGAAGGGAGATACACCTGAGGCTCCGGATGAGGCATCGTCCGAGGCTGACGGTCAGCCAGGGCGGGGTGAAGAGCAGGACAAATCGGCGCTGGCGGCTTATGCGACCAATCTGAACGAGCGAGCTGAGGCAGACCGGATTGACCCCCTGATCGGTCGGGCGATGGAGGTCGAGCGCACGATTCAGATTCTGTGTCGCCGGCGAAAAAACAACCCGCTGTATGTCGGAGAGTCGGGTGTGGGGAAAACCGCGTTGGCCGAAGGTCTGGCCCGGCGAATCGTCGAAAAAGAGGTTCCCGAAATCCTGCTTGATGCTGAAATCTGGGCTTTGGATTTAGGCTCTTTGTTGGCCGGCACCAAGTATCGCGGCGACTTCGAAAAACGGTTGAAAGCCGTTCTGGCAGAGCTCAAGGAGCGACCCAAATCCGTACTGTTCATCGATGAGATTCACACGATCATCGGGGCGGGTGCGGCATCGGGTGGAGTCATGGACGCTTCCAATCTGATCAAACCGGTGTTGGCAAACGGTGAACTGCGCTGTATTGGCTCGACCACCTTCGAGGAGTACCGGGGCGTATTCGAGAAGGATCGCGCGTTAGCTCGGCGTTTTCAGAAAATTGACATTGTCGAGCCTTCGGTGGGCGAAACAGTCGAGATTCTCAATGGGTTGAAGCACCGTTTCGAAGAACATCACGGTGTCACTTATGCGCTGGACGCCCTGGATGCAGCAGCCCGGCTGTCAGCGCGCCATATCAACGACCGCCACCTGCCGGATAAGGCCATCGATGTGATCGACGAGGCTGGAGCGCGGGAGCGCCTCAAGCCAACCGAAGAGCGCGCGGAGGTCATTACCGTCGAAGCCATTGAGGATGTGGTCGCGAGGATGGCCAGAATTCCCCCTCGCCAGGTTTCTCGCTCTGACCGAGACGCGCTCAAGACACTGGAACGCGATCTCAAGATGGTCGTCTTCGGACAGGATGAAGCCATTACAACGCTGGCCGCGGCGATCAAGATGTCTCGTTCGGGTCTGGGCGACTCTGATCGCCCGATAGGCAGCTTCCTGTTTGCTGGCCCGACCGGGGTGGGCAAAACGGAAGTCACACGCCAGCTGGCGTTAACCATGGGTATCGAGCTGATCCGCTTCGACATGTCTGAGTACATGGAAGCCCACACGGTTTCCCGTCTGGTAGGCGCCCCGCCTGGATACGTCGGATTCGACCGCGGCGGTCTGCTAACCGAAGCGGTCACCCAGACACCCCACGCGGTTTTGCTGCTGGATGAAATCGAGAAAGCCCATCCGGACGTCTACAACCTGCTGCTGCAGATCATGGATCACGGCAAGCTGACAGACGCCAATGGGCGCTCAGCGGATTTCCGAAACGTGATTATCGTCATGACCACTAACGCTGGTGCGGCGCTCGTCAATCGTCGGGGGATCGGGTTTACCAAGTCTGACCATAGTTCAGACGGAATGGAGGCCATTCGGCGCCAGTTCACGCCGGAATTCAGAAACCGGCTTGATGCAGTGATCCAGTTCCGTTCCCTGCCACTGGATGTCATTTTGAAGGTGGTCGACAAGTTCCTGATCGATCTGGAAAACCAGCTTGCCGACAAGGGAGTTGGTTTGGAGGTCAGTGTGACTGCCCGCCAATGGCTGGCTGAGCATGGCTTCGACGAGCAGATGGGCGCACGCCCGATGAAGCGCGTGATTCAGGACCACATCAAGCGGCCTCTAGCCGATGAGTTGCTGTTTGGCTCGCTGTCCGAGGAGGGCGGGGAAATTTCGGTGGATCTCAACGCCGAGGGTGACGGGCTGTCCTTGGAAGTTCAGGTGGCTGAAGCCAGGCCGGAAGCGGCTGCCGAAGAGGACGGATAAGCGGCGGTCGGATGAAGGCGGCATCCTTGGGATGCTGCCTGACGCGACAGTTCCTATTTCATACGGTAGGTGATTCGGCCTTTGCTCAGGTCATAAGGCGTCATTTCAACTTTGACCCGGTCGCCCGTCAGAATTCTGATGTAGTGCTTGCGCATCCGGCCAGAGATATGCGCCGTGATGATGTGCCCGTTATCGAGTTCAACCCGAAACATGGTGTTGGGCAAGGTATCTAGAACCTTCCCTTCCATTTCTATATGGTCGTCTTTTGCCATGAAGTCTCCTGCGGTTCGTTAAGGCCGCGTTATTGTGCCAGAAAGCGATGTTCAGCGTGTCTTATTCGGGAATTCGGTCCGGATAACGAACCTGCTCGGGCCGGAAACCGTCGGCGATCCGGTAGTAAAGCGTCTGGATTTGAGCACCATCGCGATAAATTGGTCGTTGTTGCAGGGGCCCAAGATTGATGACAGCGCCATCCAGCCAGGCTTCATCAATCAGACGGGAGCGAACGTTGTACAGGATGACGGGGCGTTCAGGGTTCGTGTCCCGATCAAACCAGTATTCCCACATCGATCCGCTCATGCCAATCAGGTTCTGGCCGGTGATCTGATCAATCCTGTCTTCCGGATGATGAAAGGCGACCGCGGCTGCACCGCCCCACTTGCTGGTGGCGGCCAGAATGGGAGTTTTTCCTGTGGAGGTGGCCAACTCACGCTCAATGTCGTTAATTTCGATGGCGATTTCCGGCCAGCCTAGATAACCACTCCCGAAATCGCTGGTCTTGATGCCGGGCAGTCCGAGCGTGAGGTAGTGAAGTAGCAAACCATAAGCCAGAACCATGGCAACGACTGAGGGTTGCCAAGCTCGGATTAGAAGGCGGTGCAGTCTGTTGATCGGCTGCCGCTCGGGCCAAATGGGCCATGCCAGTGCACTCATCATCAGCGGCAGCATGGCAATCCACGGCGGGATGGTCCAGTGAAACTTGACGACCGAGAAGGCGCCATAAAGGGCAAAGACACTCAGTGGTACGGCCGTCATGACAAGCATAAAGCGCCGCTTTCGATCGTCGGGCTGGATCTTCCGGCCAATCCGGCCGAAGCATAGAAAGCCCGCGATGGCAACGACCGGAGAAAGCAGCAAAATGGGGTAGACAACTACCAGATAACTGGCGAAGTCCGGATTTTCCGCTAAACGCCGGGTGCTCTGAAACACAAACGAGGCCCAGTCGTTCTTCCAGTTCCAGATCAGCACCGGCGAGAAGATGAGGCTGGCCAGCAAGGCTGCGAGATAGGGTTGGGGTCTGAAGAACCAGCGCCGCGCCGAACGATCAGTCAACATAAAGATGAAGGCGGCCAGCGCCAACAAAACCAAAGTGTATTTGGCTAATAGGCCGATGCCCATGGCGACCCCCAAGCCAAAAAACGCGCTGGCCTTGTTGTCAATTAAGGTGCGTTTGAAGTAGTAGAGGGCGGCGGCCCAGGCAGCAATCATTGGGGCATCCGGCGTCATCAGAATGCCGCTGACAGCAAAGAAAGGGAGGATCGTGAAAGCCAGCAAGCAAAGAAGCCCCGTGGTCTTGCCTCCCATGCTTGATCCATAGCGGTAGAAGTACCAGGCCCCCAACAAGGTGAGCGGCAAGAGGAAGAAACGCACGCCGAAGGTCGTATCGCCGCCGATCTGTGTGGCCAAAGCGATGATCCAGCCGGTCAGTGGCGGATGGTCGAGGTAAGACAAGGCGAGTCGCTGGGCGTACACCCAGTAGTACATTTCGTCGGGGATGAGATCAACCTGACCCATGTACAGCACGCGCAGAACCAACATGTAGACCAGAAGGCCGAGTGCTGCCAGATGCCACCGCACGCGAGGAATAACGCCCGATTCGGCCGATGCGAAGACATAAAATGCTGACCCCAGATAGTTCACGCCGGCGGTCACGACAATGGCAGGGACGATGGCGAGCAGCGGGGGCAGGGCCAGCACGTCAACCAGAAGAACCAGCACGCCGCCGCGGATCATGAGTGCCATCAGGGCAACAATGAAAAATCGAACGTAACGCTGCACAAGCGGCATGCTGGCTTGGGCAACTCCACGAAATGTCCAGCCGTAATTCAAAAAGAAGTTGATGATGGTGGCGACGATGAAACTGGCGATATGGGCGGCCCCGAGACCCGAGCCGGTACCGATCATCATTTGGAAGATCACTAAATCGAAGGCCATGCCGGCCAAGCCAACCAGTCCGAACTTGGAAGCGCCTCCCAGCGAAATTCGGCCGCCGGCCAGCCAGGCCAGTCGTTTGAGGTATGTCATTTGTTGGCTGAGGCCCAGCTTGGACTGACCGTGCTCACGGTCGACAAAGCGGATGGGCACTTCCAGCGTACGGATTTGATCGCCGCCTTGAACCAGCAGTTCAAGGAGAATCTTGTAACCAGCCGTTTGCGTTTGCAGACCCAGCAGCCTTTCTCGCGAAGTAGCGAAGAAGCCGGCCATAGGGTCACGAACTTCGGTGAATGGCCAGGCGAGCAAGGTGGCCACCCCTGAGGTCAGGTGACGCTGCCAGGGCCAACCTTCAGTGCTTCCCCCTTCGGCATGACGTGAGCCTATGGTCAGATCGCAAGTGTGATCGAGCAATGGTTCGAGCAGCGCCGGAATACGCGCAGGCGGATGCGAACCATCGGCATCCATGACCACGATCCAGGGCGCTTTCGCCGCATTGGCGCCGTCCAGAACAGCACCGGAAAGATCCGGAGGCGCGTCCCGCCTGATTACCTGAATGTCAATACGGTTTGCCCACGCCTGCGCGCGGTCCGGAGTGCCATCGCTCGAGGCATCATCGACGACGATCACTTCGAAACGTGTTTGTCCGGTCAGTGACTTTTTTATTTCGCCCAGCAGCTGATCAATGTTGTCCGCCTCGTTCAGCGTCGGCACAACGACTGAAACCGTTGGTGCTGAATTCAAATCCGTTGCAGCAGATTGGTCGGACAAGGGGGAAGGATCTCAAACGATGGACGCCGCCCATTGTCGCTGATTGTTCCTCACGGCGTCGTTTCGCGGATTGGGGAGGAAAAACTGGTGAGCTACTTGACAGAGAACGTGAAGTGCCTAAAATGCTCGGTTCTGACGCGGGAATAGCTCAGTTGGTAGAGCACAACCTTGCCAAGGTTGGGGTCGCGAGTTCGAGTCTCGTTTCCCGCTCCAAGCTTATCGTTCAGGGCCCCAGCAGATGCCGGGGCCCTGTTGTTTTGGGAGGCTTGGGGTATACTCAATTTGCAAAGTTGCACGCCTCCGGCTAGGTGGCAGAGTGGTTATGCAGCGGCCTGCAAAGCCGTTTACCTCGGTTCGATTCCGGGCCTAGCCTCCACTCCGTCATAAGGTGCTGATTTCATAGTAACCTTTTGATTTAGTGGCCCTTTCCGACGCTTTTGGTGCACAAAGTGGTACACGCGCTGGTACACATCCAGTGATGCTGCCGGTTCCTCTCATGAGGTCGCCAAAGTGTCTTGCTCATATCTTGTTCCCCGAGCAGGGGGCTAGCATGTCCGTATCCATATCCCTGCTGATCTTCAGCCGCTGCTCTCCAGACGGGGTTCTACGCCGCTAGTCTCGCTGATGCTAGCCCCTCGACTGTCGAACGGGTAAAGGCTAGCCTGTCTGCTTGAGTTTAGAAGACCAAGGTCCTACTATGGGATCAGTACTGCGGTGTTCTGAGGGCTAGTGTCAGACAGCGGGACTCGAAAGATCAACTATTTGCTAGCTCATCAGGAGACTCATGCATTGAAGACGACACTATTGGCACTAGCACTTTTGTTCTTCGTCGCTCCGGCTCACGCGCAAACAACAATCCCGAACACCTTTGTAAACGGTACGCCGGCCAACGCCGATGAGGTGAATGAAAACTTCCAGGCACTCGGCCAAGCTATCGATAATATCCCCGCTGGTCCCGCTGGTCCTGCTGGTTCTGCTGGTCCTGTCGGGCCTGTCGGGCCTGTCGGGCCTCTCGGCCCTGTCGGTCCTGTTGGCCCTGTCGGTCCTGTTGGTCCTGTTGGTCCTGCTGGTCCTGCTGGTCCCGCTGGTCCCGCTGGTCCCGCTGGTCCCGCTGGTTCTGTCGGTCCCGTCGGTCCCACTGGCCCACAAGG
>JAZBPR010000241.1:0-18256 GCA_036351735.1 Wenzhouxiangella sp. | reverse complement strand
TTGCCCTTTCGGCGATGACCGTCCCGGTTGACTTTCAGGACAACGCCCCGATCGTCTGGTGAGAAATTAACTGAAGTCCAGACCATGCGGTGGGTTCCACCTTCTTCACAAACGACTTCGGCTGACTCGCCGGTGGCCAGATCCAGCAACGTGAGGCAGTTGCGGTAGGGCTGCTGGACACCGTAGCGGGCGATATAGCCGATTTTGTTTTTGTCCTTGGAAAAATCCCACCCATAAATGTAGGGAACGTCGGTCAGTTTCGTCAGCGAACCGTTCTCCAGCGACAGTCGAAACAGGTTCAGTACTTCGTCGTTGCGCTCGTCGCCCCGCACGATCATGTCGCCGCCGATCTCGTCGTATTTCATGTCCCAGAGGTTGCGGGTGGAAAGGTCGATATCCATGAGTCGCTTGCCTGACTCTGGATCGATCAACCCATCGTCGGAGAGGTCCTGAATCATCATCCAGGTCCCGTCCGGCGTGGTATTGCGATAGAAGAGCTTCCCGGCTTCGTAGTTTGCGTTCCAGTTTCCATAGGGATATCCCTCGAAGTAGGGCTCGAGGTCAATCGTTCGGCCCAGAAAACTGACCGTGTAGGACAATTCGTCGGATTCGGCCCATAGATAGGCTGGGGCAGTCAACACTACGATCAGTACGAGGCATTTGGACAAAACTCTCATCATTGTCTCCGTGAGTCTTACTTTTGATAGAACCAAGATATACTCTGTCACGTTTGGCGTGCAAACCGCGACATCTGGGTCTAGACAGAAAATGTCCACCGCATCCTCTTGGACTCTCACTGAATTGGGCTGGCGCACGTCTTTGTCTCAACAGCTAGTCCACTACAACGATGAATCTCTGGTCCCCGTTCGAGTGTTGGAGGTCCACAGAGACCGGCTGTATGTGGCGGGTGAAAGGGTAGAAAAGTTCATTCCGCTACCCGTCATTACCGATGGGAGTAGCGATTCGAATGTGCCGACGGTTGGGGACTGGTTATTATTGGATCAGGAAAATCTGCACTTTGGCCATCTGATGGAGCGGCAGAGTCTCTTCAAGCGACGCTCCGCGGGGACGTCCGGAAAGATTCAGTTGATCGCGGCCAACATCAATACGGTTTTTATTGTTTCTTCCTGTAATCAAGACTTCAATGAGGCTCGGCTCGAGCGATACCTGGTACTCGCTAGAGAGGCGGGGGCTTACCCAGTAATTGTGTTGACCAAGGCCGATCTTGCCGACGACCCAGAGGCTTTCGCTCAGCGGGCACGCCGGCTGGATTCATCGTTGATTATCGAAACGGTGAACGCACTTGATGCTGTGAGTGTTTCCAAGCTTGCGCCGTTTTGTGGAATCGGTACAACGGTCGTGCTTTTGGGCTCCTCTGGAGTAGGTAAATCCACACTGGTGAATTCGCTGACCGGCTCCGCTGCCGCGCCGACTCAGGCTGTTCGGGACGATGATGCCAAGGGACGACATACAACCACAGGCCGGGCTTTCCATCGCTTGCGCGATGGGGGATGGTTGGTCGACACTCCGGGAATGCGAGAAATCCAGTTAACGGAAGTGGCGGCGGGTATCGGGCAGGTCTTTGATGAGATCGAGTTGTTGGCCGCCCAGTGCCGCTTTTCTAACTGCAGCCATCAGTCCGAGCCGGGCTGCGCCGTGCAAAGTGCGCTTCATCGAGGAACACTGGACTCAACACGTCTGGAGAGATGGAGAAAGCTTGTCGCCGAAGATCGAAGAAACAGTGAAACCTTGGCGCAGCGTCGTAGCCGGGACAAGCAATTTGGAAAGATGGTGCGATCCGTGATGCAGGAAAAGAAAAGCCACAAAAAACACTAACGTCGACTGTGCTCGTTTTTAAAGGGACAGCGATCATCTCGAAAGTGCCAAGCCGGTCATCTGATTTGCCGGTGACTCCTGGCGACCCGCTGGGGTTTTCTGCCTTGCTGCAGCAAAACGCGCGCGGTGCAGAGTGCAGCTTTTGTTGAACTGGTCGAGATCCATCCACTGAGCCACTACAGGTGTTGGTGAATTCGAATTTTCCTCCCCACATTGAAGTGGGCTCCCATGTCTGAGCCTATCCGGCCGAGTATGGGACGAGTCCCCAGATGGCCAAGAAGACAGCGAGCGTCGCGTAAGCCATGGCGAATAAGGTGAAGTGGAGTCGCCGAGCCACGTTCCAGCCCGAGCGCGCCCACGCCGGGACAAGGCATACCGTGAGAATGATGGCTGTGCCCGCGACCACTGTGGCAGACAGTGCCAGTTGGCCGAGGAAGGGAATGGGCCAGTCGGAAAACACATCGGCAAATGCAAGTTCATCCGGCCCCGGCACTTGGGTGGCCAGAACGATCATCCACACCACCGGCAATGTGGCCAGCAATGCCGTGGCCGAAAGTAGAGTGCCGGTTCGACGGGTTTCGTGCTGTTGACGAAAGCGGCGCCAAAAGCCCAGCCAAGTAGTGAGTGAGAACAATGCAGTAGCGCCAAATGCGATGCCGAGTAGCATCGGGTCAGATCGCCAATCTACAGGCACTGCGTCGGAGGCTCCAGCGGGAGTGATGACGTGTTCTACAGAACCATCCTCTCCGCGGACGAAAGCAAGGCGTTGCCCAAACCGGTTCTCCCATAAGTCCGGCGCGATTCTTGCGAACGGAGCGCTGGGATGACGCCCGACCAGGAGGCCATCCTGCGCGGAAAGTTTCATCACGCCGTCCATGGCGGCCAAGATTTTCAGCGGCCCCGAAAATACTCGTCTTGACGTCATGTAGCGACCAGCCACTTCTTCAGCAGCCTCGATATCTTCAGGCTTCGCATCAGTAACCAGCGCTACGGGAATGTTCTCGCCACGCATCGCCAGCGCCCGATCAAACACCAGCGAGGGCACGCTGTCGAGAGGATCGAAGTGATTGGAACTGTTTTGCGCGATGAACACGCCCAATCCCAGTTCTGGTGCAATCGCGAATTTCGACAAGAACTCGTTGATCGAGCCGGTATGTCCATAGGAGACCACCGAGCGGAACGGGATATCTGCAAACCCGCTCGCGCGCCCCGCAGCGCCCGGCATTGGATCGAATGCGCGCGACCTCAGAGTTGCATAACCTTCCTCTGAAATCAGCCGGACTCCGTCCAACTCGCCCCGGTTCAAGTGAAACCGCATCCAGCGCGCCATGTCAGCCGCCGTCGTGGTCATGCCGCCGATTGGAGCAAAAGAGCCCAGATCCAATTGCGCCCGCTCCTGAGGGCCGCTGGCGGACACCCAGTAGTTCTTGGCCACCGGGGTGCTCGGATCCATTGCCGCCGGGCTCTCATCGGTCAACGCGGTCGTGCTCATACCCAGCGGCTGGAGAATCTCCGTCGAAAGAAACTCTGCGTAGTCTCGTCCGGTCGCATCCTCGATGATCAAGGCCACCAGGTTTGATCCCCAGTTGGAATATGCCGCCCGTGTCCCGCGCGCAAAGACCTGTTCCGGTTCGGTCGCCGCAAGGGCTTCGGACCGCTCCATCTCAGCGACTTCAACAGAAAACAGATCCAGGTTCTCTTCTACACCGGCTCGATGGGACATGAGATCGTGCAGCGTTAACGGGCGCTCACCGGCCGGGGCTTTATAGCGCTTCAAGTAAGTGTTGACGTCGGCGTTCAGATCGAGAGAACCGCGATCGACCAGCATCATCGCCGCCGTCCAGACAAAGGTCTTGGAGATAGAAGCGACATGGAAGCGGGTTGACGATGCATCTACAGGTGTACCTCTCTCTACATCCGCCAGGCCATAGCCTTTGGTCAACACGTTCCGATCCGGGCGCACGACAGCCACCGTATGACCAGGGCCTCCATAAGCAAACTGCCAGGTGGCCAGCAGCCCATCAACGTAAGCCTTGAGCTCAAGGTCGGCTGCAAGTGATGCGGTGTCGGTCTCGTTGCGTTTATTACCGGTTTCGTTGGTAGCGCCATTGTCCTCCGCCAAGATGGTCTCTCCTATCCGCTGCGTATCTGGAAGAACAGCAGAGTTTTCTTGGGACTGTGCAGACGCAGCAGCCAGAAATGCGACAAAACCAAACACAAAATGATTTGGGCGGTGAAAAGTCATTGCTGCTCCCTCGAAGGCCACTGTGAATCAATTATCCACAAAACGGGAGCCCGACAGAATCCACGATCGGCGTCCTCAGTCAGAAGACATGACGGTTCATGGATGGTTTCATTCAGCAATGGAGTGATTGTCACTTTGAACTATGAAGATCGCTAAGACTGTTCTGTCTTTGATTCATACATCGGGGATAATTTCACCTGTGCTCAAATCGATCCTTGAAGATCATGCCGGATGCGATGAATTCAAAACTCCCGCTATCGGGCAAGGAATCACGCGGCTGGCCACGCGCATCCGTATTCGGTACGCTTAATCCGGTAACGCCGGCGTTGACGGCAGGGCTGTCAATGTCAATCGCAAGCGTAGGGACTTGGCCGCCATTGTCGGACGCTAGGGGAGAGAGCATCGGTTCGGTAAAGATGGCGTCCATCGTGACGGGTGTCTCGCTGCCACCGCCGTCAGGTCTTATCTCGGGCCACTGGAGATTGCCACCGCCCGACTGGTTGGCCGGATTGTTCATGGCCCAGCCGACGAAGCGATTGCCTCCGGAATTGTTGGCGAAGATCGTATTAGTGAGAGAA
Source organism: Wenzhouxiangella sp. (assembly GCA_036351735.1). Taxonomy (GTDB): domain Bacteria; phylum Pseudomonadota; class Gammaproteobacteria; order Xanthomonadales; family Wenzhouxiangellaceae; genus Wenzhouxiangella. The sequence continues at coordinate 13,597 of JAZBPR010000241.1, read as the reverse complement.
AGTTGATTGGGTGTGCCGATCGCTATGCCGCCAGCAAAGGCCTCTGTCGCGACGTTGTTGGCAATCGTTGAGTTGATGACTTCGATGGCGGGAGTGCTGGATAGCCCCATGGCACCGCCTAATCCGGTTCTGGCGATGTTGCGGGAGAACGTAGCGTTTCGCATGCGCCCCGGAGCGTTACCGGCGACGAACAGGCCTCCATAGCCCCTTGCCTCGTTATCAACAAAACTGACGCGCTCCATCGCCCAGGGGCCATCTTGAATGTATGCGCCCCCGGTATGTTCGGTATCCGAGAGTTGAATATTTTCTCGGAAGGTTACGTCTTCAAATCGGGTTCGGCTGGTCTGGTCATACATGACCGAGAAGAAGCCAGCGCCGAACGCGTTGCTGCGGTTGCCCTCGAAACGTGTGCGGCAGATATCGACCAACCTGTTCGGTCCGTCAACGCCAAACGCACCAGCGTTTCCGCCATTGCCAGGGTTTCCGCCAGTGCCTATGGCTTGGTTGTTGCTGAAAACGCTGTCAACGACATTCAGGTGCAGGCTAACCAGAGAATATAGTGCGCCCCCATTGCTGCCTGAGTTTCCGTCAAAAGCGCAATTAGAGATGTCGATTCGATTCATCAATTCGGCATACAAAGCGCCGCCCCCATCATCCTGACTGGTGCCATCTAACGGTGCGTGGTTGTTGGCAAAGTGGCAATTGACAAGTTTGAGGCTGACTTTGTGCGGAAACTCGAAGCCATGCTCCTTATAAATCGCTCCGCCCCGTCCGCCGTCTGTCCGGCCATTGATAAACCGGATGTTCTGTAGCGTCACGGTGAAATGCGGAGCGTTTTCAGCAGGGTCTGGGTTGGTAATGCGCAGAATTTGTCGGACACCGCCTCCCGATAGCGTAACCAACCCTCCGCCATCAATGACTGTCTCCCTGCTGGCGACTAGAGTCTCTTCGACAACCAGTATTGTTGGGTCGGATCCCAGATCAAAGACAATAGGCCCACCCGCATCGAGTGCTGTTTGGATTTGGGGTGTAGTCACGCTCCCGGGAGAACCATCGCCCAAGACCTGTGCACCTGCGATCGATGACTCGTTGACTGGCTCGCAGAAAGATTGTGAGCTGGCCTCGGAGCAAAAAGCAACGCAGGCACCAATGGTCAATAACCGCAGTATGTGGCAGTTCATACAGTGGATAATACCCAAGTGGCAAAATCAAACAGGCTGACTTCTAAAGTGAGTCGGCTTAATGATGATTCTTAAGGATGTTTGCTGCCTGGCGGTGTCACGTCATAGGTGGCTTGTGACAATTTGAAGTACCCTCGTCAAAGATTGACGGGGAGTAGTTCACGGATCTGATGCCCTTGAGTCAACGATAAGCGCATTGCGAGTTTGTTCATCAGGGTAGCCATCGGGGACCAGGCCGTGATCGCCCTGAAACGCGCGAAGCGCACCCCGGGTCGCCGGACCCAGAATGCCATCGGCCTCGCCTGGACGATAGCCGAGCTCGGCAAGCTGGCGTTGTATCCCGGCCAGTTCTGCCACGGCTATGGTGTCGCTGCCTGTTGGCAGATTGGCGTGCAGCGCGCCGGCGCCGGCAATACGATCGGCCAAATGACCGACCGCAAGGGCAAAAGAAATAGAGCGGTTCCATCCCAGCAAGACGTCGAAATTGTTGTAGACCAGAAATGCTGGGCCGGTGTGGCCCATGGGCAACAACAGCCGGGCGCTCATGTCTGCAACCGGCAGTGCGGTTCCATCGGATTGGCGTACTCCCAATTCAGCCCATTCAGCAAGCGGGCGCGGTTGGTCAAACCCGCTTTTTTCAAAAGGGAAGCCGGCTACCAAGCTGACTTCTCTTCCCCAGCGCTCGCCGGGCGTCCAGCCAAGGCCTTGCAACAGACTGGCACCGGAGGCCAAGGCGTCGGCGGAGCTGTTCCAGAGATCAATCAATCCGTCGCCATCGCCATCGACCGCATGCGCGTAGTAAGCGGAGGGCATAAATTGAGTCTGGCCCATGGCTCCTGCCCAGGAGCCGAGCATCGCCGCCGGCTGGAGCGAGTCACGGTCTATCAGGCGCAGTGCGGTGATCAACTGATCGCGAAAAAATGCGCTCCGTCGATCATCGCAAGCCAGTGTGGCCAGTGAATCCAGAATGGGCATTCGCCCCGTATAGCTTCCGAAGTTGGATTCCATTCCCCATAGCGCGACCAGGTAATGGCCCGGCACGTCATATTCTTGGGCGAGTTCGTCCAGCAGTTGGCGGTGCTTGCTCCGCAGTTCCCGGCCGCGCTGAACGCGCGTTGCTGTCACTCGACTACGCAGATAGGCGGAGAACGTCTGCTGAAATTCAGGCTGGGCACGATCCAGCTCAATGACCCGCGGCTGGAATTGAAGTGTCCCAAGAACCTTATTGGTCAGCTTTGCCGGGATGCCTTCTGCCTGAGCCACCAAAGCGAGCTCATCCAGGCAGTTGGCAAATTTCTGGGCCTCCTGATTGGCCAAAGAAGGCGCGGAGGCGGCCAGCGCCAGGCCAAACGTCGCTGCCCTCACAAAAGCCAACCTCTTTGCACCGTCAGTTTTCATGGTCAGACGCGCACCGGCTTTCGTCAAGTTGCCCGGCGCGCCGCAATGAATGACCTGACCATAAGAACGAGCAAGACAGCGCTCAACACCAGCATGCCGAGATTGACGTAGAGCGCGAGCAGACTCATCTCTGTGGCTCTAATGAACAGTGCCGCCGCTGGCGCCAGCGCTCCCAGCAACGCAACGGCTGCCGCCACGTGCATGAAATGCTTCCGTGCCTGCTCGAAAGCCATCGCCAAACCGGCCAGCGCCGCCAGGAGTAGGCCGGGGTAGGCGGGCATTAGCGCGGTGCGCGAACCGGACAAGAGGAATGCACCGACCCCCAAGACGATCAAAAGAGTGGCGAAGACAAGCGTTTGTTTTGGCATGAGGGGTGTCCGTGACGGTTTCGAAGATTGTGCGCCAGCGTACAAGACTCACAGTGAACTCAGAGAGTGGGTTTCAGATGGAAGCTTCAACAAAGTGGCTTCTTGGTGTCGACCCCGCACCGCGGCGTCCCGGCCAACCGGCAAAAGCTTGACGGACTAGGTCACTTGACAGGCCTCGAACGAGGTTTCGCTCGTGCGCTCCGCATGGGCCGGGATCGATGCGTGGTGTTGGCAGACGCCCTGAAGGTTTTCAACCAGCCAATCCGTATAGGTGCACATAGAAGCTAGGTCGATCGATTGGCGATCGGCGACGGAGGAAAGGATGACTCAGAAGGCGGGTATATCGAAAATAGGGACGATCACGATCGTCTGCGGGTTTTTGCTGCTGGGCATCCGGCTGTCAGACATGGCTGCCGCATCCAGCCTGTCAAAGGCTCAGGCGGAGAGCAGATCGGCTGACCAGATTTTCCGAGACAGATTCGAGGTGGATGAGTCAACTCCACCGACGGATCCCCATCCCGACCCGGATCCTGACCTCGATCCAGGGACTTCTGCGCGCGGCGATAATCTCCGCAGCGGGCTTGAGTTTCTAGTGAGCGGGCCGGATGCCCCTCAACAGGGCTTTGATCCGGATTCCGTGGATCCGGAGCACACTTCTGCTCTTCGCGGGCGCACTCTGCTGCCCGGTGGCGCACTTCTGGCCGATGTGGAGATCTCAATCAAAGGACGGCCTGAGTGGGGCAGTACAACATCTGACAACAACGGCACTTGGACCATGCTCGCGGGTGGTGGGGAAAACCTGATCGTCGAGTTTCGTCGCCCGGGTCATGTTGTCGTGCAGCGGGCGGTCACTGCGAGCTGGAACGACTGGCGGATCGTCGACGATGTGGTGCTGACCCCCCTGGATTCTAGGGTCACCCGGGTGGATTTGACAGACAACAGTCATCAGGTTCATACCTCGTCGGTCAGCAGTGATGGCGATGGCGAACGGCAAGCCTCGCTCCTGTTCCGGGCCGCAACGACGGCGATAATGACATTGCCCGATGGGTCGACACAGCCGATCGAGACCCTTGATGTGCGCGCAACGGAAGTCACCGTGGGCGATACGGGTCCGGCTGCAATGCCGGGAGAGCTTCCGCTCGGTTCGCTTTATACCTATGCCGTGGACGTCACGGTTGACCAGGCTGAGGCCCTGGGTGCCACTCGAATCGACTTCAGTCAGCCGGTTACCCTGTGGCTGGACAACTTCCTCGGCTTCCCGGCGGGCACACCGGCGCCGGTGGGCTACTACGATCGAGAGCTGGCGAGCTGGGTAGCACTGGAGGTGCAAGGTATCGTCGCTGACGTGGTCAGCATTTCCGCTGGCGCTGCCGATCTTGATCTCGACAACGACGGTGACAGCGACACGGCCGACCAGACTCTGGCCGACGCGGCTGGCATCGATCTGGCCGAGCGCCAGGCTATTGCCTCGCGCCACGTCCCGGGCGACTCGGTCATCCGCGTGCTGGTGGATCACTTCACGCCCTTCGACGTGAATTGGCTGCCGGAGGAACAGGTGGACTCGGGTGAGGAGTCCGATCCGCGTGATGACGAGCGCCTCGACGATGAGACCTGCGAGGGTGGTGCGTCGTCCATTATCGCCTGCAACAACGGCACGCTCCTTGAGCATCTGAGTGTGCCTGGTGCCTTCGGACCGCTGGTTTACGACTCCCAGCGTGCCTTCGGTCGTGTCGAGAACCGCACCGTTCGAATTCCGATCACCGGTTCCGTGATCCGATCGGATTCTTCCCTTGCCGCCGTGGAGGTGACCGTCGACGTCGCTGGCCAGCGCCACGAGTATCGCTACGATGGCTTGCTGTTGCCGGACCTCGAAGAAATCTTTGTCTGGGATGGGCTCGATGCCTTTGGTCGTGAAGTCGTCGGTGCTGTTCCCGTGACCGTGACGCATACGGAACTGCATGCGCAAAGCTATGGAACGGGCCCATTCGGCGTCCTGCCGACCTCGGGCAGCTCCGGTACATCGGTCACGGCACGACAGTTCACGCCGATCAGTACGGTATGGCGCGGCGCAGTGGTCGCGAGGCAGCGACCGGTGGGTGAAACGTTAGGCGGTTGGACTTTGCCGCGTCACCATCGCTACGACGCGGTGAGCGGCACGGTTCATCGCGGCGATGGCTCGGATCGCGGAACGCGAGCCGATGATCGGTTCTCGGCACTGTGGCGTCTGACCGGAAACGATACGCTGGGCGTGGGCGCTGCTGCCATCGACACTTCCCCGCAGGCCACGGGACTCGCTGTGCTGGGGGATGGCTCGATCATCATCGCGGCAGCGAGTGAGCATCGCCTCTACCGGATCACGCACGAGGGGGTACTCGAGGCGTTCGCCGGCACTGGCGTCGCGGGTGATGGGGGTGACGGCGGAGCACCCCTCGACGCCAGCTTCTCCGAGCCCCTGTCGGTCACACCCTACATCGACGGCAGCGTGCTCGTGACCGATGCGACCGCTGGACGTGTTCGGCGGATTGGCGAGACGGTCGAGGCGTTCGCTGGGGCCGACGTGGGCGGTGTGGTAGATGACTTTATCCAGGCAACGGCCTACCGGCTGAACCGTCCCGTGTCGACGGCGGTGTTCCCCGATGGCTCGGTGCTGATCGCCGACGCAGGCGAAGAGCGCGTACTGCGGGTCGGCGCTGATGGAAAAATCGCCCGTTTCGCCGGCGGTGGCATCCTGGAAGACTGCGCGCTGGCGTCAGCGTGCCATCGAGATGCCCTCGATCTCGCCGGTTTGACTGATGTGGCCATCAGCAACGACGGCAACTTCATCGCCATCGCGGCGGCCGGCCGGCTGCACGAGATTGATGCGGGCGGACAGGCGCGGACCATCAATATCGGAGGCTTGCCCGTGCGGCAGGTGGCTTATGCGCCGGATGGCGGTCTCTGGATTGGCAGCGAGCTCGGGACCGGTCTTCTTCGCAAGGACGGGACAGTGGCCCATCCCAACTTCGACGTCCAGGGAGCGGGCAGCGCGACCGGTCCCATCGGATCCTCGACCAGTGGCTCAGCCATCGATGCGCTGGATCTTGCCGTGAGCAGTCAGGGAGACCTGATCCTTGTTGATGGCTTGACGGTGCCGCCGTGCCCCTGGTGCGAACCGCCGATCCCAGCGTCGACGAATATTGACGGCATCATGGTGATGACCTCGCCCCTGCGGTCTTGGCAAACTGCGGGCCTGCCGCCGTTCGGTCCGCAGGTGCGTCCCGGGCCGTTCACCACCGATGCGGCCTACGTGATTCCCTCAGTGGACGGGAGCGAGATTTTCGTGTTCGACGAGGGCGGGCGGCATCTGCGCACCGTCACCGCCGACACGCTGATCCTGACCGACAGCTTCAGCTATGACGCCGAAGGCCGGCTCATCGGCCATAGCGATGCCAACGGGCGCACGACCACCATCGAGCGCGATGCGTCTGGTGCCGCCACGGCAGTGGTGGGACCTGACGGGCGTCGCACCACGCTCACGGTAACGGATGGCTGGATCAGCAGCTCATCGGATCCGCTGGGCCGTTCCCGGACCTTCCGCTACGAGAATGGTCTTTTGGTGGAACACACCGATGTGGCTGGCAACATGGCGAGCTATGAGTACAGCAACGAGGGACAGCTTGCTCGTGCCGTCGCGACGGATGGAACGGAGTTCGAGATTTCAGAAGTGCAGATTGCAGAAGGACGGTTTGTCACGCTGCTCAAGGGTGGGCTCGAAACCCGGATCACCGAGACACGAATTGACGGCACCGCGACCACAGCGACAACGCTGCAGACTTTTCCCGACGGCTCGACGCGCACGGTTGAAACCGCTTCCGACGGCTCAATCAGCGTCGAGAACCGGGATGGTTCTTCATCTTCCTATTTCGCGGAAGAGGACCCGCGCTTCGGTGCGCTGGTTCGCTATACCAGTGGATCCCTGGCTATGCTGGGCGATTCCTTCGTGGGTGATTTTCTTAGTGTGGCCACTACGCTCGAGGTCACCCAGACCGATCCTCTGGATCCCTTCAGCGTGACTCAGGTTACTCGCACCTTGACCAAAGATGAATTCGGGACCAACGGAACGTGGACGATAACCACCGATCCCATCGCCAGACGGGTAACGGTCGTCGATCCGGTGGGGGTCACTACGGTTGATCATTACGACGCCGCTGGACGCGTTACCTTGACCGACTTACCGGATGGTCTTGCCGACGTGGTCATGAGTTATGACAACGATGGCCGAATGGTTTCGCACACGGTTGGGAATCAGAGTGCCAATCTCCAGTATGACGCAGACGGCGATCTGGTTCGGGTGGAACTGGGCGACGGAACGGCACGCGAGCACGCTCATGATGCAGCTGGTCGCCTGACATCGATACTGATTGACGGAGCCAGTACCAGCTATACGCATGACGTCCTCGATGTGCTGACGGGCTGGACCACACCGGCCGGGGTGACGCACTCGGCGACCGTAAACCCGGCACGAGACATGGAAAGCCGTATCGGGCCGCCGAATCCGATCACCGGTCGCAGCTACGACGCAGCCCGACGACCCGTTACCGTGAGTCATGGGGATGGCCGCAGCACCAGTCTGACCTACACCGGTGGAAAGGTCACCGAAATCGACGGCCCCGAAATCGATTCAATAATCACCTACAACTCAAGTTTCGGCTCGACCGCGACCTTTCCCACCGTCGAGCGCGTGGTACGGACCATTCAGCCGGACTCGGTGACCTCGTCGATCACGGTCGAACGTGACTTCGATACGCGCAATGGATTGCCGATCGCTGTGGAAGTTACCTACGACCGGACCGAGGACGGTGTTTCCCGGCGCAGGCACTTATCGAACCAGCGTTGGTCCGGTTTGCTGATTAGCCGTCGGGAAGTAGACTTCGACCGCTCCAGTCGTATCGAGATGGCCTATGACGCAGCGAGACGTCTCGTCCAGGAAGGGCCCTGGATTATCGACCGGTCCGGTCCGGCAGGCTCAGCGGCGTCCTATGCGGCCAGTCTCCCGGGCGGCACGATCACGCAGTCGATCACGGTTGATGCGCAGGGTCTGCTGGCCGGCCGCGAAATTGCGGTGGACGGGGTCACTCTTGGATCCGTGGAACTTACCCGAAACGGCGCCGGCCGGGTTGTTTCGCGTCGTGTCGTTCTGGATGGCACCGAGGTCGTCAACGAGCGCTATACACACGATGCGCGCGGTTTTCTGGTGAACGTCACCGATCCACTCGGTGCGCTTTTGGTCAGCAACAGCTTTGACCTAGATGGCAACCGCACCGTCGTGACCCAAGATGGTCTTACGGAAGCGAGCGTTTTTGATGCCAATGGCAACCTCATCGAGCATGATGGAACTGCTATCTCCATTGATGCGAACGGCATGGTCGACGAAATGCACGGCTGGTCCTTCGATCACGCGGCCACTTGGGAGCTGCTTGTGGCCACGGACGGCGATACGACAATCCACTATGGCTATGACGAGCGAGGTCGGCGCATTGCCCGACAGGTCGACAACGAGGTGACCGTCTACCTCTACGGTGACTTGTCTTATCCGAATCGTGTCACCGACGTGATAAGCCCGGACGGCACGCTGACTCAGTACCTGTACGATGACGTCGGACACGTATATGCGATACGGCGCGAAGAAATCTGGTATGGGGTTCTCAGCGATGCCATGGGCACTCCGCTCATGGTGGTGGATGAGAATGCCAATCTTGTTGACCTACGCGTGTTCGATCTCTGGGGTCGGCTTGTGCTGGACAGCAATCCGGACTTCGAACTGGAGCTCGGCTTCGCCGGCGGCCTGCAGGACTCCGCCACAGGCCTGGTGCGCTTCGGGCAACGCGATTATGACCCGCTGACGGCGCGATGGCTATCGCCGGATCCGACACACCTGCCCGGTGGTTCCATCAACCTCTATCGCTACGCGTCGAACGACCCCGTGAGTCTCAGGGACACGACCGGCCGCGTCACCGTAGGCGGGTCCGCCATCATCGGGGGCGGCTACATCATTGAAATCACCTTCGATGATACCGGCGTGTCCGGTTGCTTCTCTCTCGGTGGCGGTTTCGACGTGGGACCGATCGTTGACATCATGGGCGAGCACAATGAGACTGAAGAGTCTCAGCAGGCCAATCTGAGTTTTGGACCATTCGGTGTAGAGATCCCGCTGAAAAACCCCGGTGAGTGCGAATTTGACTATCCGCTGAAGGATATGAACCTGAATCCGGCCGATTTCGAAGATATTGATGAGCTTGCCAAGAATGTCGGCAAGCACGGTTGGAGAGCTGCCGCCAAGTCAGCGCGTAATGTCGGAGCGACGATCACTCAGAGATGGTGCTCAGGAACTTACGCCTGGTGATCACTACGTTATATGAGTAGGCGACGGCGTTCATCTTGCGGTTCTGCGCACATGTTGCTGCATGTGCTGACACGACACTTGAACCCAACTTCTGGGCATAGGCGACGGAGAACGATCTGATCGACGAACGGGTAGAAGCGCAGTCGTTTGGAATCTCTATGGTAATTCGGTGGCTCGGTCAATTCAGGCCGAACCCCGGCGGCGGATCACTCTCGGGCGAATCCTCTGGCTGTTGCTCCTCTCGGGGCTCGAGCAAGCTGCGTAGCAGACTACTGGCGGCATCCCGGCGGCTTCCACCCTCGCTGCCCTCGGAGCCTGACCTTTCGCCGCCCGATTCGGGAGCCCCCTGCGGCTCGTCGTCTCCGAGTGCTTCGAGTAGCCGACGGCCAAGTTCCTGCCGCACGGCGCCTTCGGCGATCGAGGCCAGATCGACACTGATCGTTGGTTGAGTCAGATCACCGGCAATACTGAGCGGAATCCGCCCGCCGGTGGCGCGACGCAAGCTATCGGGTAAACGGGCGGTGAGTTCGTCGCCAAGATCCAGCATCAGGGCGTAGTCCACCTGATTGGCGCCCAGATTGATCCGGCCTTGGCCAGTAGCACCGTAGCCGGCGGCACTGAGGTTCATATCGGGCAGCTCAACAATACCGTTCTCGATACGCATTCCGCCCGTCAGGGAGCGGAAGCGGGTCTCCCCGCCGAAAGCGCGGGCAATGTTGCCCAGATTGCTCGTCGTCAGCTCCTGATCGATCAGCGCCTGGATGTTCAGGCCTCGAAGTACGCCTTCGTCGAGCGCGAAGTTACCACTGCCGTTGAGTGAGGACAGCATGGCCTGCGGGGTGAAGCCGTTGAAACGCACATCCATGGCGACATTGCCCTGTCCGTCAACCGGCGATTGACCGGTGAGCATGGAGACTAACTCCGCGACACGAATGCCTTCCAGGTTGGGCGTGATGATGACTGCCGGCGGGTTCTGATTGAAATCAATCTGAGCCCGGCCCTCAAAACCACCCCCGAACAACCGGGCTGAAAGGGGGTCAAGGGTCATCATGCCGTCGACCAGTTGGCTGCGCGCCGTGACGGCTGTCAGCTCGGCCCCTTCGGTCAACTTAAGAGTGTCCAGGTCCATCGTCAGCTGCAGATCTAGCGCTTGCAGACTGGCGTAATCGGTATCGCCTGTAGTGTCTGGTTGGGGTTCGGAAGAACCGGCCGGCTCCAGCTGGGTCAGATCCAAACGCTCGCCCGAGACATCAAGCCTCCCAGCGATACTCTCGCCGATGGTCGCCTCGCCTTCGAGCCTGAGTGTTTCTCCGTTGAGGTCGAGGCGCGCGCCCGGCAGGTTGACGCGGACCACCTCGCCGAGCGTCGCCTCGATTGCTGATTCGGCCGACAGGCTCAGATCTTGGCCACCGGCGTCAAGCACTAACTCAAAAGGCGCCAGCCGCATGCGCATCGGCGAGGCCGAGGGTTCTAGCGCTAGGCTGCCACTCGATGTGCCCTGCAGGCCGGCTCCTGAGAAATCCAGCGTCCAGTCCGATAATTCAATTCGAGTCAGATCGGGGCTCACCGTGATGTTTCCAGCAAAAGACGCCGACATCAGCGTGGCATCGCCTTCAAGAACACGTGCGGCGAGTTCTAGCGCTACCTCGCGGCCGGTCGAGAAGGGCGCCAGCGAAAGGCTTTCCAACTCAACATCGGTGCGTGTGTCGGTACCAAGATCAATCAGGCTCAGTACGACGCTCCGAAATTCGATCTCGCCGGTGCTCAGTCCTGACAAATCGGCTGGTTGACCGGCAGGCGCGGGCTCACTGCCGGCTTCGAACAGTCCTTCCAGATTAGACATGTCGGCGGCCGAGGTGACCAAGCTGATTTGAGCATCCTCGAGGCGAACCGACCCAATCTCCAGGTTGCCGGTCAGTAGCGGCAGCAGGCGGACAGAAGCCGAGGCGCGCTCGATGCTTGCCAACTGCGGTGCTTCTGGAAAGCCGATTGGGTTTCCGACAGACACGTCTGCGATATCCAGCGCGATCGACGGGAATAGCTTTAGTTCGATCGGACCGTTAAGCCGAACTTCGCGGCCGAGCATCTCGCTCGCTCGTGACGACAGTTCGTCACGATAATCATCCGGATTGATGAACAACGCTGCACCAACAATCGCTGCGAATAGCAGGACGGTAGCAATAATCACCGTCAGAATAGTCTTGCGCAGCATTGGGTGGATCTCCAGTCTCAGTTAACGATCGAGCAGCTTAGCAAAAGGGTGGGGCGCTACCGTTCAAATCCCGTAAAGAGAACTTTCGACCTTGTAGCGCCCGTTTACGAGGTGCGATCTACCAAAGTTGAGTCTGCTATCGCTTTGCTGTCGTGAGCTTTGTCACGCAGGAACCGGAACCGTCCGCTATACGGGTGGTATCGGAACGATGTGGCACAATCGTGACCGATACAGTCTTGGAGACTCGCCTTGTGAACCTTGCTCGACGATCGCAAATCGCCGCCGTGTTGCTTGCGTTGGTCGCTTTTGGCGCTGCAGTTGGATACGCCTCCAATCCCATGACCCAGAGTGCGCAGGATTATGCGCGTGGTGTGGCCGCGGCCAGCGGCGGGCTTTATCTGACACTGCGCTCTTTGAATGCGTTCTTATCGACCGCCCAAGAGCTCGAAGTCAGCGGCGGGGTGATTGTTGGAGGCTCAGCGCAGCCGCTGAAAGTACTTGAACCGGTCGATGACACCATCGAACGAATTGCGGACGTGGTTTTTTTCATCCTGCTGGTCACGGGTATTGTTGGTCTTTCGATGGGGCCGGTGAGCGCGATCGGGTTTGGGCTGCTTGGGCTGACTGCTTTGTTGACCTTGCTTCCAAGGGCCCCTAATGGTAGGCGTTTTGCGATGGTGCGCTTGGTCGGGCTCTATGGCTTTATTCTTGCGATTGCCCTGCCGTTGTCTTTTCTGGTCGCCTCTATGCTTGCCGACTGGATGACCGCTTCTGTATGGGCGCAGCACGACGCGATTCTGGCCGACATCAGCGCGACAGTTGCCCCCGAAGTTGAGAAAAAGGGCTTGGAAGGGTGGCAGGCATTGTTGAAGAATGTCGAGCGATATGGGCTGCTGGCAACAACCATTTATGATCGGGCTGATGAGCTTGTAGCGAGCTTTGTAGCGATTCTTTCCGTGCTTTTTATCAAGGTCCTGATACTACCGCTAGCTATCCTCGGCGCGATCGCCTTGTTGGCGCGGAATCTGATTCGAGCCTGAGGCCTCCGCTGCCGATAGGGTCAGTTGGGAGTCTGGTGTTTAGGAATAGGCATTGACCATTAGTATTGGGTAGACGGAACTCTTTCATCTGGAGCAAAGCATGGCCGGAGGTTGGGCAAAAGACGGTGCGGTGCAGGAGCAGATCGACAGTACGGTCGACGATGCCGTGGAGCGTGCTCGTGCCCGTTTGCCGAAAGGCCCCAGCCTGACCCACTGCGACGAGTGCGGTGAACCGATTCCTGACGCCCGGCGCGCTGCGATTCCGGGTGTGCGCCTGTGTGTGACCTGCCAGACAGCGCATGACAAGCAAGACCGTCAAGGCGATATCTACAACCGAAGAGGTAGTAAGGACAGCCAGTTGCGCTGACTCTTCATCGAGAGTGGGCTGATCTCTGTCGCGTTTGCGGCATGCTTATACTCCCCGCAGAGTATGTTTTGCAACCAGGAGAAATCAATGCGAGTCGGCGCGCTGTGGATCTATCCAGTGAAGTCCTGTCGCGGCTTGGCCGTGGAGCATAGCGAAGTCACACCAAAAGGACTGTCCCGCGATCGGGAATGGATGGTTGTGGACGAGGCGGGACGCTTCCTTACCCAGCGTACGCACCCGCAGATGACTCAGATTCGCGTGAGCCTGGAGGCGGATCATTTGATTCTCTCGGACTGTCGTGACGTGCTTGAACCGATAGCCGTGCCGAGATCGACCACCGGCCCCAAACGAGAGGTTCGGATATGGAAAACGCAGACCCTCGCGCTAGATGAAGGCGATGTAGTCGCTGACTGGCTGACCCGACTATTGGACACACCTTGTCGCTTGGTGCGCCAATCGTCAGATTACCCGCGCCCGACCGATCCGGAATATGCCCCGGGAGGAACGGTCAGTTTCGCCGACGGATATCCCCTTTTGCTGACGACAACAGCATCGCTTGCCGACTTGAATCGCCGAATTCAAGCAAGCGACCCCAAGGCTGATCCGGTTTCTATGCGCCAGTTTCGCTCCAACATCGTGGTCGAACTCG
>JAZBPR010000240.1:0-8663 GCA_036351735.1 Wenzhouxiangella sp. | reverse complement strand
CATATGGGGCATTTAGGAATCCACGGGCACACAAGATATTGGAGCACGAACCCGAGGAGGTGGTTTCCGAATTTCTGGTTCTAAATCAGCTATACCGACTTGAACGCGGTGCTGTCGAAAGACCGAGTGAGACCTCAAGCAATAAAACGCTTGGCCCATGTGAAAAAACTTCTTAATTCTGAATCTCTCCAACCCAATATACCATGAGCGATATCAAGCTGTTCTCCCTTAAAGACAATAAAGCGGCGGAAATTGCCGGCTCGGCCTCCGCTCTGGAAAAGCCGTTGCAAACACTCATCGAGGCTAACCTGGAGACGCTTCTGGGCATCCGATTCCTGGCGTCGGAATACTCCACAGGGAAGACCCATGCAGGCCGCATTGACACCCTCGGTCTGGATGAGAACCATTGTCCGGTTATCTTGGAGTATAAGCGGTCCACGGGCGACAACGTCATTAATCAGGGGCTGTTTTACCTGGACTGGCTCATGGACCATCAGGCCGAATTCAAGCTCCTTGTGTTGGAACAGTTTGGCAAGTCGGCGGCGGATGCCATCGATTGGTCGGCCCCTCGTTTGATCTGTATCGCGGCTGACTTCACCAAGTATGACAGCCACGCCGTCCAGCAGATCAATCGCAATATCGAGCTTATCCGTTACCGCCGGTTTGGTCCGGATCTCCTGCTTTTAGAATTGGCCAATGCTGTGAGTACATCGAACGGGAAGCCGGCAGCGACCACAACCAAGACCGGAAAGAAAGGGGCGGTCGATAAGTCCATAGAGGAGCGACTCGCTAACCTGTCGCCGAAATTGCAGGAAATCCTGGATGAATTGGAAAGTTACCTTCACTCCCTCGGTGAGGATGTGCAGCGCAAGGACCTAAAGCTCTATATCGCCTTTAAGCGAATCCGGAACTTTGCCACCGCTGTCCTGAAGGATTCCTTCATTTTGCTCTACTTACACGTGGACCCGAAGGACTATCCGCCCATTGAGGGATTTTCACGCGATGTCACCCAGATTGGCCACTGGGGTACTGGGAATCTGGAGATTCCTCTTAATGACATGAATGATCTGGCCAAGGCGAAGCCCTATCTGGAAGCGGCTTATAATGGGGAGGGCGGGAAGTAAGGACTAGCTTGGCTACTGGGACTTACGTTCCTGACTGTATGGAACGGTTTTAGGGATCTTTGAATAAACCTGTTGTCCGAGCCACTGCGCGGCAACTTCCCGGAATTCAGCGTCATTCATGAATCGGGCAAACAGATCCTCATTGAGGTCCATCCGCTCAATAAAGAGAGATTCGAGTATCTCGCCGAAGACCAGCTGGAATTTGCCGATCGGATTATTTTCCGCGGCCTGGCGGATCGCATCTACCTGAGTCGCCGCTTCCGTGATCTGGTCAAAGAATAGTTGGTCGGCCTCGGTGAGGTTCTCGCCAAAACGTTCATTGATCAAATCGATCAGGCGGGACAAAGGGACGTTTTCTTCCCTGAGTATTCCAGTTCCAACTTCCTTGGGTCCGTCCAATGGCTTGGCCACACCCTCATTCAGGCTGATCGACCCCTCGCTGATCTTTTGCAGGCGATAATATTCGAGCTGGATTTCATCGTCGAACTGGTAGCCTTCGCCGGTTTTGCGCTTGGGCAGTTTCAAGGCCAAGTGCTTCAGGTAAGTATACAGTTTTTCCAAGTCACTGTCTTGGTACGGAATAACCTGACTGAGAAATGCATATAAATTGCGGAAGGCGTACAATTTTCCCCTCCATAATTCTGCTTCTTCCTCCTCTGCATCCTGAACTTCCTTGAACCGGTTGGATGCCTTATCCAAGACAGCGTTCATTGCTTTGTGATCACCGGTGCTCTGACGTTGCCGAGGGGCAAAGAAGATGTTGCAGAACTCTTCTACTTCTTCGTGCCGATAGATTCCCGATTCATCCAACTGCGCCTTGATTTCGTAAAGCCGTTCAGGTTCCACTTCCTCTCCCATGGTAGCCCCATCGTAATAGACCTTGAAGGCCTTCTGTATTTCTTCGGGATCATTCACGAAATCGAGGACGAAAGTATCTTCTTTCAATGGATGGGTCCGGTTTAGTCTGGAGAGGGTTTGGACTGCCTGGATGCCAGCCAGCCGCTTGTCGACATACATTGTGTGAAGCAGTGGCTGGTCGAAGCCAGTCTGGTACTTCTCTGCCACAAGTAATACTTGAAATTCATTGGTTCCGAAGACTTCGGGAAGATCCTTCTCCTTCACGCCCTGGTTCATTTCAGGCTCGGTGTAGCTCTTGTCGGGGATTTTGTCATCCAGTACGGTTCCAGAGAAGGCTACAAGACTTCTAATGTCATAACCCTTTTTCGAAATGTAGGCATCAAAGGACTGCTTGTAGCGAACCGCTTCCATACGGGAGCCGGTGACGACCATTGCCTTGGCCCGTCCTCCAATCTTGTGTCGGCTGAAGCTCTGGAAATGTTCCACTATCACCGCGGTCTTCTGGGCTATATTATGTGGGTGCAGGCGCATGTACCGACTGAGGGCGCGGGCCGCTTTTTTCCGCTCAACATTTGGATCATCCTCACAGGCTTTGAGGAGCTTATAATAAGTTTTGTAAGTGACGTAGTTCTTAAGGACATCCTCAATGAATCCCTCCTCGATTGCCTGTCGCATGGTGTATTTGCTAAAGGCTTTACCTATTCTGCCAAAAACCTTGAGCGTTTTGTGCTTGGGTGTCGCGGTGAAGGCAAAGAAGCTGAGATTCGGTTGTTTGCCACGCTTGGCCATGCTGCGGAACAATTTCTCCAGGTCAGATTCGCCCTCCTCCTCGGCCAGTTCTTTAGCCTTTTTCCGCAACCCCTCACCACCGAGTACCTCTTTGAGGTCGGTTGCGGTCTCTCCTGACTGTGAACTGTGGGCCTCGTCAATGATCACCGCACATTTTCGGCTCGGCAAGTGGCTTCGGGTTTCTCCGCGTTCCTCGGACATATTCAGGAGCTGCTGGGAGACAAAGGGAAACTTCTGCAGTGTGGTGATGATAATCGGAACGGCGCCTTCCAATGCTTCAGCAAGTTGCCGCGAATTCTCATCAATTTTCTCAACGACTCCCTGGCGGTGGTCAAACTGGTAGATCGTGTTCTGAAGTTGTTGATCGAGGACAATCCGGTCAGTTACAACAATCACGCTATCAAAAACGCGCTCATCCGACTGATTGTGAAGACTGGATAGGCGGTGGGCAAGCCATCCAATCGTGTTGCTCTTACCACTTCCGGCCGAATGCTCCACGAGATAGTTATGGTCGGTACCTTCTTTAGCGGCCGCCTCGACCAGATTGCGCACTGCCTGCAATTGGTGATAGCGCGGGAAGATCATGGTCTCCTTCTTAACCTTCTTCCCGTCATCTGTACGCTTCTCCTCAATCTGCAGGTGGAGGAATCTCGCCAGCAAATCCAGGAAACTGTTCCGCTCCAATACTTCCTCCCACAAATAAGCCGTACGGTAGTTGCGTCCTGCTGGATCGGACGGATTGCCTGCGCCCCCGTCACGTCCACGATTGAACGGCAGAAAGTGGGTTGCACCACCGGCCAGACGGGTAGTCATGTGGACTTCCTCGGTGTCCACCGCGAAGTGAACCAGGGTACGCTTCTTGAAATCGAAAATCTTCTCCCGGTGATCGCGGTCCTGTCGATACTGTCGGATCGCGTTCGCTACGGTTTGTCCGCTTAGTGGATTCTTCAGCTCCAGGGTAGCAATAGGAACACCATTCACGCTGAGGGTCACATCCAGGCTGTCGTTGGGTCTCTTCGTGCTGAAATGGAGTTGTCGGGTGATCCCAAGAATATTGCCTGCATAGCGTGCTTGCAGTTCCGGATTCAATCCGTGCGCGGGTTTGAAATAGGCGATTCGGAGCGTCTTGCCGTAGCACTTGAACCCGTGGCGCAGCGTGGCCAGCACTCCGTGAGTATCCATCCATTTGCACAGCGCAGCTATGACCCGTTCATCGGTTTTTGCCTCGTGCAAGCTCTCCAGCTTCGCCCAGACTTTGGGTTGGGTTTGTTGGATAAATTCGAGAACTATCTCCGGAAATATCGCCAACTCCGTATCGAACGCCCTGGATGAATGACGGACGTAGCCATTTGCGAGCAGAACTTCTTCGATGGCAGTCTCAAAGGCGGCTTCCGAGGTGGGTTTCATGGCTTATTGGTTCGGCGCAAAGTGGTATTGCACGTTTAAGCTCTGCAGCATCGAGAAGGTGTCCGCGTAGGGGGTTGAAAACTGAATACACACATCGGGCAACTTGATTTCCTTTTTGGATTCCGGGGCGGGCTGTTCGTTCGTTACTACAGTCATGCCTTTCACCTTGCTGTAGGCAACCAACCAGCCATCTGCACCGCTAGCGAACTTGGCTTTAGCCGCGTCCGTGAATTGTCCATGTCGCTGCGCCCAAAGCATGATCTCTCTGAATACGTCGACGACATCGCTTTCTCCGCACGAATCAAAGAAGCCAACAGGCACGCAATGAGACACCCATCGCACCAGGTCGTCGTCAGGACTGCCGTTTAGCAGCTCCAGCTTGACGCGGTCAATGCTGCACAAGCTGCCGATTGAATGTCCATGAAGCAGACTTTCCCAGAAGCCCGGACAGATTGAAAACGCATAGTAACGGTTCTTGGCTGTGATCAGCACATCTGAATCGATAACGAAAGTGGACGCCGTATCACTCATGGTAATGTGACCCCCAGTTTTCTGGCATACTCTTGAAAAGCACCCCCATTGAGGCCGGAAAGGTCATAGGCTTCCTTGAAGCCAATGCGACCCTCCTTGGCCGCCCTCATCACATGAGAGGCAAAAAGCCGGCCGACCCGTGTGTTCTGGTTGTTGTAGAAATCACCGCCACCCGTGGCTCGTTGCTTCTTGTAACGTTCCTGCCGCGTGTAATCACGGTAAAAACTGAAAAACTCCTCTCGATCCACAAGGCGCAAATCCATCGCCCGCCGTCCAATCACTACGGGGCTGACCTTGAAATGCCCTGCCAGTTTCTCGAAGGGCGTTTCCGTATGGCTGACTCTCGGCCACATGTGGCGAATCTCCGCTGCCGGAACCAGGAATTCCGCCGCCGCCTGATCGCAAAAGCGCTCCACGTCGCCTCCATCCGGGCGCAAATCCTGAAAGCCGGAGAGCCCTTCGCCTATTTCTCCCAACCACAAATGCGCCAGCTCATGGGCGATGGTAAAGATTTGGGCGGACTTCGCATCTGCTCCGTTGATGAAGATCAGAGGTGCGTAAGGATCACTCAGGGCAAAGCCGCGAAACTCGCGCACATCCAGTTTGCGGTGTGTGTTGTTCCCCACCACGCCGTTGACCACGGCCATGACGCCCAGTGACTCAATGGCATTGCGAAGTTCCCCGATTGCGGCTGTCCAGCTCGGCACCCGCTGCGCCCAGCCGTCATTCAGTCCGACCACGCGGCGCATTTCCCGCCCGATGGCTGCCGGATCGTCGGTCAACTTGGCCGCACCCACAAAACCATGCGGTTCGATTTCTGCCTCCATGCGTTCTTCCCTCAGCCAGGCTTGCCGCCGCTGCATCTGCTGAATGGTGTCCATCAGCTCAGGGCTGATACCTTGTGGGCGTCGGCTCTCAACCGTCCGAAAGTCAGCAAAAGGCAAAGGCATCTCGGGCGGCTCAGGCAGAAACAGAAAGCCGAAGGGCACGTGCACCGCCTGGGCGAAGTTTTCCAATTGCTTCATGGTGGGCTGGGTGACTTCCGCCTCCCAGTCCGCGAGGTGCGGAAACTTGCCCTCAAGGGCAGCCACGTCGAGCCCGGCACGCTCACGTGCCCATTGGAGGACTCTCGGACTGACTGCGATACGGGTCATACGGTTAGTCTATGGTTCAAATTCTACGGGACAAGTTCGAGTTCTGCGGATCATCTCTCAGGTTTAAAAATCAGCGCGCAGGAGCGCGACATGGTCACTGGCGACAAACAAAGACTTGTTATCACTGGAGTGAGCGGTGTTATTGTTACTAAATGTGTATTCGCGAGCTGCAGAAGGCGTTTCGACAACTCTGGTTGGCAAACCTATCGCCCAAAATGAACCTTCGAAATGTGGGGCAAGTAAGAATCGCCACGGAGCTTGAGGCCAGTCGCTGAGAATAGCCCATAAATATCCGGATGGCTTGTCCACCTTAGAGAGCCACCATTTTTGCTGTGGTCTAACGGAGTTTTCTTGAATGTAATTGATGATTCCATAGTAATACCATGACCAAAGTGATTCCTCTTTGAATGACAACTTGATCTTGTCGTCACCATCAGTTGGCGGATCATCGAGTAGAACCTCAATAGGGCACTTCCACAATTTCGAGATGCAAGCAGAGGTTGTGGAAGGGGTTGACCCATTAATGGAACTAATCGCCGCTGCTTGATCTTTTGCATGCTCAATCAACCCTGCTTCGACTCGTTGCGAGCGCCCCTTTGCTTCAATTACATGATAAGCATCAGCTCTATCACGACCAACGAGATCACCACGGCTCTTTGTTGTACCACTGGTGCGTAATTGACCCTTGGATCGCATGTCGTCAACGTTGGCTAGCCAGGGGACATCCAAGTGTCGGGCTGCGGCAATCTTGCAAAAAATCATGCCTTGCCAGTAGCTCATGGCGGCTTTTTCAGACAAATCGAGCGACGCATAAGCGGGATCGAGGTGCCATGAACTCGAATCCTCCCTAAGATACGCTGTTGCGGACATACCGAGACCCATTCTGTGGAACCAAAATGGAAATCCAGTAGTTGCTACTTCCGGCCACTTCTGAAATCCGAGCGTCAGGGAAGCCGTCATCAGTTCGAGCCACGATACTTCCAGCAGGACAGGCGCAGTGGTATTGAAACTTACATAGGTCCCTCTGTAGTTCTTGGCTGTTAAACTGATGGTTGGCATTCCTTGGACTTTCAGCTTTAAAGATCAAACTTTCCGGTCACGGCGGCGGTGATGAGGGCAGAGCGGCGTTCTTTCAGGAGCTTGATGGAATCGACCAGCGCGGCAGTGAGCATGGCTGTCTTTTTTCGGTACGCGGAAATTTCTCCGACTATCGCCTCTTGTTCCTTTATGGGTGGAATCGGAACTCGAATATTCTTGAAAGCGTGCCAGTAGAGGCGAAGTCGATCATCAACCATGCCGTAGGAGTAGCGCTTGACCTCACCATTGAAGAGGCGGATCCGGAACAGCTCGCCAATGTATTTGGGAACCAATTCCGTTGAAATCGATGCAACAGTATAGTCTGGGCTCACCAATCCGTCGGCTGGTGCTATTCCTGCGGCGCCTTGCCAGAATCGCATCTTGTTGAAAACAAGGTCGTTTGCTCTAGCGATCTTCATGGTTCCGAGATCAGCAGCCATGGACTCGATCTTGTCCTCGGAGAAAACACGCAAGGTTACGCCAGTGTTCAGTGAGACATTCAGTAAAGGAAGTTCCGGTTCGCCTCGTTCGTCCTTTTCAGTAAACAGGGTCGCGCAGCGTTGCACCTCCCAATGCTTCGGAATCTGTCCAAGCCAGTCTAAGCCGGAGGGTTTGGTGGGGGCTTTGGGATTCAGGCCGCGCGTCACGGCGCGGCTGATCAGCGCGGCGCGTTTGTCTTCGAGCAAGGCGAGCATGCGCTCTTTCTCGGCCACCAAGGCGTCGATTTGGGAGGTTTCGTGGTCGAGGTATTCCGCAATATTGTTTTGTTCATCTTTTGGAGGAAACGGCAGATGATGTCGGCGAAGCATATCGGGCGATACGCGCTTTAGTCCGCCCGCTCCTGTCATCGACGCCTCTCCCTCCTGCTTGAACCGTAAAGATTGGAAGTAATATAACAAAAATCTGCGTTCTGCCTTTTCGGGGCGAACAACAAACAACTCTGAACTCCCAAATCCTTTGCCGCCGACGAGATCATTAACGATCGCGATATTACCATTTTCGAAGCAAGGAGTGACTTTCGCTAAGACAATGTCTCCGTTTTCGAAGGCATTGTATGAAGGTGAGTAATTCGAGAATTTTGTGGTGTTAGGAATGAAGTGACCGTTCTTCACTCTCTCCATTGGCAAGAAAGTGAGTTCGTCTTCCTCATCGAATTCCTCGAAAGAAACTGAGGGGTTCAGCCGACAAACGTAGCGCAAGGGAATGGTCTCCCGTTGCCGTAGTGCGCTGGGAGGGCTCATTCCGTCACCTCCTTGAGCATGTCGAGAATGCGCCGTTCCACCGCCGCCAGCTCCTTGTCGATTTCCTTCAGGCTGCGCGGTTCTTCGTAGCGGAAGAATTCGCGGTTGAAGTTGATCTCGTAGCCGACCTTGCCGATACCGCCATCTTTCTCGTCCCGCAGTTTGGCGTCGGCGTTGATCCATGCGTCTCCGGCGTAGGGGCGGACTTCGCGGAGGAAGAAGGAGACGATGTCTTCCTTCAGCGGCACGTTTTCGTTGTCGCGCAGTTTCGGGTCGGCCTCGTATTGGACGGCCTTGCCCTTCTTGCCCTTGGTTTCGGGGAAAATGCCAAAGACCTGATCGAGTGCGCTCGATTCGAGATCGCCGACGAGTTTTTGTCCCGGGAAGGCGCCTTTGCTCACGATGCCGGTGAAGCTGCCCCGCTTGGCAATGACCCGTTCGGCATTGGGATCGGTTTCGGTGAAGCAGTCGCGGAAGAGTTT
>JAZBPR010000239.1:0-3527 GCA_036351735.1 Wenzhouxiangella sp. | reverse complement strand
GCCTGGTTAAAGTGCTTGGCCATATACCTTGCATGCCGAACGCTTGCGCAGAAACCAACGCCCCGAGTGTTACTCAGATCCGGCTGGTAGCGCTGTAGTGCCTGAATGATGACGTCAACCCGTTGTCTCGCCCGGAAATCGTCTCCGGTGAAAACAGCATCCAGCTCATTTATATCGTACTTTCCCTTACGCCAGAAGCGTTCCTCGTCCAGGTTAACGCTGTCTGCCACCCCGAAGTAATGAAAGGGGCACAGGAGCTTTTCTTCCAAGGCCTCGGGCAGGCGGATTTCCGCGGCAAACCGATCTCCAAAGTCAGGAAGGATGGAGCTCCCATCCATGCGCTCAGGCGTGGCCGTCAAACCCAGTAGGATCCTGGGTTGCAGGTGATCGAAGAGGGGCCGGTAGCTGCTGGCCTGACCGTGGTGGGCTTCATCCACGATGACGAAATCGAAATGGTCAGCCCCCAGCTTATTCCAAGGCTGCCTGCGGTTGAGGCTTTGGATTGAGGCAAAGACATGGTTCCAGTTGACTGGCTCCATCCCATCGACGAACAACTCGCCAAAATTCTGATCTCTGAGAACGGTTCTGAAACAGGCGAGTGCCTGCTCCAGGATTTCCTTGCGATGCACCACGAAGAGCAGTCGGCTCCTGGTTCCGGTCGAGGCAATGTGGTTCTTGTAATCAAGGGCGGAGACAACCGTCTTTCCGGTTCCGGTGGCCGCAACCACCAGATTCCTTGTGTTGCCGTTCTGTCTGGCTGCATCCAGAGCCTCGAGGATTCTTGACTGAAAGGGACGAGGGGTGATTTCCGCGAAGAACTGTGGCAGGTCTGCTGAGCGATTACGGTACTTGTTGATGGCGGCTTTAAAGCGGCCAAATTGCGCCTCCTCGAATGGTTCAAAATCGGGATTCTCCCAGTATGTTGAAAACTCGGCGACAAAGCGCGCGAGGATTTGAGGCATGTCCTGTGCGGTAACCTTCACGGTCCATTCCAGCCCATCGGTCATTGCCGAATGCGACATGTTTGCCGAGCCGATGTAAGCGGTGGAGTATCCGCTCTTACGAATAAAGTGATACGCCTTGGCGTGAAGACGGGTGCCGCCGGTGTCGTAGGAAACGCGGACACGTATGTTGGGTTGTTTTGCCAGCCATTCCAGTGCGTGCGGATCGCTCGCCCCCATGTAGCTGGTCGAGATGATCCGGACCGGTACGTTCCTTTCGGCTAACTGCTCAAAGGCCGGCATAAGCAAACGAAGGCCTGACCATTTGATAAAGGATACCAGGATATCCAGACTATCGGCGGTTTGCATTTCCGCGCGCAGTTCATGCTCAAGCGGCGGATCCAGTCCCAGCCCCGTCAATAAGGTGCTCGTTGAAAGCGGGGTTTCCGGACGCGTGAAGCTGGAATTCAAACCACTGACTTCTGTAAGAAGGTTTTTCTCCTCCGAAAGCAGTCTTTTCCGCGCCAGAAAATCCAGTCCGTCCGTAGCCGAAAGCAGTTCAATGAGCCGGTTCAGAATGGGGATACGTTCTTCCTTCTTCGCGATCCGAAGGGCCTGGTTGACCAGATGTGCTATAAATTGGGAATAGGCATGCGGCGAACTCTCATCATCAATGCCCCTAAGCACAGGCTTGAGCTCTGGATGGCCTTCCAGAATCGCCTTCAGTTCCTCATCCAGCAGCCGCTCGTAAATGCCTTGGGGTAGCTCGCTCATTCTATCTTATCTTCCGAGGTAGATCCAATTGTAATGCTTTCCAATTATTCTGACCAAGGACCTGGGGCGGTCCATTGATGCGGTGGATTTTGTCCTGTACGCAGGCAGTGGCAGATCGGATACAAGAAGATCTCCAGTTGTGTGACGACTTCTTTGAGAGATTCGGGAATGTAGTCTTGTCGCAATTGCTTACGGAATGCGGCCCATTGGGTCTGCTTGGCGTCGATAAATGCCTCCCCGAAAGCCTCGACAGCTTCCGGTAATCGAGTTTCCCGCTTATCAAAGGTAAGGCGAACGGCTTCCGCTAATTCAGAGCCACTGAATTCAAATTGACGGCACAAGACCCATATATCGAAAAAATCTTTCATTCTGCTATTGAGTAGTCCCAGTTTGACCATGGCTTGGAACTTTTCAGCGACTGCGCTTTCGCGCGTGTAGCAAAGAAGGTTCGGTGAAGGAAATTCCAGAAGGGTAGGAAACTCGGATTTCTTTGCTTTCGGATAAACGACATCCCCAAAGCCCACATCAATCTGCATGTTGATTCTAGCATTGCCCAGCGCACCCCGGAATCGGATGCGGATCCCTTTGTAATCGTTGTTTTCCGTTATTTGATCTGCCTGGATTGACTGCGGATCAAACAGGAGGCCGTCGTCTTCAATGGGGGCTTGCATGATTTCGCGTATTCTCGAAAGGGTGCTCGCCTCCTCGTAATCTTTCATGCCAAGCATGTCGATGTCCATGGTTGGCCGATACTCCGAAGCACCCCAAGTCCTCAACATCAATGCCCCTTTAAGGATAAAGGCCGTTGCGTGAGGTGACCGGGAAAGACGGTAAAGGAACCTTTCCATCGCGAAATACTGAAGCAGTTCATTGAAGGGCCTTTGGTCGCTGCGGGCTTTGTTCAATAACCGCTGATGCACGGAGGCTGCCATATTTTTAACCGGCTTCACGCACTTGCCTCCAGGTAGGGCATCATGACCTTGTCCGTGCGGCAGATTTGGCCGTATCTTAGTACTTCGCTCAGGTCGGCATTTTTTCGCTTCCTGTAGAATTTCAATGCTTCAAGGACAACATCCATGCCGATTTTCTTTCGGAACTTGAAGCAGTCGGCGAGGGTCTTCTCTGGACTGTAAATATTCACCGATACGCCATCAATTAGATGACGCTGAATCCCGGAATCGAACGCCTTTCCAGAAAAGCGGTGTACGCGCAGGGGCGGGTAATCGAGGGTTGGTGTTCTTGAATCCCGGGAAACGGCTATGGACACGGCGTGGGGGATCTGAGTGGTCATTTCGTGAAACGAGAGGGCCGATACCAGACAAACCACTGCTTCGGGAAACCGCAGCCCAACAGTAACAAGGTCCGGATTGCTCAGGGCAGGCAGTTCTGAAAGGCGGTAGACACCCCGGCTGACCTTTTCAATGACTCCCTGCTCAAGGAGGGAGTAGAGGGTGTGGCGGTTGATTCCTCTCCGGAGCGCTTCGCCCATGCGCATTTGACCTCCCGCTTCACGGAATATTGTCTCTGGAACTGGATGTTTTTTAACGGACATTATAATACCATTTCCCTGTAAATGGTTACGTTATGTCTGATTTCGCTTCTCTTGCAAGCGGATTCTTGCGATTGGAATCCAACCTACAGGCCAGCCATAGCCGGGAACGTGCCAGAAACACACCGGGCATAAAGAAAATGGCACTTGAACAGCTTCTCGGTTATGAACCCTCCAATCTTTCCAGGAGCTAACGTCACCTACATCTGACTAAACAACGAAACACCTAGCCCTCCTCGTGGTACTGTCCCGGAGAGCCGGGC
>JAZBPR010000238.1:0-17439 GCA_036351735.1 Wenzhouxiangella sp. | reverse complement strand
CCAGCGAATACAGCCAGACCAGTGAAGCTGCAAATAAACTCACTCTCACGACGTAGGCAGCCCAGGCCTTTGAAACAAAAAGCAAGCCGATAGCGACCAGCGGCATCGCCATCAATAACCAGTGACCATCGCGCAGAAAATGCGCCATAAGGAGTAGGAACGACAATACCGGCAGAGTCAATAACCACATGACATCCGACCACTAGAAACGAACAAATTGAGAAGCATCGTCACCCTGCCCAGGCGGCTGTTGACCGCTCAGATCAACCTTGACCGGCTTGACCCCTGTCTTTCGCCGATGATCGACTTTCTTTGCACCCCTGGCATCGCTTTCGATCTTGAAAAACGACATCAGCTGCTGAAGCTGTTCAGCCTGAGCGTTCATCTCTTCCGACGTCGAGGCGAGTTGCTCAGACGAGGACGCACTCTGCTGCGTAATACTGTTAAGTTGTTCCATGGCACTGTTGATCTGCCCGGCTCCCGATGACTGTTCTTCCGACGCCGCGCTGATCTCCTGCACCAGATCAGAGGTCTTCTGGATCGCTGGGACAATTTCCTCCAGCAGTTTTCCGGCCTGTTCGGCCAAACTCACGCTGCCGCTAGCCACCTCACCAATCTCTTGCGAAGCGACCTGGCTTCGTTCGGCCAGCTTTCGCACCTCCGCGGCAACCACCGCAAACCCCTTCCCGTGTTCACCGGCCCAAGCGGCTTCGATTGCTGCGTTCAAGGCCAGCAAGTTGGTCTGATACGCGATATCATCGATGATGTTGATTTTTTCAGCTATCGACTTCATTGCCTCGACGGTTTTCGCCACGGCTTCACCACCCCGGCGCGCCTCATCGGCGGCCCGTCTGGACATAGAGTCGGTTGCTTTCGCATTCTCGGTATTCTGCTCAATCGAGGCCGACATTTGCTCAACCGATGCCGTGGTTTCCTCCACGCTCGCAGCTTGTTCGCTCGCGCCCTGGCTGAGGTTTTCTGACGTGGACGATACCTGTTGCGAGGCCGAGGCCAACTCGTCAGCGGCGGCATTGACCGATCCGACGATCTCAGAGAGCTTAACCACCATGGCCCGCACCGATCCCAGCAAACTTGCCTCGTCAGCGCCCCGCACATCGACCTTCACAGAGAGATCTCCCTTGGCAACACGCGCTATTACCGCCTGACCATAGCTTGGCTCTCCGCCTAACTGACGAAACAAAATTCGTGAAACATAGATCGCCAGAAACAATGTGGCGATGATCACCACCGCCGCTCGAATCGCGAAACCTACAAGTTGGGCCTGCGCAGAAGCACGAAGCTCATCGGCTCTTTCCAGCAAGTCACTTGCCAGCAAAGATTCCATCTCACGAAGGAGGCCCATTTTCCTGGTTTGCGCTTCGAACCAAACCGATGAATCAATCTCAAACCCGCCTTCTTCGAAACGGTCAAAGGCTCTTTGACGAAGGCGTTCGGCTTCGGTCGCCTCTCGTCGTGCCAGGATTTCCTCAAAAGTTTGAATCTGCTCATCGCTTGCCAGGCCGGCAAAGACTTTGGCATAGGTCTCCTGGCCTGACACCAGGCCCGCTAGCCGGGCAAAAAGCTGCCCCGTAAAACGATCGACTGCAAAGACATTGCTCAGTACCGCGCGCTCGACACCGGCAAGATCTTTCAGGTAGACCATATTCGTGTAAGCACCAGACATTCGCGCGATCTCTGGGTGCTCACTCAAAGAGCCCAGCAACTCCATAAGGCCAATAAACTGTTGAGTCAGACCAGTGTAGAACTCCAGTGATTCCGAGACCGGAATAGACAGACCATCGACCGCGCTACGATGTCTAGACATCGCTTGCGTGCCGGCAAGAGTAGCATCCAGCGACGCCGCGATCTCCGAATCCAGGTTGTCGACATCGAAGGCGTCCCAAAAGACTTGAAGCGCAGCCCGCTGCTCGTCCACCACATCGCGCTGCGAGGCCAGCTCGCGCTCAAAGCCTTCTCCACCGGAACCCAGAAAACCAGCAGACATTCCGCGCTCAATCTGTAGCTGGTGGACCACTTGGCTGACCTGGATACTCAGCTCGACGGCTTGCTCGGTAGACGTCATCTCCGACCAACTCTGCCAGCGATCAAAAATTTGTGCGCCTGATAGATAAATGACAGCCAACAACGGCAAGGTCAGCATCACGGCAATCTTGCCGCGAAAACCCATATTGTTAAATTTCTGCATGGACGTTACGCCTCATCACTCACCAGTCAGGAAGTCTTGGCAGTGAGGGCAATTAAATCCTCCTGGACAAAGCGTGCGGCGTTCAGGCTCAATCTTCATACGATGATTAAACGCGTTTGACTGTTCGGTCTCGCCTTGAGTAGTCGCTGCTTCGTTAAGCAACATAGCTCCGACATGGAGGCTCCTGGACTGCGCGAGAAATCGCGTCAGCAGTGCGGTTTTCTGGTTCATTTTCATTCCTCTTTGTTCATTGGGCTGACTTTTAGCCCGGGCGCCCATCAGCCCGCGGCGACAGCAGAATCAAGCTGTAAAAAACAAGGAAAAGCGTGAAAGATCCAACCCAGGCGGTGGCAGAGACGAGCAGCCAACTCTCGGAATCAACAAGGCCAGCGGCATGGACCAGCCGTGCGACCGCCGCAAGCATCATCATCCAGTAAATGGAAGCAGCACCCGTGGGAAGCACCAGCGGTCTACCGGTATGTCCCAAACTCACCCTCGTCATCACACCCAGCACCAGTGTCCCCATGGCACCGACGCCAAGAACATGCGTCCACAGGCTTGGTGGAACCAAGGCGGTCGCCTGACCGGCCGTTAACAGCAACAAACCTGCGACCAGCCAGGCATATCCCAGATGCAGCACCCAGATCAATGGATCGCTGCGTCCTACCCAACCGGACCAGCCGACCAACCGCAACCCATGCAGCAAGCCGGACAGGCCGCCCACGATCACGATCAACCACCCTGGAGAAGGAAGCGCCACCACAACAACCAACAGGCTCAGGGTCCAAAACGAGGACTGTTCCAACCATGGCCGAGAAAAGACGATGGTCTCATCGGCTTGCTGCCGCCTCAGCCAATTGCGGGTAAAAGCCGGTGTGATCCGGCCGCCGATGACGGTCAGCAACAGGACAATCAGCATCAGCCCCATGCGCTGGCCGTCGACCGGAAGATCGATACCGAGGTAGCCCAAATGGGCGCTGAGCCCTGCAAGCCAGTAGGCGAAACTAATGCCAACAATTACCACGTTGCGTCGATTTCGTCGGTGCGCCACAACGAAGCCGACGTATAGCGCCAAAGCGAGCAAAAATGCACTATCGATCAGCGCCAACACCCAAGCGGGAATCCAGGCCGAACTCCACATCGTGACACGGCCAGCCAGCCAAAGCACCAACAGTGCCAACAAGGGTCGCCCGGACAACGGCGGATGTCCGGTCCAGTTGCAGATTGCTGTCAGTAAGAACCCTGCCACGATCGCCGGAACCAGCCCGAATACCATCTCATGACCATGCCAAACGATTGGAGGCATTGATCCGGCGACCGGCCAAGCTAGAAACCAAGTTCCAATCCACGCGCACATCAAGACGATGGCATACACCGCGGCCAGCAGGAAAAACGGCCGAAAGGCGTAGGCCAGGACGGGGAGCTTGGGGTTCACGAAGGTGGGCCGATCAGCACCGGATTGGCGTGGCGATCAAAAAAGGCGTACCGGTCCATACCGCTGCCGGTATGCACCGAGCGCGCCATATTCTTGAGCTGCTCGTCGGTCAGGTCCGGCGAAGGCGGTCCCGCCAGCGACCCGGGCAACACGCCAACCATCAAGAAATGCCACTCCGACTGCACGACGCTCTCAACATCTGCCAGCAAGGCCGAACCGTCAGAAATGTCATCCAGGACGTGCGCCTTGACTGCAATGGGCTTGAGCAGGCCGGACTCGGCCGGTCCGGAGTCAGCCGCAGCATTTCGGTCAACCACCGGCTCTGCACGCAGCAAAAGCGTCAACAATCGCGCTGGCCCGGGTTCGGACCGAGCCATGGTGAGCAAGTCGTCGAGTGCGTTGCTGGACCCGATCGACGTATCGACGGTATCCATCTACTGAACCAACGGCGAGTTTGCCGCCTCCAGATCAAATCCTTCGATCCGGTGCTCGCCGGCAACGACTTGGATGAACTGGCTGATCGCGCGCCGTCGCACGTGCTCGCGCAGATAATTGGCGATCTTGCTGCGGCACTGATCAAACGGCACCGGGTGACCTTCGGCGCGCTGATGGACCATAACGACATGAAACCCAAAGCGCGTTTCAACCGGATAATCCGGGATTTCCCCGACCGGCAAGCGGGACAGGGCTTTTTCGAACTCCGGTACGGTCTGCCCGCGCGCAATAATTCCGAGATGGCCGCCAACATCTTTCGAGGGGCAACTGGAAAAATCACCCGCCATGGAAACGAAGCGGTCGGGATGAGCTTTCAGCTCCTGAGTCAAACCTAGGGCCTTCTTGCGAGCTTCAGCCCTGAGCTTTTCATCGTCCGGCGGCGCCGGCACGAGTATGTGGGAAACTTCGTGTTCGTCGGCGGTGCGCATCTTGTCGCGATTGGCGTCGTAATAGCGCCGACAGTCCGATTCCTGCGGTTCCGGGACCTCGATATGTTCTTCGAGTAGCTGGCGAATGCGCGACTCTTCGTCGCTTTCTCCTTCCTGGCCGGATTCGGCGCAGATTTTCTGGCGATCACATTCAGCCAGGAGGAGTTCTCGAATCACCAGGGCGCGGGCAGCCCGTCGACGCGCTTCCCCGAGGTTCGGCGCGGGATGATACTGCACCTCTCGCGCAATATCTTCGATGGTGATTTCCCGCTCATCAACGCGGATTGGTGGCGGGGTAACCACTGCTTCATGGCTGGATTGCATATTCATCTCATCGGCTTCCAAATATCAGGCTGAATTTCGCTTTGAAGAGGTTCGGTCTAGGCAAAGCTACTGCTGGCGAACCACCTGATACCGGCGCCGCGTATACGCCCACGGCCAGCTCCAGATATGCACCAGGCGACTGAACGGAAAAGCGGTAAACATCACCAGACCCAGGAAGATATGCATCTTGTAGATCCAGTGCACGTTCATAATGTATTCATGTCCTCCGGCCTGGAAGGTCACGATGCTCTGGGCCCAGTGCGCCAGCTGCTGCATCACGCCGCCGTCCAGGTGATGGATGGACGAAAACGTCGTGCTCATGCCGGTCATCAGCTGCAGCCAGATGAGGCAGATGATGAAGGTATCCATACCAGCACTGTTATTGCGTACGCGAGGAACAAACAGGCGCCGCCACAGCAGATAGGTCAGGCCAAAAAGGCACAAAAGACCCGCAGCGCCACCCGAAACGATGGCAAACAGCTGCTTGAAGCCTGGGTCGATGCCGAGGGTATCCTGGTAAAACCAGGTCGGTGTCAGCAGCCCGACTAAGTGCCCAAAGAACAAAAACAGGATGCCGATATGGAAGGCCAGGCTGGCCGGGCGAAACCAGCGAGAGTGCCCGGTCAGCATCTGGCTCGACATCGCCCGCCAGGTGTACTGGCCACGCTCGAAGCGGAGCAAGGATCCGACGAGGAAGACCGTGCCCGCAATATAGGGAAATACCCCGAAAATGAACTGATGGATGTAGTTGGCCATGATTTAACTCCGCGCGCGGCTCGTGCGCTGCTGTTGATTCAGATTCCGTTTGAGCGGCGCTGATGCGGCACCGCAGTCGGTGGTCGGTTCATTGTTTCCCATGAATCGAACCTGCTCTTCCTCCCAGATCTCGTCCATATTGACGATGGTTTGGTCCGGCCCTTCCTGTGAGGCAGCCTCGCGCAGATCCTCTGCGTTATCAGGACTTCCGACCAGTGCCTCGAGGGCCTCAAAGAGGTTGGCATAGCTCGAATCGCGCTCACGCAAGCGCGCACCGAGCAACACGATGATTGGCATGGCATCGCCCAGCAGTTCGTAGGTGTCTTCAGGCGGCCTTTCCGAGAGATACTCCAGCACCAAAGGGAGATAGTCGGGCAACTCGCGTGCGTCGAGCTCAAGCCCGTTTTCCTGGTAGAGGTTGATCAGATCCACCATGGCCTGACCACGATCCCGTGACTCGCCATGTACATGTTCGAAAAGATGCAGAGACAAGGCCCGACCACGATCGAACAGCGAGACGTATTCTTCCTGTACTGCACCCAGCTCCCGCTCGTCGAACTGAACGATAAATTCAAGCAGGCGATTGCTCATCCCCTTGTCAAGTCGGCTCTCGGCCTTAACGATGGCGCGCATCTCTTCAAGCGCGGGCAGCAGATTTGCGGTCGGATAAACCATGAGTCGAGATAGGACTTTGAGCGTGACCGGATTCATGATTTCCTCCAGGCTTTATGTTCGTGTACGGCCGGCTCTTTGCTGTTGCTGGCTTTTTCTACCCGGATCGGAAAGAACTTGCGCCGCGTGTTGGGTTTGCCGCCAAACACGTCAGCATCCGAACCACCAGTGTGATCACAGCCGCTGCCGAAGGTGAAGCCGCACCCGGCTCTCTCGGAGTAGCCGTCGTAGATGGAGTGGGCATACTCTCGCTTGTTGGTCGGGATCACGAAACGATCCTCGTAATCGGCGATGGCCATGTAGCGGTACATGTCTTCGACCATATCCAGGTCCATGCCGACCCGCTCCAGAAGGTCCAGCCGCTCTTCGCCGTCGACGTGGCGAGCGCGCATGAATGCTCGCATCGCCAGCATCCGCTCCAGCGCGGTGACGATGGGCTGCTCTTCCCCGGCCGTGAGCATGTTGGCCAGGTAGCGCACGGGTATGCGCAGGCTCTGAACATCCGGAATCTCACCATTGACACCGATATGACCGGCCTCGGCGGCCGACTGGATCGGCGACAGCGGGGGTGCGTACCACACCATCGGCAGGGTCCGATACTCGGGATGCAGCGGGAAAGCGACTTTCCAGTCGACGGCCATCTTGTAGACCGGTGACGCCTTGGCCGCCTCCAGCCAGTCATTGGGAATTCCCTGCTTCCGAGCTTCAGCGATGATCTCTGGATCGTGCGGATCAAGAAAGATGTCGAGTTGGGCCTGGTAGAGATCCTGCTCGTTGGCTGCGTTGGCAGCCTGCTCGATACGATCGGCGTCGTAGAGGAGCACGCCCAGGTAGCGAATCCGCCCGACGCAGGTTTCTGAACATACCGTCGGCTGGCCGATCTCGATGCGCGGATAGCAGAAGGTGCACTTCTCTGACTTGCCCGATTTCCAGTTGTAGTAGATCTTCTTGTACGGGCAGCCCGACACACACATCCGCCAGCCACGACACTTTTCCTGGTCGATCAGCACGATGCCGTCTTCTTCGCGCTTGTAGATCGCACCGGAAGGACACGAGGCCACGCAGGTTGGGTTGAGGCAGTGCTCGCACAGCCTGGGCAGGTACATCATGAAGGTGTTTTCAAACTGCCCGTAGATCTCTTTCTGGATGCCTTCGAAGTTGTAGTCTTTAGACCTGTGTTCGAATTCCGTCCCGAGAATTTCTTCCCAGTTTGGACCCCAGACGATCTTCTTCATCCGCTCACCGGAAATCAGCGAACGCGGTCGGGCCGTGGGCATGGTCTTGGCGTCAGGTGCCGACTGCAGGTGATGATAGTCGTAGTCCCAGGGCTCGTAGTAATCGTCGATCGCCGGCATGTCCGGATTGGCGAAAATGTTGGCGAGAATCCGCCAGCGGCTTCCGGCCTTGGGCACCAGGTTGCCTTTCTTGTCGCGGATCCAGCCGCCGTTGTAGCGGTCCTGGTTTTCCCACTCTTTGGGATATCCGATCCCGGGCTTGGTTTCAACGTTATTGAACCAGGCATAGTGGATTCCCTCGCGCGAGGTCCACACGTTCTTGCAGGTCACCGAACAGGTATGGCAGCCGATGCACTTATCCAGGTTCAGGACTTTGCCGATTTGCGCTCTGATCCTCATTTAGTTGATCTCCACTTCCATTGCATCTTCGACGGCCGAGCCATCCATCCAGTCCAGCTTGTTCATCTTGCGGACAACAATGAATTCCTCACGATTGGCACCCACCGTGCCGTAGTAGTTGAAAAAGTAGCTTTGCTGGGCATAGCCGCCGATCATGTGGGTCGGCTTGACCACCACCCGCGTCACCGAGTTATGGATACCCCCTCTCATGCCGGTAATCTCGGAGCCCGGGGTATTGATGATCTTCTCCTGGGCGTGGTACATCATCGACATACCTTCCGGCACGCGTTGACTGACGACCGCGCGAGCAGTAATCGCACCGTTGATGTTGTAGACCTCGATCCAGTCGTTGTCCTTGATTTCTGCCTTGGCGGCATCGACCTCGGACATCCAGATGATCGGCCCACCTCGCGACAGAGTCAGCATCAGTAGGTTGTCGGTATAGGTGCTGTGGATACCCCACTTCTGGTGCGGGGTAATGAAGTTCAGCACGATCTCCGGGTTGCCGTTGTCGCGCTTGCCCTTGATCGGGTTGATGGTCTTGAGATCCACCGGCGGCTTGTAAACACACAATTGCTCGCCGAAAGCCCGCATCCACAGGTGGTCCTGGTAGAACTGCTGGCGGCCGGTCAGGGTACGCCAAGGGATCAGTTCGTTGATGTTGGTCCAGCCGGCGTTGTAGCAGACCTTGTCGGACTCGATACCCGACCAGATCGGAGAGGTGAAGATCTTCCGGGGTTGAGCCACCACGTCGCGGAAACGGATCTTTTCCGATGCGTGTCCGGCTATCAAGTGGGAATGATCGCGACCAGTGTTTTCCGACAGCGACTTCCAGGCCTTGACGGCAACCTTGCCGTTGGTTTCAGGCGCCAGCATCAGCAGGGTTTCGCAGGCATCAATGGCCGTTTCGATCTTGGGCCGTCCCTTGGCCACACCCGGTGTGCGCTGGCGGCCATTGAGATCACCCAGTGCTTCGACCTCTTCCTTGGTATCCCACTGCATGCCCTTGCCCTGGTTGCCCAGCTTGTCCATCAAAGGACCCAGCGAGGTGAACTTGGCGTAGGTGTCCGGGTAGTCCCGCTCGACCACGACGATGTTCGGCATGGTCTTGCCTGGGATCGCCTCGCACTCTCCTTTTTTCCAGTCCTTCACACCCAGCGCCTGCGACAACTCGGCCGGGGTGTCGTGCTGCAGCGGCAGCATTACGACGTCCGTCTCCGTGCCGAGATGACCGGAGGTCAGGCGTGAAAATTCACGTGCGATGCCTTTGTAAATATCCCAGTCCGAGCGTGATTCCCAGGCTGGATCCACTGCCGCGGTCAGCGGATGGATGAACGGATGCATGTCGGAGGTATTGAGGTCGTCTTTTTCGTACCAGGTCGCCGTCGGCAAGACGATGTCGGAGTACATGCAGGTCGTCGACATGCGAAAGTCGAGCGTAACCAGCAGATCCAGCTTGCCGCGCGCAGCCTCACGCCACTTGACCTCATGCGGCTGCCGGTCGATTTCCTCGCCCAGGTCCTTGCCTTGTATGCCGTTTTCAGTGCCAAGCAGATAGCGCAGGAAATACTCGTGACCCTTACCCGAAGAGCCAAGCAAATTGGACCGCCACACAAACAGATTACGGGGGAAGTTGGCCGGGTTGTCCGGGTCTTCGCAGGCAAAGCTCAGCTCGCCGGACTTCAGCAACTCGACCACGTACTCTTTCACATCGCGGCCCTTATCAAGCGCCTCACGAGCCACCTTGAGCGGGTTACGCGCCAGCTGCGGAGCCGACGGCAGCCAGCCCATGCGTTCAGCCCGCACGTTGAAATCGATCAGCGAGCCGGTGTAATCCGCCGGATTGGCCAGCGGGGACAGAATCTCCTTGATTTCGAGCTGCTCATAGCGCCACTGGCTGGTGTGGTTATAGAAAAACGAGGTCGAGTTCATTTGCCGCGGCGGGCGGTGCCAGTCGAGGGCAAACGCCAGCGGGGTCCAGCCGGACTGCGGCCGCAGCTTCTCCTGACCCACGTAATGAGCCCATCCACCGCCGGAGACACCGATACAGCCGCACATCATCAGCATCTTGATGACGCCGCGGTAGTTCATGTCCATGTGGTACCAGTGGTTCATGGCAGCACCAATGACGATCATCGACTTGCCACCGGTCTTATGCGCGTTTTGCGCAAACTGGCGCGCGACGGAGATGACCTTCTCCCGGTCAACCCCGGTAATCCGCTCCTGCCAGGCCGGGGTGTAGGGCACATCATCGTCGTAGGACGCAGCAACATTAGCTCCGCCCAGTCCGCGGTCGATGCCGTAGTTGGCCACCATCAGATCGAACACAGTCGCGACCCGAGCTTTCGAGCCGTCGGCCAGGGTCACATGCTGAAGCGGCACCCGGCGAAGCTGGATGGGATCATGCTCGGTCCGGCACCAGAAGTCGTTGCCGCCGCCGCCAAAATAAGGAAAGGCGACGTCAATGACTTCATCAGCGCCCTCGATCTTGGTCAGCGCCAGGCGCACGTCCTTGCCGTCGGAATCCTTTTCCTCCAGATTCCAGCATTTTTCCTCTTCACCCCAGCGAAAGCCGATGGAACCACGTGGGGCGACGATACGCCCGGTCTTTTCATCCAGAGCCAAAGTCTTCCACTCCGGATTGTTCGTCTGATTCATGGCGCCGCTAAGGTCGGATGCACGCAAGTAGCGACCGGGAACCAGGTTTCCGTTCTGTTCCTCGAGCAAGACCAGGCAAGGCAGATCGGTGTAGCGGCGGACATAGTCATCGAAATATTCGCTTTTGCCCTCGACGTGCCATTCCTTGAGAATGACGTGGCCCATGGCCATGGCCATGGCCGAATCGGTGCCCTGCTTGGGATTGAGCCAGATATCGCCAAACTTGGAGGCCTCCGAGTAGTCGGGCGTGACGGTTACCGTCTTGGTGCCGCGATAGCGGGCCTCGGTCATGAAGTGGGCATCGGGGGTGCGCGTCTGCGGCACGTTCGAGCCCCACATCATCAGGAAGGTGGAGTTGAACCAGTCTGCTGACTCAGGCACGTCGGTTTGCTCGCCCCAGGTCTGCGGGCTGGCCGGCGGCAGATCGCAGTACCAGTCGTAGAAACTCATGCAGGTCCCGCCAATCAGCGACAGATAGCGCGTGCCGGCGGCGTAGGAGACCATGGACATGGCCGGAATCGGCGAGAAACCGACGATTCGGTCCGGGCCAAACTCCTTGGCCGTGAACACATTGGCTGCGGCCACGATTTCGTTGAGTTCTTCCCAGTTGGCCCGCACAAAGCCCCCGAGGCCGCGGCGCTTCTTGTAGCTCTGTGCTTTTTCCGGGTCCTCAACGATGGACTGCCAGGCGTCGACAGGGTCAGGATGCTGCTGCCGGGCCTCACGCCACAACTCGATCAGACGACGCCGGATCATCGGATACTTCACGCGGTTGGCGCTGTAGAGATACCAGGAGTAGCTAGCCCCGCGCGAGCAGCCGCGCGGTTCGTGGTTGGGCAGACCGGGGCGGGTACGCGGATAGTCCGTCTGCTGGGTTTCCCAGGTCACCAGCCCATTCTTGACGTAGACCTTCCACGAGCATGAGCCGGTACAGTTCACGCCGTGCGTGGAGCGCACCACTTTGTCGTGTTGCCAGCGTTGGCGATAACCGTCTTCCCAGCGTCGGGACTCATTGGTCGTGATGCCATGACCGTCGGAGAACTCTTCCTTCTCTCGCCGAAAAAACGCCAATTGATCCAAAAGGTAACTCATGTCTGATTGCTCCGGCCCTCTCGGGCGTTTTGATTGATAGCAATTGCAATTTGCAGGTCATTGAACGTCATGTTCCGACCGATTGATCAGGGGTTCTTGATGTAGGCATTGGCGCGCAGGTAGAACCACCAGTTCAGCACCAGGCACAGGGCATAGAAGATGGCGAAGGCATACATCGCGTTTTCCGGCGTGCCAGCCCGTACCTGATCACCGATGACCATGGGCGCGACGAACGAGCCGTAGGCCCCGACCGCCGAGGTCCAGCCCAGCACCGGCCCTTTCAGTTCCTGGTTGAAAACCACGCCGATCGTGCGGAAGGTCGAGCCATTGCCGATGCCGGTGGCAGCAAAGATGACGATGAACAGGGCAATGAAGGCCAGGAAGTAGGCTTCCGGATTGGGCGACTGGTAGGCCAGCATCATCACGTAGCCGACTGCGGCCGAGGCCACGACCATGACCGCGGCGATGATCTGGGTGACCAGCGAGCCACCGACCTTGTCGGAGATCCAGCCGCCGACCGGGCGGATCAGGGCGCCGACGAAGGGCCCGATCCAGGCATAAGTCAGGGCACTGGGCGCGTTCGGGTTGGCCACCCGCTCAATCACGCCGTTGACCTCCACCGAACTGAAGCCGAAGATCACGGTGATCGACAGCGGCAATGCCATCGAAAAACCGATGAAAGAGCCGAAGGTCAGGATATAGAGCACGGTCATCGACCAGGTGTGCTTGTCGCGGAAGATGACGAACTGGCGCTTCGAGTTCTCGCCGATCTTGCCGGGTACCAGGCGCATCAGCAGCAGGGTTGAGCCGATGATCAGCAGCATGGCCAGCCAGGGATTGAGGACGCCCAGGCCGACTGGAGCCGGCAGGTACAGATACAAACCGATTCCGGCGGTAATGAATCCGATCAGGTAAAGGCCAAGCACGCGGCCGAAGGCCACCAGCGGGTGGCCGGGATCGGGCGTGACGGTCTTCAAGTTGTTCATGCCGAACCAAGCCGCGATCAGCAGCGGCAAAAGGATCAGTACCCAGACGAAACCGGCGTTCTGTATCCAGGTCTCAGTGCCCGCCTCGATCCGACCGATGAGGGTGCCGCTGTCTTTGATCAGGGTCATCGGCTCCCCGGCGATCAGTCCGAAAACCCCGACGGTCATTACCGCCGGGATCAGGATCTGCATCGTGGTCACGCCGAAGTTGCCCAAGCCCGCGTTCAGGCCCAGGGCCAGGCCTTGCTGGCTCTTGGGAAAAAAGGTGCTGATGTTGCTCATTGAGCAGGCGAAATTGCCGCCGCCGATGCCCGACAGGAAGGCCAGCACCGCGAACACCCAGAACGGGGTGTCCTGACTTTGCAGCGCCAGACCGGCGCCGAAGGCCGGGAACAGCAGCAGCGCCGAGGTCAGGAAAATGGTGTTGCGCCCGCCGGCGATGCGGATCATGAACGAAGCCGGGATGCGCAAAGTGGCACCGCTCAAGCCGGCAATCGCGGTCAGCGTGAACAACTGCTCGGCGGCAAACGGAAAGCCGAGGTTGAGCATTTGCACAGTGATGATGCCCCACATCAACCACACGGCGAAGCCAACCAGTAAGTTCGGGATGGAAATCCACAGGTTACGGTTGGCCACGGCCTTGCCAGTCGACTCCCAGAAGCCCGGATCTTCCGGTTCCCACTTCTCGATATCCCGATTTAACGCCACGTCGGTCTGCTCCTAGCTGCTTGATCCAAGTCATTTGTACTTACCCAATGCGGCCAATCTAGTCTGTTGGATAGCGAACAAACTTGATTTTGGTCAAAAACAGCTATTTTTTTTAGCTGTTAAAGCCAGATAATTCTTTTGGAACACCGGGCAGAACCCACGCTTAATTTTCATAGCATTGTTTTTACAATCTTTTTTGCAGACCATGCAGACCGGGGAGCTCACCGCTCATTTGATATAGATCAATATTCATTTGGCTCAAAAAGGATTAAATAGATATCACTTTTGGGCTAAAGCCCGCTCGGGAGCACGACATGCACATCATGCTGGCCTACGACCATTCCCGGAACTCACGGATCGTGCTCGATGGAACGAAGCGCCTGTTCAAGGACTCAAGCCCGGAAATCACGCTGATCTGCGTGGTCGAGGAGCCGCGTAGCTCGACTGGTGAGGAAGACCACCTGTTCCAGAGCTCCTATGACGAACTCAAGACCGGGGCAGAAGAGGCCGCGGCCGAGCTGACTTCGTTCGGCTTTCCGACCCGCGTCCTGATGGCCGAAGGTGATGCCCGCAAGATGATTCTGCGCGCCACGCTGGAGCGACAGCCGGACCTGCTGGTCATGTCCCGCCACAGCCACAAGGCCGAGGGTGGCTTCTTCGCACGCACCTTGGAAGGCCTGGTCGAGGAATTCGATCACATGACTTTCGGTTCGGTCAGCGCCTTTCTGGCGCGCCGGGCCCAGTGCCCCCTGCTGATCATCCCAGCGCCCTGAGCCGGTCATTCCCTACTCGCCTGCCGTTCAACCCAAGGCTTTCTGCATGAAAATCAGCGACCTTTTCAAATTCAAGAGCCCGGAAATTCGCGCGCTGCACCTGACCTGGATCGCGTTTTTCATCAGCTTCTATGTTTGGTTCAACATGGCGCCGCTGGCGACCAGCATTTTGCGCAGCGCCGACTGGCTGACCAGCGACGATCTCCGGCTCTTTGCCATCGCCAACGTGGCCCTGACCATCCCGGCGCGCATCATCGTCGGCATGGCGCTGGACCGATTCGGACCGCGGCGGGTGTTTTCGATCCTCATGGTGCTGATGGCCATTCCGGCGCTGGTGTTTGCTTTCGGTACCAGCAAAGAGCAAATGCTCATTGCCCGCCTGGTGTTGAGCTCGATCGGTGCGAGCTTTGTGGTCGGCATCCACATGGTTGCGCTGTGGTTCAAGCCTAAAAACATCGGGTTTGCCGAAGGCCTTTACGCCGGATGGGGCAACTTTGGGTCGGCCGCCGCCGCGATGACCCTGCCCACCATCGCCCTGACGCTATTTGGCGGCGACAACGGCTGGCGCTACGCTATTGCAACCTCTGCCGTCGTCATGGCCGCCTACGGCGTGTTCTACTGGTTTGCCATCACCGACGGCCCCAGCGCCGATACCCACCGCAAACCGCGCAAGGCCAACGCGCTGGAGGTCAGCAGCTGGGGCGATCTAGCCCTTTTGATCGTGTTCACCATCCCACTGGTCGGCGTGCTGTCGATTCTGGTCTGGCGGGTCCAGAACATGGGTTATCTGGATGGGCTGACCGCGCTCTACCTGTACCTGGCCATTGCGGCCACGGTGATCTACCAGATCGTCCAGATCCTTCGGGTCAATCTGCCCCTGTTGCGCCAGGGCGTGCCGGAAGACGACCGCTACCCGTTCAAGAGCGTTGTTGCCCTCAACGTGACCTACTTCGCCAACTTCGGGGCGGAGCTGGCTGTGGTTTCGATGCTGCCGATGTTTTTCGAGATGACCTGGGGCCTGGGTGCAGCCGCGGCCGGCGCGATCGCGGCATCGTTCGCGTTTGTCAACCTGTTTGCCCGACCCATGGGCGGGCTGGTCTCGGATCGCTTCGGCAATCGGCGCTTCGTGATGCTGGCCTATATGTTCGGCATCGCCATCGGCTTTTTGCTGATGGGTTTGCTCGACAGCGATTGGCCTTTGTTTATTGCGATCGTGTTCACCATCTTCTGTTCGTTCTTTGTCCAGGGAGCCGAGGGTGCAACCTTTGGCATTCTGCCGTCCATCAAACGGCGCCTGACCGGCCAGATCTCAGGCATGGCCGGCGCTTACGGCAATGTGGGTGCCGTGGTCTACCTCTTTGTCTTCACCTTCGTAACCCCCTCCCAGTTTTTCTTTATCATCGCCGCCGGTGCCTTTGTCAGCTGGCTGGTCTGTTTGGCCTGGTTGAAAGAACCGGAAGGTGGCTTTGGGGATGAATACTGCGTTTCTTCGGTCGACCGAGCCATTGCGCAAGAGGCCGAAATTCGACGGCAGACCCAGGACCAACTCGGTCTGGTATTCAGCGAGAGTCAAACCCTGGAGCTTTCGGAAAAAGGCACCGGACTTCAGCTAGTGGCTCGATTTAATAGCATCGAAGACGTACAAAGGGCGCTGGATCGTCTGCAGCAGCAACATATCCCGGTCAGGCCCGGCTAAGCTTAACGTTGAACTTTAGGCTGAGATGTCGAGGAGGTCTCTGAGTTGAGCGACTTGCTCGGGATCCCCAACGATATCGGCCAGCGTGTAGCTGTCAAAAACTTTCAGCGCCGCGGCTCTGACCTCATGGACAACACGACGTAGCCGACAAGCGGGCGTAATCGCGCATTCGTTGTTCGGCCGCATGCACTCCACCAGGTGCATATCCGGCTCGAGAAGACGAACCACGCTGCCAACGACCACGGTTGCCGGATCGCGGATCAGCTTGATGCCGCCACTCTTGCCGCGACGGGTTTCCAACAGGCCGTTGGCGGCCATCGCCTGGGCGGCCTTTTTCAGGTGCGCCTTGGAAACACCATAAGCATCGGCGATTTCACCCAACGAGGCGCTCTGCCCCGGGGTACTGGCAAGGTAAATCAGCAGCCGCAGGCCGAGATCCGTGTATTGGGTGAGTCTCATGGGATCAGTGATTCCGGTTTTTTTGGGGCAATTCAGCGGCTGCGGGAATGACGCCGCCGCTGCTCCATCGGGTGTTCTACCCGGTGGCGCTTGTCGAGCAGGTGCATCAAAGACAGCCACGGGTGGCGCCAGACCATACGCGGTCCGGCAAAACGCATGACTTCGCGGGCGTGCTCGCGTTGCGCTTTTTTATAGCAGTGCACCGGGCACTTGGCGCAGGTGGGCTTATCTTCCCCATAGGGACATTTCTCCAGACGTTTGCAGGCGTAGTCCAGAAAGGCATGGCATTCCGGACACACAGCGCCCGAGGGCGCCTGGCCAAGGTGCTTTGCCCGACACCAGATCCGCACCATCGCTTCCATCGTGCGGAATTCACGACGCAAGCGCCCTTTCAGAACCGGCTTTTCGTGCGGTAAAGAGACGGATTGCTGATTCATGCCGCTATGCTACCGCGAGGATCCGGCGCGTAATTTGCGCCAAATCAAACATTCTTGATATCCCTTTAGCCCAGACACCGGCTTGCAACTGAATCTCGACAAGAGTAAAGTAAGTAATTACTTACTTACTAGTGTTCCAGGCATGCGCAAGAGCGGAGAACAAAGGCGCGAAGAAATCGTCCAGGCCGTCATCAAGCTGGCCGCTGAATCCAACAGCGGACAGATCTCCGCGCAGGCGATTGCCGACCGCGTGGGCATTGCACAGCCCACCGTTTTCCGGCATTTCAAGAACCGCGATGGGATTCTCGAGGCGGTCGCTCAATGGATCGCCCGGAACCTGCTCGGCACGGTGAAATCCGTGGCGACCGGCACCGGTCCGGCCGACGGCCGGCTGCGCCTGCTGCTGGCCAGGCAGCTTTCTTTTGTTGCCAGCCATCCCGGCCTGCCACGGCTGCTGTTCTCCGAGCGCTTGCATGAGGAAAACGCCCGCCTGAAGCAGGCTGTGCGCACGATCATGGACGACTACACGACCATTCTCTCAGGCCTGCTGCGCGAAGGGATTGTCGATGGCACCTTTCGATCGGATCTGGAAGTAGAACAAACCGCTCGACTGATCCTGGCCATGATTCAGGGGCTGGTCATGCGCTGGTCGATCCATGATTTCGAATTCGATTTACCTG
>JAZBPR010000237.1:0-2404 GCA_036351735.1 Wenzhouxiangella sp. | reverse complement strand
TGATCCGCCCGAAGCACTGTTCGACTACACGCCCTGGTTCCTGGGCGGTTCTGAAACCCCCGTCAAGGTCGAGAACTGGCGTCGCTCTGGGCAAAAGCTCGTCGCGCAATTGTCCGATATCGACTCCCCCGAAGCTGCGGCCAAGCTGGCCGAAACACCCATTCTGGTCCAACGCACACAGCTGCCTGAGCCCGCGCCAGGCCAGTACTACTGGCACGATCTTGTTGAGCTGGACGTATTCAATCTT
Source organism: Wenzhouxiangella sp. (assembly GCA_036351735.1). Lineage (GTDB taxonomy): Bacteria > Pseudomonadota > Gammaproteobacteria > Xanthomonadales > Wenzhouxiangellaceae > Wenzhouxiangella. Next base: position 2,157 of record JAZBPR010000237.1, on the reverse strand, counting down.
CAGGAGCACCACTGGGGCAGGGTGGTTGGTCTGTTGCCGACAGGCGCTCACGATGTGCTCAAAGTGGCATCCGAGGATGGCGCGACCGTTCTGATCCCGTTTGTGTTCGATCATTTCGTCAAGCAGGTCGATCTGCAGTCTGGCCGGATACTTGTTGACTGGCCTGAAGACTGGGTGCAGTAACCTTGTCTGCTCTCCGTCGTATTGATGTCATCACTCTATTTCCGGAGTGGATGGAAACGCTAAAAGGTTTGGGTGTCACAGGTCGGGCGCTGGCCGATCGCAGGATTGATCTACGCTGCTGGAATCCGCGCGATTTCACCGAAGACGTTCACCGCAGCGTTGACGACCGGCCTTATGGTGGCGGGCCTGGGATGGTCATGCGGCCTGAGCCCGTAGCCCTTTGTATTGAAGCAGCGCTTGCCGATGATGTGCCAGCCCCAGTCATTTACCTCGGGCCGCAGGGTCGGGTGTTCGATCATGCGGGGGCCAGTTCTCTGGCCTCGCGCGAACGCCTGATCCTGCTTTGCGGGCGTTATGAGGGTGTGGACGAGCGGGTTCTGGAGGCGATGGTGGATGAAGAGTGGTCGATTGGCGACTACGTATTGTCTGGCGGTGAGCCGGCCGCCGCGGTGATCATCGATGCGGTCATCAGACTGCAGCCTGGCGTGCTGGGGCATGCCTCTTCGGCAAGCCAGGATTCTTTCGTCGAGGATCGGCTGGATTGCCCGCACTTCACCCGCCCGGCACAGTGGCGTGGTCGGAAGGTGCCAGAGATCCTGCTCAGCGGTGATCACGCACGAATTCAGCGCTGGAGACGGGCTCAGGCCCTGATGAGGACGCAAGCCCGACGCCCGGACTTGCTGGCAGATCGTCCGATGGATGAGCCTGAGCGTGCCGCGATCGACGAATTTAGGCAGAAAAAGGGTGCAAATTAGACAGAAAGCGCTGTACAATAATGGGCTTGCCTGCCCTCTGTACAGGGCTAACCGTATTCAGGACTTGACGACATGAGCACGATCATCGACGAAATCAACCAGGAACAGACCCAGCGTGAAATCCCTGATTTTTCGCCTGGCGATACCGTTGTTGTCAATATCTGGGTTCGAGAAGGTGAGCGCCAGCGTCTTCAGGCCTTTGAAGGGGTCGTGATTGCTCGTCGTAACCGTGGATTGAACTCGGCCTTTACCGTGCGCAAGATTTCTCACGGCACTGGGGTTGAGCGTGTCTTCCAGACCTACAGCCCGCTGATCGAATCGATTACGGTCAAGCGCCGCGGTCGTGTCCGTCGCGCCAAGCTGTTTTACCTTCGCAACCTGGAGGGCAAGGCTGCTCGAATCAAGGAAAAGCTCGCTCGAAAGAGCGCCTGATCGGCAGTTTCCTTCCTCTGGCTGTGCGCGCTCTGCGCGCAGACCAGTGAAAGCCCGCTATCTCCGTTTATTGATGAATGTCTGGCCGCCTTACTTGGCGGCCGGCGTGCGTGTTCGTCATATCAGTGATGACTTCCGAAGAGTTGACGTCGCATTGCGTCTGGGATTGTTCAATCGCAACTACGTCAATGTGCACTTCGGGGGCTCCCTGTTCGCCATGACCGACCCGTTCTACATGCTGATGTACATGAAAAATCTTGGGCCTGATTACGTGGTCTGGGACAAGGCTGCGTCGATCGACTTCGTCCTCCCCGGCAGGGGCACGGTCACAGCAGAATTTCAACTGAACGAGGATGACTTCAGCCGCGCTCGCGAACAGGCCTCTGAGCAAAAATCCGTTCTACTGCTACACCCGGTTGAGATTCTGAATGCTGAACGTCGGCTGGTCGCCCGGGTTGAAAGAACGATTTACGTGCGGCGCAAGTCCGAATCTAAAGCCGGATAATTTTCGGGGTTGGGCGGGCTGACACTACTTCTTCCCCGCCTTCTTGTCTGATTCTTCCTCGGTTTCCGTCACCGCATCCGATTCGATCGGAGCGTTGTCGTGGGTCAGCTGGCGTGGCGGCTCGTCGCCCCGAATCCGGCTGCTGCCGTTGAAATGGGCGCCCGATTCAACAATGAGTTCATCGACTGTGACCTCTCCGGTGACTTTGCCGCTGGCCACGATCTCGAGGCGCTCGGCATCGATGGTTCCGTCGAAGCTGCCGCTGACAAGAACCCGCTGGGC
>JAZBPR010000236.1:0-4003 GCA_036351735.1 Wenzhouxiangella sp. | reverse complement strand
CCCGGCGCTTTCGGACTGAGCCCGCTGCCGAAACCGAACGCCAGAAAACCGGTCGGAGTCGATAAGGCAACCTGAACGGCGTTTTCTCGATCAGCGCTCAAAGTGATCCCAACCGTATCGATTGGCGCTCAAAATGCCACCATCCGGGCGCTTGCAAACAATGCCGGGCCGGTTTCGAATTCGACCGATCACTGAAGACGGCACATCCATTGCCGACAAAGCGCGCCGACAGGCATCGACACGGTCAGGGCGCAAGGTGAACAAGAGCTCATAGTCATTCCCGCCGCTCAGCTGCAAGTGCCATCGCTCGGTGGCATCGGGGATCACGCCGCGCAGGCTGGAACTGGTTGGCAAGGCGGCAAGATCAATCTCGGCTCCCAGCTGATCGCCCACCACATGCTGCAGATCGGCGAGCAGTCCATCCGAAACATCAATCATGCTGGTGGCCAGACTGGCAAGTGCAGCGCCAGCCTCAAGACGGGGACTCGGGCGTCGCAAGCGACGGGTCAATTCCGCAGGGGATTGCGCCCCAAGCCGCAGAGCTGCTGCCGCATCGCCAAGCGTCCCCGTCACCATGATGGCATCGCCGGCTCTTGCACCAGAACGAGGCATCAAGGCATCGGCATCTTGCTGTCCGATCAGAGTCACGCCGACATTCAGCGGACCGGCCGCAATGTTGCCGCCGACCAGCGTGGTGGTGCTTTCTTTAGCCAGACCCAGAAAACCATCCAGAAAGCGGTCCAGCCACTCAGGATCCGCTTCCGGCAATGTCAGCGACAGTAGTGCCCAATGCGCAATCGCGCCCATCGCCGCCAGATCGCTGAGGTTGACCGCCAGGGCGAGATAACCCACATCCTCGGCGGGCCAATCTGACTGGAAATGCCGCCCGACAACCAGCGAGTCGGTCGTGGTGACGAGGACCATCCCGGATTCAGGTCGAACCACCGCCGCATCATCACCGATGCCGATCAGGACGGCCGGATCCGAGCGCGATCTGGCCACGCGCGCCTTCAGCCTGGCGATCAGCTCAAACTCAGTCGCCACTGCTTTCGGCGGCACGCTCGATCTGGCGACATTCTGCAGCCAGTCGATCGAGCACGCCGTTGACAAAGGTATGGGCCTGTTCCGCGCCAAAGCGATGGGACAACTCCAGCGCTTCGTCAATCACGACCCGATAAGGAGTTTCCGGATGGTGCAGTAGTTCATTCGCGCCCAGACGCAGGATGACGCGCTCCATCTGGTCCAGATTGGCTTGAACGCGCTTAAGGTAAGGCGCGACAGCCTCGTCCAGTTCGTCCCGTCGGGTGACCACTTCGCGGACCAGCACTTCGAAGTACTCGCGATCCACGCCATCGAAGTTCTGCTCTTCGAGGAACTGCCCAATGATGGCTGCGGCCGAGTCATCATTCAATTGCCACTGGTACAGAGCCTGTAGCGCGCGTCGACGGGCCCGCCGGCGCGGCTCAAATGCGCTAGCCGGGGCCTTGCGCGAGCGTCTAGTCACGCAGCTCTCCCGCCAGCGCCATCATTTCCAGCGCAGCCAGCGCAACTTCGCGTCCCTTGTTCTTCCGGGCCGGGTCTGCCCGTTCAAGGGCCTGTTGGCCGTTCTCCGGCGTGAGCACACCAAATGCCACCGGCATCCGCGCCTCCAGCGCCACCTGGCCCAGGCCGCGGGCACATTCAGCGCTGATGAAATCAAAATGGGCGGTCTCGCCGCGCACCACAGCGCCCAGCGCGATCACCGCGTCATAGTCGCCGCTTTCGACCAGCCAGCGACAGGCCAGCGGCAGCTCGAAGGCACCCGGCACGTTGACGCGGGTAATTTCATTCACACCGCCCTCTTCCAGCGCCTCACTACACCCAGTCCACAACAAATCCGTGACCTCGGTATTGAAGCGCGATACCGCAACCGCGACCCGTCGGCCCTGGCATACTGGCTGGCAATCAATTTCCCTGATCAAGATTTAAGGCTCCCCCTCCGGTACAACATACTCAGTGATCTCCAGCCCGAAGCCGTCCAATGCATGCAGCCGCCTGGGGGCGCCGAAAACCTGCATTCGGCGGATGCCCAACTCGGCAATGATCTGCGCAGCCAGTCCGTAGCTTCTCAACTCGCGCGCCGCGCGATCCTTCGCCGACGAATTATCGTGCGCGGCCTGCAGCAGGCCATCCAGTCTCGACTGGTCGTCCTCATCATAGCCCAGCACCAGCGCCAGGCCGTGGCCGCGCCGCGCGATATCCGCCAGTGCGGCGTCCAGCGGCATCCCGAAGCCGGGGTCGGTAATGCCGAGGACATCGCCCAGCAACTCCGGCACGTGAACTCTGACAGGCGTCGGGATTTCAGGGTTAATCTCCCCACGCAGCAAGGCCCAATGAAGCTTCTGGTGGATGTTGTCGCGGAATACCTTCAGCTGAAACGGACCGTAAGCCGTGCCCACAGACTGCTGATGGACGCACTCGACCGTTTTTTCGGTACCCAGGCGGTAGCGGATCAGATCGGCCACGCTGCCGACTTTCAGGCCGTGCTCTTGAGCAAATATTTCGAGCTCGGGGCGACGGGCCATGGTCCCGTCCTCATTCAGGATCTCCACCAAGACACCAGCAGGCTCCAAACCCGCCAGCAAGGCCAGATCCATCGACGCCTCGGTATGCCCGGCTCGCGCCAACACACCACCCGGCTGGGCCATCAGCGGGAACACATGGCCGGGCTGGGTCAGATCATCAGGGCGCGCATTGGGAGCGACAGCGGTTCGAATGGTATGGGCGCGATCGTAAGCGGAGATGCCGGTCGTCACGCCCTCCGCCGCTTCAATGGAAACCGTGAAGTTGGTATCGTGCTTGCGGTCGGTATCTCTCACCATAAGCTGCAGACCCAGTTGACGGCAACGCTCCCGGGTCAACGACACGCAGATCAGGCCGCGCCCGTAACGGGCCATGAAGTTGACGTCTTCGGGTCTGGTCATGCTCGCCGCCATGATCAGATCGCCTTCGTTCTCGCGATCCTCGTCATCCAGCATGACCACCATCTTGCCGTCCTGAATGTCAGCAAGGATGTCGGGAATGGAATCGAACTTCATGTCAGTCCTCGCTGTTGCAGAAGCCGGTCCATGTAGCGGGCCAGCAAATCAATTTCCAGGTTGACGTGGTCACCGACCCCCAGATGGCCAAGCGTCGTGACCTGCCAGGTATGGGGAATCAGGTTGACCTCAAAGGCATTGGCGGCCACCGTGTTGACCGTGAGACTCACACCATCCAGCGTGACCGAGCCTTTTTCGGCCAGGAACCTGGACAACTCGTCCGGAACCCGGAAGCGGAGCACCCGTGACTCGCCGGCCGGCGTCACAGCAGTCACCTCGGCGAGCCCGTCCACGTGGCCTGTCACAAGATGGCCGCCAAGGCGATCACCCACAGCCAGCGCCGGCTCCAGATTGACCGGATCGCCGACCTGCAGATCACCCAGACTGGTCCGGGCCAGTGTTTCACCGGATAAATCAGCTGAAAAACCGGTCTCATCCAGCGCCAGCGCGGTCAGACAGCAACCGGCAACCGATACGCTGTCGCCCTCTGACCAATCGGCGGGACCCAGTTCGGGACATCGAATCCGCATTCTCACCCCTTGCTCAAGCGGCTCGATCGTGGCGACTTTGCCAGTGCTTTGGACAATACCGGTAAACATCCCTCTTCCTATGCTGTCGCCGAAGGCTTGAGCGGGCGAAACAGAAACCGCGTGTCGGAACCCATTTGGCGCCGCTCAACCAGTTCCAGATGGAGGCGATCATCAAAGTTTTCCATCCCTGACAGATGCAACATTGGTCGACCCGATCCAAGCAACACAGGGGCCTGGTAAACCAGGAACTCATCGACCAGACCGGCCAACACTAACGCCCCGGCCAGGGTCGGTCCAGCTTCGACATGAACCTCGTTGAATTCCAGATCAGCCAGGCAGGTGACCAGCGCATGCAAATTCAGCCGCCCGTCCTCCGATGCCGGTAGCTGCTGCCAT
>JAZBPR010000235.1:0-2011 GCA_036351735.1 Wenzhouxiangella sp. | reverse complement strand
GCGATTGTTCCAGCATGTGCATCCGCTGTTTTTTGCCGACTACCCTGATGAGTCCCGCGAGCTGCAGATTGGCCGGGCGCTCGATCAAGTGCGTCGTAGAGGCTTTGTGGCAGCGGGAGATCGAGTGATTTTCACGCATGGCACGACGCAGGGTGAACCGGGCGGCACCAACACTTTGAAGATTCTGACTGTCTGAGAATCCGGGGCTTGAACAGGGCGTATACTTGACAGGCTTTTGGGGACTGCTTCTTGTCGTTTGAGCCGCCTCCAAACTTGATCAACCACTGGGGGGTGGCGGCAGCATGGGGAATTTTCTCTTTAACGACGCTAGCGGAGTCTGGCTACGGTGAGCGCTTACCGTCGCGGCCGGCTTCGTTATCGCCGCTACGTGGCGGTTTGGATCATCGTTCTGATCGTGGGCTGCCTGGTGTTCTGGCAGTTCTATCGACAGCATCAAGCTGGCACCCAGCAGGTGCTTGACCAGAACCTAGCTGCTCAGCAACTCGGTCTTGAAGCGGTTAGGGCGCATTATCAGGACAGCATTGCGACTTACTTCGAAGAATATGTCCGACAGCCGGAAACCTGGACATTGCTGAGGGACGCACAGCAACCGGAATTACGCGATGAAATTCGTGGTCGGCTCCTGGCTCACCTGGCCCCGGCGTATCAGTCGATGTCTGCGCGCGGCATTGGATTATTTCACTTCCATTTGCCCGATTCAGTCAGCCTGCTGCGATTTCATCAGCCGGACCACTACGGGGATGAATTAGCTTCTTTTCGGCAGTCAATTCATTTGGCGAACAGCCTGTTTCAGCCCGTACACGGCTTTGAAACGGGCCGACATGCGGCAGGCTTTCGAAGTGTCTTTCCCATCCTTGATGACACGGAAGCTCACCTGGGAAGTGTTGAATTCAGCGTCCCGATCGCAGTATTGCTGAATGATCTGCAGCGCTTGGACGATGATCGAGCCTACCGAGTTGTGCTCAATGGTGAAGTGCAGGACCTTGCCTTGCTGAATCCGACAAGTGCCTCCTACGAGCCTTGCGCGGGTTTTGAGCAACTGATGCAGATTGACGCTCCGATGGCCACCGGCGAGGGTTCCGGTCAGATCCTGATGCTCGCTGATCTTGACCGCTATTTGGCGGACCAACCCGATCTTTGGCGAAAGATTCTCGGCTCTGGGCCTTTAGCCTTCAGACTTGATCAGGCCACACCCGAACTGACCATCGCGCAGGTACCACTTCTTGCCCCCGATAGCTCTGTAGCCGGCTGGCTCTTGTCATGCGGTCGCGAGCCCGCGTTGGGGCAACTGGATGCGGCGTTCCGCATGAATTCGCTTGTGGTGGCATTGGGTGTGATGATCTTTGGTCTGGGAGGTCACGCGCTGGTCCGGCTGACATCGACCAAATTGGCGGAGCGGGAGCGTTTGGATTTGCTGACCCGATCCCTTGGACAAGGTTTGTATGCCCTGAACAATGAAGGGGTAGTAACCGAGGTGAACCCGCGCGCCTGCGCTTTGCTGGGCTACGCGCCTGAACAAATCATCGGGCAGCGAGCGCATCAATTTTTTCATGTCAGATCCGACAAGGACTCGGGCAAAGATATCTGCCCCTTGCTGGCAGCAACCGATCGCGGTGAGCGCTTCACCGGGGAAAAACACTTCCGCCGGGCAGATGGCGAAATCATCGAGGTGTCGTTAACGAGTATGCCTTTGACCGAAGAGGAAGGCTCTGTGACCTTGTTTGACGACATTTCCAAGCACAAGGAAAACGAGCGAAAACTTAGGCATATCGCGCACTACGATGCCCTGACCGGGCTTCCCAACCGCGTCTTGCTGGCCGATCGTCTGGGATTGGCCATGGCCAGGGCGAGACGAAGTCGTGTTCCGCTCGCACTCGCCTTTGTCGATCTGGATGGGTTTAAGCAGGTCAACGATAGCCACGGGCATGCGGTGGGGGATGAACTGCTGATCAGATTGGCCAAGCGGATGAAAAACTGCCTGCGTGAAACG
>JAZBPR010000234.1:0-2178 GCA_036351735.1 Wenzhouxiangella sp. | reverse complement strand
CGCTCCGACCATTTTCATGAATACTTCAATAGTTCCGGCAGTTTGCCTGCTCACAGTTCCTTTATCGTTGCTACCTTGTAATTGCCCGGGTGGAAGCGGTGCTGCCTTTGGCGCTGCAGGAGAACGAAACGGAGATCGTTGACAGTGACCAATAAATCCAAGCTCGCAAGAATGCCCGATATCGCCAGCCACGCTGAAGTACAGGTGGCGGGCAAGCTTGATTGGGTCGGAATGAACCACATTGAGTTACCGATCCTTCTGGACGGTCCCGATGGACGCCAGATCCAGACCAATGCGCGCATCAGCGCATTCGTCAATCTGGATGAGCCTGATAAACGTGGCATCCATATGTCTCGTTTGTATTTGCATCTGGACAGGGCTCTGGCCGAGCATCCCATCACGCCGGCAGCCTTGCGTCATCTTCTCCGGGATTTTCTGGTCTCGCATGAAGACCTGAGCACGCGGGCGATGGTCCGTCTTGACTTCGAATATCTGCTCCGACGGAAAGCGCTGGTCAGCGACAACAGCGGCTGGAAGCAATACCCCATCAGCCTGATCGCCAGCCTGAATGGTCGCGAGTTCGCTATGGAGATGGCTTTCCAGGTCGTTTATTCCAGCACGTGTCCGTGTTCAGCGGCGCTGGCCAGGCAGTTGATTCAGGAGCAGTTCCGTGCTGACTTTGGCGACGCATCTAGCCTGGATGCCAATCAGGTGGTGGAGTGGCTGGGGACCGAAGAGGGAATCCGGGCAACGCCACACTCCCAGCGTTCTGCGGCGGATATCCGCTTGCAGCTGGCACCATCTTTCGAAGCCTTTCCCTTCGTTCAGATGATTGACGCGATCGAAGATGCTTTGAAGACCCCTGTGCAGGCGGCTGTGAAGCGGGAAGACGAGCAGGCCTTTGCCTTGCTCAACGGACAGAATCTCATGTTTTGTGAGGATGCAGCCAGACGCGTGCAGACCGCCTTGGCAGATCAGGATCGGGTCACCGATTTCTGGGCCCGAGTCAGCCACTTCGAAAGCCTCCATCCGCACAACGCCGTGGCGATCGTCACGAAGGGACTGGAAGACGGTTATCAACCCATCGATGGGCACCCGACCTGGAAGGTTTGATCTCCGGCGCTATTTGGAGCCTTCTCGGTCCAGGTTGATCTGAACCGTGTCCAACGCGATCCCGATGGTCTCGGCCTGGGTATCCGCCCAGGCCTGGCCGAGAGTCTGACCGGTCACGGCGTCCATCGCCTGAAGATGGATGAGCGGGGAGCCAACTTCCTGGCTCTCGACCAGAGAAAGCCTGACCTTTACATCAAGTGACATCCCGGCTGCGTCGACTGGCTCGATGCTCTGGCCCCCGACTTCAAGAACGACCGGCGCCGATAAGCGCCATGCATGATCGCCTCCCGCCCGACCCCTAACGTTGCCGGTGAATCGGTCAAGCCGATACAGTCTAAGCACATCGGTTGACTGTCCAGCGTTGCCCGCAGATGGGATCAACTGATCGGCGATAACGATCTGGCGATCGGTTAAGGCCACTTCCTTTAGCAGGCCAATGCTCTTCTCGCCTTCGCCAAAGCGGCAGGTCTGAGGGTCGGTCTCCCCGCTCAGGACTCCTGGCAACAGGCGAAAGCGCATACCACACGACTGCCGTGAGAAGCTGCCATCGCCCTGGAGTGGGACGAAACTGGCCGCAATATCAGAGCCGATCAGGGTCTGCTCAAAGGCGAGGAGAAAACCGCGTTCGGCGTCAGGGGTCGCTTGCAAAAACTCGAGGATCCAGGTTTCAGCGTTGACACGAACGGGCGCTACGCGCATCGTCACTCCGGGTTCAGCCTGGTCGAGTCGAATCGCGCTGCCGAATTGACCCGGCAGGGCGGAAAGCCGTGATTGGAGCGCCATTGCGTTGCCGGGAAGGTCGGTAGGAGAGGCGTCCCGATGAGTACTCGTGGAACACCCGGCAACCCAGAGCAGGGTTGCTATTGTCCCGAGGAGGCGCAGACTCATTGGATGGGTTGAATGGGTTGGTCGAGGAGCAGCACGGGATCAATGCGAATATCACCGAGGCTGATCCGCCAGTCCAGATGGGGCCCGGTTGCTCGGCCACTGGCACCCACCCGCCCGATCACCTGGCCCTGGGCGACGTAATCCCCGCTTTCGACCAGTATCTCGTCGAAGTGAAGG
>JAZBPR010000233.1:0-6588 GCA_036351735.1 Wenzhouxiangella sp. | reverse complement strand
TCGATGGCACCTTTCGATCGGATCTGGAAGTAGAACAAACCGCTCGACTGATCCTGGCCATGATTCAGGGGCTGGTCATGCGCTGGTCGATCCATGATTTCGAATTCGATTTACCTGCGCAGGCTGATGTGATCTGGCGTCTGCTTGAGCCGGCACTGGCTTCAAACCCAACCCCCTAGCGCCAATGACCCAGCCAGGAGTACCGCATGTTGTTTCTCTCCAAACCTTCCCCGGCAGCTCTTCTGACGCTGATTGCCGGACTGGCGCTGGTCGTCATCATCGGCTTGGCGACTTTCGATCGCGTTCAAGACTCGCGCCACCCTGAACCCACTCAGGCCGCACCCCCGGTGCCGGTGCGCATCGAAACCGCCGCCGAAAGCGTTTTCCAGGTCGAGCGAAGCTGGCGGGGCAGTATCGAAGTCGAACAACGTGCCACACTATCGGCCCAGTTGAGTGCAAATGTTCTCGAGCTACCTTCTCGTGAGGGAGAGCGTGTCGAGGCCGGCAGCGTGGTCTTTCGGCTCGATGACGCTGAACTTGTCTCCGAGCAGGCGCGCCTGCAGGCCGTGTCAGAAAGAATTGACGGGGAACTGGAAACCGCGCAACACGAGCTGGCTCGCCAGCAGGAATTGTTCTCTCGGGAACTGGCATCGGAGCGCCTTTTGGAACAGACCGCTCAGCAGGTGGCCTCTCTAGCCGCGCAGCAGCGTGAAGCCGAGGCCAACCTGAACCTGGTCAGGACACGTCTGGCCTATACCGTCGGCCGAGCGCCCTTCGATGCAAGAATTCAGCAGCGCTTTGTCAAGCGCGGTGAGCTGGCTCGGCAGGGCTCGCCCATCATTGAGCTGGTCGCCGATCAGCAGCTCGAGGCCGTGGTCCACCTGCCCCAAACCGATGCGGCGGGCGTTCAGCCCGGCCTTCCCGTGACGATTCATGTCCCCGCAATCGAGCAGCAGTGGGAAGCAAAAGTCGATCGGGTCTATCCGGCGCTGGCTCCGAACACGCGCAGTGCCACACTGGCGGTGCTGATCCCTGAGCAAAATGATGATTTAAAGCCGGGTATGGCCGTCATCGTGCGCGGGCGCGTCCTGTATCGCGAAGATGCGATCAGCGTTCCCGCGCAGGCGGTTCATGAGGATCAGAGCGCCAGTTGGCTGTACCTGGCCAGCGGCGACGAGGCCCGCCGACGCTCGGTGCAAACCGGGCCAGGCTCGAATGGCCGCGTGCTGATCGAAGCAGGACTGACCGTCGGGGACATAGTCATTACCACCGCCGATCCCCGCCTCGGCCATGAGGTCCCCATTCGGGTCGTGCAGGAAGCGCCGGGCCCGTGAATCACTGGCCGAAGTGGGTGCTGTCCCATCGTCACGCGGTGATCGCCCTGATCCTCGCGCTGCTGGTGCTGGGCATACAGGCGCGCTTCGAGCTGCCGGTTCGGCTCTTTCCCGACACTGACCCGCCCACCGTCACCGTGATCACCCAGTTTCCCGGCATGGCAGTCGCAGACGTCGATACCGACCTGACCCGACTGCTGGAGGAGGAATTCGCCAGCCTCGACGGCATGACGCGTATACGTTCCAGCAGCCAGACCGGGCTTTCGGTCATCCGGGTCGAATTTGCCTTCGACAGATCATCCAGCCTGGCCGCGGTCGACGTACAAAACGCCATCGGACGGGTGCGCCAGGAGTTGCCGGCCAGCATCAACGAGCCCCAGGTACTGGAATTCTCGACGGCCGACAAGCCCATCGTGACCCTGGCCATTGCCGCCGACCTGCTGCCCATGCCTGAATTGCGCGAGTTGGCCGACAACGCTATGCGCGACCGGCTGGAGCGCGTCCCCGGGGTAGCCGCCGTCGACATCTTCGGCGGCTACAAGCTGGAGCTGCACGTCGCCGTGGATCGCGACCGGCTGGATGCTACCGACATCGACATGCAGACAGTCATGGCCGTGCTGGATGACTGGAATCTGAGCGCGCCGGGCGGGCGCATCGACCATGGGCAACGTGAGACGGTCGTGCGGTTCGATGCCCCGCTGGCCTCGCCGGAAGGGATCGGACGACTTGTGGTGCGCTCGCAAGACGGCCGGTTGATCAGACTGGAGGAGCTCGCCGAGGTCACGCTCCAGGCCGGCGAGCAACACTCGGCGTACCGGCACAACGGCCGCGACGCCATCGCCGTGCAGATCCTGCGGCGCGACGAGGCCAACACGGTCGAGGTCGCCGCCGGGGTGCGGCAGGCGGTCGAAGCACTGGCCGCTGAACTGCCCCAGATCGAAATCACGATTGCCGACGATGACTCGGTGTTCACCGAGCAGGTCATTTCAGACATGACCCGAACCGTGGCGGTGGCGGTCGGGCTGACCATGCTAATTGTCCTGCTGTTTCTGGCCGACTGGCGCCAAGCACTCATCATTGCCCTGTCGATACCGGCAGCATTCCTGACGACTTTTGTCCTGATGCAGTTGGCCGGTCTTGATCTGAACATGGTCACCATGTCGGCGCTGATTCTGGCGATCGGCCTTTTGGTCGACGACGGCATCGTCATCCTCGAGAACATTCACCGCCATCTTGTCGAGCGCGACATCACCTCCGCCCGAGCAGCACTTGAGGGAACCGGAGAAATCCTGGGGGCCAAACTGGGTGGCACCCTGACCACCCTGGGCGTGCTCGTTCCGCTGACCTTCATGGGGGGCTTTATCGGAGAATTGTTCGGGCCGCTGGCCATGACGCTGGCGTTTGCGCTGGCCTCGTCATTTGTCATGTCGGTCACCCTCATCCCCCTGCTGGCGGTGTGGTGGCTGAAGCCGGAAGGTCCGCAGACAGCCCGAAATCCATTGACCCGGGCCGTGGATCGAAGCCTGCGCGTAATCCGCAAAGGCTATCTGCGCGCGCTGTGGGCTGCTTTGCGTCATCCGATCATGATGCTGGGCCTCGCTGTCCTGTTACTGATCGCCAGCATCGGCATGCTGCGCCTGATAGGAAGCGAAATGCTGCCGCGGTTCGACTCGGGCAGCTTCCAGGTCGTAGTCGACACCGTTCCCGGTACGCCAATCGAAGACACCGTGGCCACCATGCAGGTGATCGAGGACGATCTGGTGGGGCGCGGTGAAGTCCTCGAAGTCGGCGTCCGCGTCGGACATGAACCCGGCGCAAGATCCATGGGACAGCGCGGTGCCATGAACGCCAACCAGGCAGAAGTCACCGTCCAGCTGGTGCCCCGGACCGAACGCGAGATCAGCCAGTGGGCGCTCATGGACGAGGTCCGCCGCAGCCTGGAGCAAACGCCGGGCGTGATGCTTGGTGTTCCAAAAGAGATGGGCGGAACGGCGCGCAGCAGCACCGCAGCACCCATCGTGGTTCGAATCTCCGGCGAGAATATCGTCGGGCTCAGCGAACTCGGTGATCAGCTTGTCGATCATCTGGCCGGGATACCGGGCATCAGCGATCTGTACAAGGACTGGTCGCTGGACACACCGGAAGTCCGGGTGCAACTGAATCATGATCGGGTCAGCGAACTCGGCTTGAGCGCCCGGGCGGCCGCGGTCACCGTGCATCGCGCCATCGACGGTCAGGCCGCAACCCGCTATCGGCAGCAACCCCGGCGCGACCTCCAGGTGGTCGTTCGGTATCAGCCAAACCAGCGCGAACAGCTCGATGACCTGGGCGAGATCGTGTTGAACACGCCCGGCGGCAGCGTCCCGCTGCGTGAGATCGCCACCCTGGAAAACGCGCAAGGCCCGCGCTTGTTGACCCGGGAAGACGGTCAGCGCACGCTTGAAATCCTGGGATACCACACCGGCCGACCGCTGTCGGCGGTCGTTGCCGACGTCGAAGCACGCCTGAGCACGTTTGAAAGCCCGCAAGAAATGCAGGTTCGGCTCGTCGGCGAGCAGCAGGATTTCGGGGAAGCACGCGCGAGAATGCTCAGCACGCTGATGCTCTCAGCCCTGGCGGTCTATCTTTTGCTGGTTGTCCAGTTCTCCAGTTTCATCCATCCAGCGACCATCATGGCCGCGATTCCACTGCAATTCATCGGGGTTGCCTCAGCCTTGCTGCTGGCCGGGAAATACGTCTCCATGCCGGCGCTGCTGGGCGTCATCTTGCTGGTGGGCATCGTGGTCAACAACTCCATCATTTTGCTTGACGTCGCGCGCCAGCGAAGAGCAAACGGCGCCAGCCCCGCACGCGCCGTGGCGGTGGCCGTCGCCACCCGCCTGCGCCCGATCCTGATGACCGCACTGTCGACCATTGCCGGCATGCTGCCGCTGGCCCTGGAATTGGCCGTGGGCGCAGAACGCTTCTCGCCGATCGCCACGGTCATCATCGGCGGCATTCTTGCCGCCACGGTGCTGACTCTGGTGGTCATCCCCGTACTGTATGTCTTAACCGAACGAGTTGTTTCCAGCAATCCAGCGCAGGAGAAATGAATCCTGATTGCTGACAATCGCCTGCTCCGAGGCAGAGCGACTGTCTTGAACGAACAGTTTACTCACAAGTTTTTTAATAACCATTTTGCGTACTTATTTTCGTTGATTTTCTGAACGCGACTCATTATCATTCTGAGCCTGACACGCATATGGATAACTGCAATGCCCATCTCAGGCCTCCCCGCGAGAAGCACGATTGCGCTTTTTACGGCGCTCTCCCTCACAATCGCCACCGCGGAAGAGGAGCAAATCCGGCCTGAGCAAAGCGAAATCGATGAAATGGAGCCGGCCTCATCTGACCCGATGGATGTTATCCGTGTCGATGCTCCGCTGACTCAGCGCGGACTCCGCGAGGAGGCAGCCGCCTTGCGGCGCATTCCCGGGGGCACCAACCTGATTGACCTGCAAAACCGGCCCGGCAGAAACCGAACCTTAGACGATGCACTCGCCTTCCAGCCGGGACTCGTCGTACAGGAGTTCTTCGGCGGCAATGACCAACCACGGATCAACATTCGGGGATCAGGCTGTTGATTTGCAATGAAAGTTGACCCGGGATTTGCATTGAATAATGATCCAGGCCATCTGAGCTAACGCATTGAGAAAAATGCCGGTTGCTCGAATGGGGTGGATCAAATCAACGTGCAAGAATCTATAAGAAGTTGATCAATCTTCGATGCAAATCGACACTTGTGCCTTGAGGATTTGTATGTAGCGCTATGAATGATCCACTTTGGATGACTTTAAGCGTACCGGGACCTCTGCCCTGATGAGAGACGACCTCGCCTTTGGTAACAGGGCGCCCGCCATGAAGAAGATTCCGGGTTGCGGTGGGGTCTATCTCATCCAACACCTTCTTCAGACAAGCAGCGAAAGACAAACGCGCCGGAATCTGAGAAAGGCTCTCAGAATGCTCGGCTGGCCATGTCGAATAGACTAATTTCACTCTCGTCTAGCGGATGATCGACGCCCCTGTTTCAAGACTCCCTACCACTCCATTCATGCATCATGATAGCATCTTTACAAAACCGTCACAACTGTCAATATTATGTAAATATTGAAGGTGGCGAATTTCCTAGTACTTGCGGGCATTTGATGAACATTTTCCGTTGAGAGCAACAAGCAAGACCTTTGGCACATGCGGGAAAACGACGTTCTGATCGATTATTGATTGACACGTTCAACGTCGGAATTCTGAATCGATGAGAAGAATTGCTGCGACCGCGGCCTTCATCCAAGCGGCTTGCTACCTGTTCGGATTTCTATTGCTAGCGACGACCATGAACCCAGGAAATACAGAAGGGTGGACTGCGGTCAATCGCTTAGAGTTCGTCCTTGAGCGGGCCACTCTCTTCCAGATCTGGAATATCTTGATCTATGTTGTCTTCGGGATTTCTCTTGTGGCCCTGACTACTGCTTTACACCGCCTACTTGATTTTCCGGATAGGCCTTGGATGTCGATCGCCAGCCCTTTTGGCTACATCTGGGCCGGGCTGGTGATCGCAAGCGGCATGATCGCGAGCGTCGGGCTGACTGCCGTAGAAAAAATTCATGAGAACCAGCCCCAGGAAGCTGCCAGCCTCTGGTCAGCCCTCGGCGTCGTTCAGAACGGGCTCGGGGGTGGTGTTGAGGTTGTAGGCGGCGTCTGGGTCTTACTGATCAGCCTTTGGTCATGGCGTAGTGGAATCATGCTGCCAACTTGGCTGAATGTTATCGGTGCGATCGTCGGGTCTGCCGGCATTCTGACGCTGGTGCCCTCACTATCCTCGTTGGGTGCCGTGTTCGGGTTAACCCAGATCGTTTGGTTTATCGGGCTGGGAGCCGTGTTGCTCCAAATTGTTCCCCATCAGAGGCGAATGGACAGTTCGGGATGATTACACGCGGAAAAGTTTCTGGTGCATCCTGAATCCTGAATCTTGATTCAGACAAGGTTGGAAGGTATCACAGCGAACGGCTGCCCAAGTTGGCTTGACTTGATCTGAAATTGAAGCGGACTCCCTCGGCGTGCGTGTGCCAACCGAGGGCCCTCCCGCAATCCACTACCCCCTCGCAGCCCGCCTCCCCCTTGCCATCGGAATCACCGGCGCCCGGTCGGCTGAGAACTTCTGCATATCGGCTTCGATGTTTTCCCAGATGTAGAGGATCTTCTTGCCGCCAAAGGGCTT
>JAZBPR010000232.1:0-3878 GCA_036351735.1 Wenzhouxiangella sp. | reverse complement strand
CGGAGTTGCTGCCCCTCAAGCCCGATCGGACAGCCGTCCCACGAATCAACTTCGCGCAGCATCAGACGCACACTTCGATCGTCGTAATGATGGGTGAGAGTCAGGAGGGGCGTTGAGTCATGGAGTTGAATACCCAGCTCTTCGGCAATCTCACGCTTCAGACCCTGCTCAGGCCTTTCATAAGGCTCAAGCTTTCCACCTGGAAACTCCCAAAGACCAGCAAGATGCTTGCCCTCCGGACGTTGGGCCAGAAGCAGCCGGCCATGCTCGTCGAGCAGCACGGCCGCCACGACCGGAATAATCATGAACCAGTTTTGGGGTCTTGGATCAGGTCAGCTTGCCGTGGCATTGCTTGTACTTTTTGCCGGACCCGCACGGACAGGGTTCGTTTCTCCCAACCTTGCGGCCATCGCGCACGAAAGGCTCCGGTGCGGCCTGACCGGCAGGCTGGCCGGGCTGCGAAGGTGATTGTGCCTGCGCATGCTGGAACTGCATGGGTGCCTCGCGGCGGCGCTGCTGCTCCATCGCGTCCACATCCTCTTCAGACCGGATGCGCACGCGGGCCAGCGCCTTCATCACCTCAAACTTCATCGATTCGAGCATGGCGGTGAACATCTCGAAACCTTCGCGCTTGTATTCCTGCTGCGGCTTCTTCTGGGCAAACGAGCGCAGATTGATGCCGCGCCGGAGGTAGTCCATGTTGGCCAGATGTTCTTTCCACTGCTGATCCAGGATGCTCAGCATCAGCGCCTTTTCAAACTGCCGCATGACCTCAGAACCGGTCATCTCTTCCTTCGCCTGAAAATGCGCATCCACGGCCGCATTCAGCCTCTCGCGCAGGCCGGACTCGTGCAGGTCCGAATCGGCTTCCAGCCACTCACGAACAGGAACCTCGATACCGAAGTCACCCTCCAGGGCCTTCTCCAGACCCTCAGGGTCCCACATCTCATCGATCGAATCTGGCGGGATGTAGCGACTGATCAGGCTATCGAAGGTCTCTTCGCGGATCGAGTCAATCAACTCCTTGACATCATCGGCTTCCATCAACTCGTTGCGCTGGGCATAAATCACACGACGCTGGTCGTTGGCAACGTCGTCGAAGTCCAGCAGATGCTTACGCAAGTCAAAGTTGTGCGCCTCAACCTTGCGCTGGGCGTTTTCGATGGCCTTGGTCACCCACGGATGCTCGATGGCCTCGCCGTCCTCTAGCCCCAGTTTCTGCATCATGCCACCCAGTCGTTCGGAGGCAAAAATGCGCATCAGGTTGTCTTCCAGCGACAGATAAAAGCGGCTGGAGCCTGGATCACCCTGACGACCGGAACGCCCGCGAAGCTGGTTGTCGATACGGCGCGACTCATGGCGTTCGGTGCCGATGATGTGCAGTCCGCCGGCCTCGATCACCAGGTCGTGACGCTGTTGCCACTCTGCCTTGAGTTCCTCGCGTTTGTCCTGAGCAATGTTCTCGCCCAGTTCGGCCAGCTCGGACTCGAAGTTGCCGCCCAGGACGATATCGGTCCCTCGACCGGCCATATTGGTGGCAATGGTCACGGCAGAAGGCCTTCCTGCCTGGGCAACGATGGTCGCTTCGCGCTCATGCTGCTTGGCGTTGAGCACTTCGTGCCGAATACCCTCTTTCTTGAGCTTCTTTGAAAGAAGTTCGGATGTCTCAATCGACGTTGTACCCACCAGAACGGGCTGGTGGCGTTCCACGCAATCTTGGATATCGGTGACGATGGCATCAAACTTCTGCGCCTGGTTCAGGAAAACCAGGTCAGCCCGATCCTCCCGGACCATGGGACGATGGGTCGGGATGACGACAACTTCCAGCCCGTAAATGGTTTGGAACTCATAGGCTTCGGTATCGGCCGTACCGGTCATCCCCGCCAGCTTGCTGTAAAGCCGGAAATAGTTCTGGAAGGTGATGGAAGCCAGCGTCTGGTTCTCCCGCTGGATCGGCACGCCTTCCTTAGCCTCGACGGCCTGATGAAGTCCCTCGGACCAGCGTCGGCCAGCCAGCGTTCGACCCGTGAACTCGTCAACGATAACCACCTCGCCGTCGCGCACAATGTAGTCCACGTCTTTCTGGAACAGGTGATGCGCGCGCAGACCGGCGTTGAGCGTGTGCATCAGGCTCAAGTTGTTGGCGTTGTAAAGACTCTCTCCGGCCTCGATCAGGCCGGCTTCACTCATCAAGCGCTCCACCTTGGCCATGCCGTCTTCGGTCAGATAGACCTGCTTGGATTTTTCGTCCACGCTGAAGTCACCAGGGCCATCCTCTTCCTCCTGTCGCTCGAGGTAGGGCACGATGCGGTTGATCTTGATGTAGAGCTCAGGACCTTCGTCGGCCGGACCCGAGATGATCAGCGGGGTTCTGGCCTCGTCAATCAGGATAGAGTCAACCTCATCCACGATGGCAAAGGCCTGACCGCGCTGAACTTTCTGCTCTAGCGAAAAGGCCATGTTGTCGCGCAAGTAATCGAAACCCAGTTCATTGTTGGTGCCGTAGGTCACATCAGCCGCATACGCTTCGCGCTTGTCGGCAGGCGTCATACCCGGAACCGATACACCCACGGTCAGACCAAGGGCTTCATAGATAGGCTGCATCCAGGCCGCATCTCGACGCGCTAGGTAGTCGTTGACGGTCACCACGTGGACGCCCTGATCGGCAATCGCGTTGAGATAGACCGCAAGCGTGGACATCAGCGTCTTGCCCTCCCCGGTCTTCATTTCGGCAATTTGGCCTTGGTGGAGGACCATGCCGCCAATCAGCTGAACGTCGAAGTGACGCATGCCCATGGTTCGAACAGATGACTCACGCACGGCAGCGAAGGCCTCGGGCAGCAGCTCGTCTAGAGTCTGACCGTCCTTGTGACGCTGACGAAACTCGGTCGTCTTGGCTTTCAGTTCCTCGTCCGAGAGGGCCTGGAAATCGGTTTCCAGGGCATTG
Source organism: Wenzhouxiangella sp. (assembly GCA_036351735.1). Classification (GTDB taxonomy): domain Bacteria; phylum Pseudomonadota; class Gammaproteobacteria; order Xanthomonadales; family Wenzhouxiangellaceae; genus Wenzhouxiangella. The sequence continues at coordinate 931 of JAZBPR010000232.1, read as the reverse complement.
ATCGCCTCGACCGACTTTTGCATTTGCTTGATCAGCCGATCATTCCGGCTGCCGACGATTTTGGTGATCAAAGATCTGAACATGGGACGTCCGATAGTCTGTGCGCGACAGGTTGCAAGTACAGTTGGGGGCGGCTGAAAGCCAGCGCAAGTTAGCTCTTCATTGTATCGCCACCCGCCGCTAAACTGTAGGCGAGTCCGAGGATCCGAGTTTTATCGACGCTGATGAACCTGAAGGGAGAAAAAGAGCCGCTGGAGATTGCCGGAGGCAACAAGGCCTTGCAGCGCCTTTTGAGGGCTCAACGCCTCTATCAGGCCCTTGATGAACGAATCCAGCCGCTGTTGCCACCCGAGGCCAAGGGGAAGATTCAGATTGCCTGCGTTGACCAGAACACACTTGTAATCGCCGCGGCAAACGCCGCCTGGGCCTCTCGCGCAAGGCTGGAGGCCGCAAAGATTCTTGCTACTGCGGCCCAACTGTGGCCGGAAAAACTATCGAAAACCCGGGTGATCGTCAGCCCGGGCTTGCACTGAGCAATTCGCGGCGCCTCAGGCAGCCTGAGCCGGCTCAACGTAGGAGATGGGTGCCGTTGATGCGTTGCCGAAACTGACTTCTTCCCACGCGTCCGCATCGGCCAGCAATGCCTTGAGCAACTCGTTGTTCAGGGCATGGCCGGACTTGTAGCCCGTGAACTTGCCAATCGCGTTTCGTCCCAGCAGATACAGGTCGCCCACCGCATCCAGAATCTTGTGTTTGACGAACTCATCGTCGTAGCGCAGACCATTAGGATTGAGGACCTTGAAGTCGTCTAGCACCACCGCGTTGTCCATGCTGCCGCCGAGGGCCAGGTTGCGCTCGCGCAGGAACTCGATGTCTCGCATGAAACCGAAGGTACGCGCCCGGGCAATTTCCTTCAGATAAGAGGTCGTCG
>JAZBPR010000231.1:0-4955 GCA_036351735.1 Wenzhouxiangella sp. | reverse complement strand
GGTGTTCATCAACGGCGAACCGGTTGAGCAGGAAACTGTGGATTACTGGGAAGGCGAGGGCTTGAACAGGAACCCGCCGGGCCGACGCCCGATTGAGCGCATCGAGTATCTGGGTGAAGAAGAGCATGCCATCCTGATTTTCCCTGACCAGCCCGACCGAAGCGTCCGAACCTGGACGGTTCCCGAAGGCCACTATTTTGTTCTCGGCGACAACCGTGACCAGTCGCTGGATAGCCGAGCCTGGAATTTTGTCCCCGAAGACAACCTGGTAGGCCGTGCTTCCAGAATCTGGATGCACTGGGACTGCGGACGGGGCTGTGTGGTCTGGAGTCGGATTGGTGATAAGATTCAGTGATGTTCAGTCTTTCGGGGGCGTGTGAATGACCAAACGACCGACTCAAGCTCGCGGGATGACGCTGCTTGGCTTCCTCATGGTGCTGGCGCTGGTGTTGTTCGCTGCCTACCTCGGGATCAAGCTAGTCCCGATCTATCTCAATCATTTTTCTGTGGTCAGTGACATGCGCGCCGTTGCCGGCGAGCCCGGTTCGGCCAATACCGCACCGCAAACCATTCGTCGCAACTTGATGACGCGTCTGGATCTGAGCTACGTCAAGCACGTAGAGCCTGAAAATATCCGCGTCGTGCGGGGTGATGGAACCCGCCTGATTGTCAGTTATGAAGTTGAAGAACACCTCATCGGCAATATCGATGCGATCATCCGCTTCCACCGCGAAGAAGCGCTTAGCAATTAGTCAGATCGATCAGCTGCCGGGGATTGATCACCGGTTTGAAGATGCCTCTCTGCTGGAGCGCGCGCTAACCCACCGAAGCTTCGGCACCCGCCACTACGAGCGCCTGGAATTTCTGGGAGACGGCCTGCTGAACGCGATTGTGGCTGAGCGTCTGTTCCTTGAGCGACCTCACGCCAGCGAAGGCGACTTGAGCCGTCTGCGTTCCCGGCTGGTGCGGGACGCCACCCTGGCCGAAATCGCCCAGGAACTGGATCTGGGGTCTGTGCTCAGGCTAGGCCAGGGGGAGTTGCGCAGTGGCGGCTTTCTGCGTGAGTCGATACTGGCTGACGTGGTCGAGGCCATCATCGGCGCGGTTTATCTGGATGGCGGGTTCAAGGCGGCTCAGCGCGTGGTCAATGCACTGATCGCGACGCGTCTGCACGAGTTGCCCGACGCAGAGCAACTCAAGGACCCAAAGACTCGGCTTCAGGAGTTGCTGCAAGCTCACGGCTACGAACTGCCGGTCTACACGGTGCTAAGCGAGTCCGGAGCCGATCATGCCAAACAGTTTCTCGTGCAGTGCGCCGTCGATGGTTTGATCGATCCGGTGACCGCCCAGGCTGCGAGCCGGCGAAAGGCGGAGCAAGCGTCCGCCCGAAAAGCCTTTCAACTCTGCAGGACGCATTTTGATTCCTCTCCCAAGGCCTCTTCCGCATGACTCGAAGTCGATTTGGACACGCCGCGCTGCTGGGTCGCCCGAATGTGGGAAAGTCCACGCTGCTGAATGCTCTGGTCGGAGAGCATGTTGCCATCGTGACGCACAAGCCGCAGACGACCCGGCATCGTCTGCTGGGTGTGATCAGCGAGCCGCGCGGCCAGATTGCGCTGGTGGATACGCCGGGCTTGCACCAGAGACATCCGCACGGGCTCAACAAACGACTCAATCGAACTGCCGTGGGCGCGCTGAGCGACGTGGACGCGGTAGTCATGGTTGTGGATGCCGCCCACTGGACTTTAGAAGATGAGCGGGTTGCCGAGCGTGTCAGGCGTTTTGAAGGGCCGCGTCTGTTGGTGCTGAACAAGATTGATCTTCTGAAGGACCGGTCTGAGCTTCTGGCGATGACGGAAAAACTCTCGGGGCGTTTGAGTCCTAAGGCGGTGCTGTACACGGCAGCGATCAAGAACGACGGTCTGGACGTGCTGATCGACGAATTGTTTGCCTGCCTGCCAGAGGGTGAACCGTTATACCCCGAAGATGAGTTCACCGATCGGCCGGCGCGTTTCCTGGCCGCGGAGCTTGTTCGTGAGCAACTCATGCTGCAGCTTCATCAGGAAATTCCCTATGGCTTGACCGTGCAGATCGAGCGCTTCAAGCAGGCCGAAAAAGGCTTGCTGATCTCCGCCTTGATCGTTGTCAGCGAAGACCGGCACAAGGGCATGGTGATCGGACGTCAGGGTCAGGTTTTGAAACGTGTCGGTAGCCGCTCGCGCCTGAAGATGGCCGACCTATTTGGTCAGCCTGTCCATCTGGAGCTTCATGTCCGCACTCGCGCCGGCTGGATTGATGACGAGCGCGCCCTGGATGAACTTGGTTTTTCCGACTAAAGGCCTTGCCCGATCTGGTCTCACAACAGGGTTGGATTCTCCATCGCAGGCCATGGCGTGAAACAAGCCTGCTGATTGAGATGTTCAGCCGCGAGCATGGTCGCGTTGGCCTGGTTGCGCGCGGCGCGCGGGGTGCCAGATCGCCATGGAGAGGGATAGGAGAGCCTTTTGTCCCCTTGGAGTCCGAGTGGCGTCGGCGCGGCGAGTTGGGAACCTTGACCCGACTGGATCAGGCCGGGCCACGTCCAGCCCTCGCTGGCAGAGCCTTATGGTGTGCCCTGTATGCCAACGAGCTTTTGCTGGTGCTCACCGGAAGGGACGAACCCTTGCCGGAACTGTTTGATGCTTACCAATCCTTGTTGACGGATCTGGCCGATTCGATAGGCCTGGCGAGCTCGTTAAGAAGCTTTGAGCTGAAGCTTCTGGAGAACCTGGGCGTGGTACCGGATTTTCAGCATGAAGCGCATACTGGCGAGCGTATATCGGCCGATGGCTGGTACCGTCTCGAGCCTGAAGCTGGGTTTATCGGCTGTGCCCCGGGTGGGCGCCATGTCTACAGTGGTGCGGTCATACTGACGCTCGCCGACGGCACTCTGAAAGAGGCTGATGACCAGCGGCAGGCTAAATTGATGACTCGTTATTTGCTGGACCACCAGCTCAACGGCCGGATTTTAAAGACTAGGGAACTGTTCAGGAGCATGTCATGACAACGCCTCTTCTGGGGGTCAATATTGATCATGTCGCAACCTTGCGTCAGGCTCGCGGTACGGCCTATCCGTCCGTGATTGACGCTGCCGCCGTTGCCGAGGCGGCTGGTGCCGATGCGATCACCATCCATCTTCGGGAAGATCGACGTCATATCCAGGATGCCGACGTGTTTGATTTGATCGGCCGGCTCAAAACACGCATGAATCTTGAAATGGCGGTCACTGACGAAATGCTTGGCATCGCCGAGAAAGTGAGGCCAGCCGATGTCTGCCTGGTTCCGGAGAGGCGCGAGGAGTTGACGACCGAAGGTGGTCTGGATGTGATAGGTGGGCAGCAGCGCATCAGGGAAGCTTGCCGCCGATTGTCCGACGCAGGCATCCGTGTTTCCTTGTTTATTGACCCCGATTGCGACCAGGTTCAGGCCGCTGCAGACGCGGGTGCCGGCGTGATCGAACTACATACGGGGTGCTATGCGGAGTTCTCGGGTCGGGAAGCCCAGCTCGAACTTGATCGGCTGCAAGTCGCGGTTGCTCGCGCAATGGAAACAGGTCTTCAGGTCAATGCTGGCCATGGCCTGCACGTTGATAACGTGGGCCCGATCGCCGCTCTGACCGGAGTTCGGGAGCTCAATATCGGTCACGCGCTGGTTGCGCGCGCTTTGTTCATCGGCCTCGGCGCCGCAGTTCGTGAAATGAAGCAGGCCATGCAGGTTGCGGTTGAGTCGCGCGGCTAATTGGGTCTAGGGTTCGACCGCATTGACGTTTTGCAACGCCTGACGCGTTGCGTGCGCCGTTCGAACAAATTCCACGTAAGCGCTTCCGACTGACTGAGTATTGGGATGACTCAGACTACGGTGAAGGTTTTCGCAGGCATGATGCAGGCGGGAGGTACCGGCGAAACCACAGCTGCCTTTCCATTGATGGATTATTTTCAGCGCCTGGGGCAATTCACCGCGTTCCATCATGGCGTCGAGCAGAGGGAGCTTTTCTTCCAGTTCCTTAGCAAACATTCTGCCCATTCGCTGAACCAGATCAGGGTCGCCGTTTGCACTCTCCAGGGCGCGCTCCGGAGCGATCAAGCGTGTCTCTCCTTCGTCCAGAGCCAATTGCTGATGAAACGGCGTTCCCGGGGCAAGCTGCTCGATAATGGCGTAAGCGACTTTCTGAATGCCCGCTGGCTTGCTCAAATAGCCGTTGGCGCCGCATTCATCGGGCTGCTCGTTCTGGGCTTCTGGCCGGGCATCGGCGGTCAGGATGAGGATGCAGGCATTCTCGGATGCGGTGCCTGACTGGCGTATCCTCTGACAGGCACTAAGCCCATCCATTCGCGGCATATGCAAATCCATCAGAATCACATCGAAATGCTCGGTTTTGCAAAGGTCAACGGCAGTCTGCCCGTCGTCAACGACCACGACCTCGGCCACCAGACCGAACAGGCCGGCCTGCAGGAAATCTCGGTTGATCTGATGGTCGTCGACCACCAGCACGCGCAGCTTGCCGAGAATTTGTCGAGCCAGTGAATTCATCCGGTCAATATAAACGTATGGCTGTCTGTTGCAAATGCTGGCTTGTGGTTTTTGCTCTATGGTCGGGATGCCTGGCTGCCGCATCGTTCATTGATTTAGACAGCGGCCAGGGCCGACTCGGCCCCATCTCCTGGGATGGCTTTAGGCTAACGCGGTCTGGTGAGGCCGGCGCCGAGATGGAAATGTCACTCACGGGCCTGAACGTGATGTCCGGTATCGCCCCCGGCGACCTGAATTTGACTTGCAGCGTCTTCTCCTGGCGCGAGGGGCGGCCCAGCTGCACTCGGGGAACCCTGCGTCTGCCTGAGAGTTGGGTTGCGCTGGATACTCCCCTGCCGGTGGTGCTTGAGCCCCTTGCAGAAGAGGGCTATCGACTGATCGTCAGT
>JAZBPR010000230.1:0-3909 GCA_036351735.1 Wenzhouxiangella sp. | reverse complement strand
GCCAATCGAATCGCATCGTCCACTGTTGCCCGATCGGCCATGCCGAGACCATTGTCGCGAAGATAGGCCAGTAAGGGTCCGACCTGTTCGCGGGCGATCTCGAATTCGATCCGCTTGCGATTGTGTCGGCCGTAGTAGGCGGCAAGCCGCGTGACCAGTGCCCGGTTGGACAACACGCCCAGATTGCCCGACTGCACCAGCTCATCGAAGGTGTAATCGGTTCCGATCAGGATGAAGGTGCTGGTCAGGGCAGCGAAAACGTACTCGGAAAACACCGACCGGTCGATCGCGCCATTCAGGATATCCGCTGGCGCGGGTGGGGGAAAGAAGCCCGGAGGCTCAAAGTCCGGATCCACCGCCTGCAGGATGGATTCTGCCGTTGTCATCCTCCACCGCGCTTGCTGCCCCCCGCCCCGAAGCTCGTCCACATCGGCTTGCAGGTCACGCGCAAGCTCGGTTAGATAGCGACCCTCCGCGATCCGCTGCTCACGTTCTGCACTCCATTCGGTGATCTGGAATGCCAGCAGGATACCGAGCACGACGATCAGGAAGTCGAGCCCGACGGCAAACCAGTTCTGGTCGCGAACGTGCTTTGTAATCCTGCGCAGGATCACGGAGCGGGTGTCTGGGTGCTCGGTGACGCGCGGAGTCGCTCGGCCTGCTTGTGCAGGCAGCCTTCATCGATGGCTTCCGCGATCGGCAGGGCGAGCTTCATCATGTCCGTGTCTTTAAGGCGACCGGTCTTTTTTGTGGATCCACACATCGATTCGGGACAGTCTCTAATCTCGAGGCGGTTTTTACCTGCTTTCGGCATGGAGCCGAAGCTACTCCGGGTGCAGATAGAACACCTTGCTCATGATCTGCCAGTTCCCATCAATCTTGACCAGGGTGAAAAAGTCACTGAACCGGTGCCCTGTCCAGTTGTCGAGTTCGACACGCACGCTGGCCACAGTGCCTTCGCAATCGATGTCAACCCGTCCTACCTCGAGCTCGGTGGCCGGTCCGTTTTCCGCGTGCCAGTCATAGAACATTTCGATCGGTCCGGCGAACAGGTCAGGGCCGACGTAGCCGCAGATGGTGGCCAGTTCGTGGAAAATTGGACGAAGGATATCGATATTGCCGGTCCGGCCGCCTTCGATATAGATCGCCGTCAGGGCTTCGATTTGCTGTAGATCATTTCCAAGTGAGGAGTCGGTCATCGGTCAATCTTCCCGTTCAGTTGATGTTCGTGGGTACCGGCGTTCGCAGAAATCGTGGCCAGGTTCCGTAGGTCAGCGCGCGCCACAGCCATTCGGCCGGGCCGAAGGCGAAGACCTTCATCCAGAAGTGACTGACGATGATCTGGATGATGAAGAAGGCCAGCACCAGCGGCACGAAGGTTGAGGCGCCAGCCTTTCCGGCCAGTCCGAGCCCGGGGCCCACTGAGGTCAGAATCAAAATGATCGCCACGCTCTGAGTCAGGTAGTTGGTCAGCGCCATCTGGCCGACCGGCGCGAAGGGCTTGACCAGCCAGCGCATTGATCGGCTGTGGAACACCAGCACGATAGCGCAGATGTAGCCGGCGGCGATCAGCGGCGTGGCGATAACGTGCAGGACGGTGCGCAGCAGTTCGATCTGTCCAAACAGGGTCTGTTCGGGGAGTTCATCGGTCAGCAGGTGGGCCAGCTCCAGCAACAGCCCGGTGATCAGCAGCGGCCAGAGCCAGCGGCGAAACATGCCCAGATGATCTGGGGCATTCTGAATCCATCCGCGGCGGGCCACCAATGCGCCCATGAAAAACCGACCGAGCGCGTAGCAGATCCAGCCCAGCAGACCCCCGGACATTACCCAGATAAAGTAGTCGGCGTTGATGCTCGCGAGGAAGGTGCCGAATTCACCCGACTGTGCCGCGGCTTGTCGGGCCAGGACGCTGGCTTCGGCCGCCGCTTCGTCGTAAAACCGATCGGTGATGCCGCTTAATTCGAACAGCCAGGTCACGAGTGGCTGAGCGAACAGCAGCAGCGGGAGGCCAACCCAGAGCAGGGTCCGGTCATTCAGACCTCGACAGGCAAACAGAATGAACGCGGTCATGCCGTAGATGTGCAGGATGTCCCAGTTGAACAAGGCCAGAAGGTGCACCAGGCCGAGGCTGAGCAGGATAGTGGCGCGCCGAAGATAGATTGCCTTGAACGGCGCGCCGCGCGCCTCTAGGCGCTCCATCTGAATCCAGAAGCCCAGCCCGAACAGGAAAGCGAACAGTGTGTTGGCCTTGCCGTAGGCGAGCAGCTTAAGCCAGAACTCGAAATGATCGTCGAGCGTGGCGGAAGGCAAGGCGGCCAGTTGCTCGGCTGTGATCAAGACATCCACACCGCCGAATTCGTAGAGATTGACCAGCATCACGCCGAGCAGCGCGAAGCCGCGCAGGACATCCATGACGACGTATCGGTCGCCTTTTGCCGTCGGCACAAGCACCGGCGAATCCAGCGTCAGGCTCATGGGTCGCGCCTCATCAAGTGATCCGGTAACTGCAAGTGATCAAGGTCATTGGTTCAGTGCTTCTTGTCGGCGCTGCGGTATGCGACAGACGGTCACGATGCGGTAAAGCCGGTGGTCATTTCGCTGGCGGTCTGCAGGTGTTGAGTCACGAGCTGATCGTGTCCCTGAGCGTTGCGCACTTTGAGGCCCGTGTTTCAGTCCAAAAGCGCTGCAGGGGAAGCATCCCCTGCAGCGCAATGGATAGATGGATTACTTCAGGATGATTTCGCGAATCATGTACTCGCCCTGGATTTCACGAATTTCGTTGTACAGCTCAAGCACGGTCTCGTTGCTGTTGTCCATGTTTTCTTCGCCCCAGGCTTTCATGAACTCGTTGTAGCGTTCCCGGTTTGGGCCCATTGAATCCGAGTTGGGGTACTTGATAACCAGCATCAGATCGAAAGCGCCCCGCGCAACGGCCTGGTTGGCATAAATGGCATAGTCTTCTACATGCCCTAGCTCTTTAGCCACTTCATTGGCCGCGACCCAGGTTGCTTTCAAGCCTTCCAGATAGATGTTGAAGGTGCCGGGCTGCAATTTGACTGTCGTGATCGACCAATAGGCGTCGGAAGGCTCATAATCCTCCCACACCTTGAGCTGAGCCGACGCAGATGAAGCGAATGACACGGCAATCAATGTGAGTAAAGAAAAAGAACTGATGCGAAAGAACTTTGAATGAAACATGATTTCTCCTCGTTGGACTTTTGTAAGTTGTATCTAGGTGACTGACGGCCTTTAGGCCGCTACTTTCCGAAGGCCAGTCGGGCCTTCAAGAAATTCTTGTTCACGAAGCTGAAGCCTTCAGGGCACAGTCGCGCGTCTCAGGGCTGGTGCCTGCTTGTACGTGAGGGTTCTCCAGACCCATTCAGCCGGCCCGAACCGGAAATGGCGAAGCCACAGGTGCGAAAGCACGGTTTGGGCGAGATAAATCGCGCAGGCAAAAAGCATCAGCTTCTGGATCGACCAAAGACCGGCCTGATTCAGGCCGATGCCATAGAAGACGGTTAGCGCAATCAGGGTTTGGCTCAGATAGTTGGTCAGTGCCATACGGCCCGGAGCAGCCAGCACTTTCAGCAAGGGTGCGGTTTTTTGCCAAAGCAGAACAAAACCGGCGGCGTAGGCAAGGCCGAGCGGAATCACCGCGAAGGTATAGGCAACGACAGATGCCAGCCCTTCCAGAGAGTGTGGCCTGTCAAAGCCCAGTCCGCCGAGGTGGGCCATGATCGGCCCGGCGATGCCGCCCGATAGGGCGCCAACCATGAGGACTTTTAAAAGCAGGGCCCTGTTGTTCAGCAATTCGCCTCTTATCAGTCGGCGGCCGGCCCAAAGCCCGAGCAGCATGATGGCCAGCAGTTTCGGCCAACGCCAGGAGTCAAACAAGTGGCCAAACCTGAG
>JAZBPR010000229.1:0-37035 GCA_036351735.1 Wenzhouxiangella sp. | reverse complement strand
TTTCGTCGGGCTGGTTGTGCTTCTTCTGATCAGCCTGCCGGGTGCAGAGCAACGGCGGCAGGTCGAATCACCGCTGGTGGGCCGAGAAGTGCCGAACTTCAGTTTGCCGGGACTGCACGATCCAGAGGTGATTCGCAGCACCGCCGATCTGCGCGGTCAGCCCTTCATTCTAAATGTGTGGGGCAGTTGGTGCTTCTCCTGTCGGGTCGAGCACCCCTACATCGAACGCCTGGGCCGGGAAGCCGGCATTCCCCTGGTTGGATTCAACTGGCGCGATGAGCGGCAGGATGCATTGGAATGGTTGAATCAATTCGGCGATGCCTGGACATTTCATATGGTAGACGTTGAAGGCCGAGCTGCGATTGATCTGGGCGTATACGGCGCGCCAGAAACCTTCCTGATTGATCATCGGGGAGTGATTCGTCACAAGCTGATCGGCCCGGTGGATGAACAGATTTACGCCGACTTGATGCAGCGAATCCAGGCAATGCGCGTGGAGGCGGGCTCATGATGGATGCAAGCCGCTTGGACAGAGCTCTCACCGTTTCCTGTGCGTTGGCCCTGTGCCTATGCTTATTCTGCCCCCCTGCATTTGCGCAGACGCAGGCTTCGGCAGAGGCTGAGAGTCCTAACCAGGAACAATCAGCCAACGTGCCGGCCCCCGTTCAACGCGGCCAGATGGGAAGCATGATCACGCCGATCGAAGCGCTGCCCTTTCGCAGCGAAACGGAGCGACGCCGGTACCAGTCCCTGGTCGAAGAACTCAGATGCACGGTCTGCCAGAACGAATCTCTTTCGGCTTCTACCGCACCCCTGGCGCGCGACATCCGGATGCAGGTCTTCGATATGCTTCAGGACGGCGAATCAGACTTCGAAATTCGCAATTTCATGGTCGAGCGCTACGGTGATTTCGTCTTGTATCGCCCCCCTCTGGCCCGTCATACCCTTTTGCTATGGGCAGGCCCTGGCCTGCTTCTTCTGATTGGCCTCCTTAGTGCCTTCTTCGTGATTAGAAAGAGACGTCAAGCCCTGTGACTTCACTGACCTTCCTGCTATTTGCCGCGCTCGCGGTTGCCGTTGCCGCCTTCTTTACGCTTCGCCCCTTGCTGGGAAGCAACCCGGAGCGGGCCCGTATCCAGAAGCAGCTTGATGCACTCGATGATCTGATCGAAGAACTGGATCCGGAGGACTACGCCAAGCGCAGGCGCAAGCTCCGGCAGGCTCTCTCAGAGGCTGGCGGCAGCAGCGGCGGACCCAAGGGACTTGCGATTGCACTGGCTCTTGCGCTTCCGGTTGCCACTTTTCTGATCTATCAGTTCGTCGGAACACCGGAAGGCCTGAGTCCGTCGGATGACCCGGTCACAGAACTGCGGGCAGATCTGGTTGAACTCGCCCATAGTCTCGAGCGCAATCCAAACAATCCTGAGGGCTGGGCCGAACTGGGCATGGCCTATAAAAATATCCAGGAATTTTCATCTGCCCAGCATGCGCTCCGGCGTTCGCTCTACATCGATAACTCGAATACCTTCGTCGCCGTCGAGCTGGCCGAGACACTGATGTTCATGGGGAGCCGCAATGGACTGCCTGCGGAGTCGCGCCAACTCCTCACTCAGGCTCTGATTGATGACCCTGACAACCAGAAAGCCATGTGGTTGATGGGTATCGGTGCATTTCAGGCCGGCAATTTCGAGCGCGCCATCGTCTGGTGGGAGCGCTTGATTCCGCTTCTGGACCCCAATTCGTCGGTCTATAACTCGATCGCTGGACAGATTGCGCAGGCGAAAGTGGCGCTTGGCCAGGATCCAGGAGATTTGCCTCCGCCTCGTCAGGCACCACCGCTCCGTCCGGGTCAGGACACGCTGCCCCCCGGACACCCGCCAACCATGCCGGCAACACCGCCAACCCAGACCGCAGGGCCTCTGCCTCCCGGCGTGACTGCGATGCCGCCAGGACACCCGACGATGGAGCAAGGCCAAGCGCAAACTCCGACCCGGCCTGGCCCCGTCGATCCCACCGCTGCCCTGCCGCCGGGTCATCCGCCGATGGCGGCAGCGCCTGCGCCAGAGCCGGGCTCACCCGCAGGCGGTATGGCTGAAGAGTCTGCAAGCGGCCCGACTTTTGGTGTCGAACTTGATATTGATCCGGGACTGAAAGAGGGTCTCAGTGGCAACGAGACGGTATTTGTGGTGGCCCGCGCTGCTGCAGGACCGCCAACCCCGCTCGCCGTGCGCAGGATGACCGTTGCCGACTTGCCGACCCGGTTTGGCCTCAGTGACAGCGACGCCATGGTGGATGGCATGAATATTTCCACATTCCCGGAGATCGTCATCACGGCCCGTGTCTCAATGAGCGGCGGTGTAACAGCACAGCCTGGAGATCTTCAGGGAGAAAGCGGACCCGTTTCGGTCATGGATGTCCCCGGCACTGAGATCACGATTTCCGAACGGCTTTGAACCGTGCCTCGCGGTGTTTCACCGCAGCCTATCGGCGATTATTTCTGGCTTAGCTGAGCAGCTAGCTCATGGCGCCTGATCTTGGCGTTATGACGGATGTCCACCGGAAACGACTGACTGAATTCGACCCGCTCGATCCCGAAGCGCTGGACTACAGGTTCAGCAAGCGCCTTGACCGTATCCCTGTCAGCACCGGGCTCAAGCTCAATCACCACCGCAGGAGTCTGCTCACCGGGCTGACCAAGGCCAACCAGCGCGCTGCGATAAACTCCCTCAAGGGCATTAACAGGCCCTTCGACGCATTCGGTGTACAGATCGCCGGATCGGGTGCGGACTCGTTCTGACTTGCGGCCGCAAAACCACAACTGCCCCAGCTCATCGCGCCAGCCCAGATCACCCATGCGGTGCCAGATGCGGCCCCTGCTGTCGGTCATCTTGGCCTCTCGGGTCTGTTGCTCGCGCTCCCAGTACTTATCGGTCACCGTTGGACCCCAGACACAGATTTCACCGATCTGCCCAGGCTCAACATCGACCGCCTGTTCGGCCAGATCAATTGCACGATCGCTGATCGATATGATCCGTACTTCATTGGCCGCCAGCGCTTTTCCTACGCAAATGCCCTTCCCGGTTCGATGGGCAGCGGCAGGAGCCCCAACCAGATCCCGCCCGGCCATGGTTGCAACCGGTAGGCATTCCGTCGCTCCGTAGGGGGTGTGAAGATCCGCGTGCGATTCCAGCGCTCGGTGCATTCGTTCAATGACTTTCGGATGCACTGGGGCTCCGGCCGAGAGGACCCGTTTGAGTCCCGGCAGGCGAATTCCCTGAGCTTCCAGATGGCGGGTCAGCGTATTCATCAGTGCCGGCGACCCAAACAGATTGGTCACCGAGTATTCCTTGATCAGGCTGACCAACATGGCCGGGTTGACCCGCGCCGGGCGCGTAAAGTCCATCGGCGGGATCACTGTCGTCATCCCCAGGGCAGGATCAAAGAGGGCAAAAGGTGGAAAGGTCGGAAGGTCTACCTCACCCGCCCTGATCGCATAGGTATCGCGCACCAGGTCAACCTGGGCAGAAAAATGGCGGTGTCTGTAAACCACGCCCTTTGGAATCCCAGTTGACCCTGACGTAAACAGGATCGCCGCCGGGTCATCCGGCTGGACATCCTGAATCGAACTTGCAGCTGAATCAAGCTCGGCCCGAGCCGAAGCCAGATTCTTGTAGCTCGCGCCTCCCCAACCAAGTCGGGGACCCACGGTGATCAGGCGCTTTACACTCCCCCGAGCCCATCCAAACAGCACCCGCGCCAGGTGGGCCTTGGTAACGCCAAGGAAGACTTCAGGCCGAGCCTCTGCCAAGCAGGTCTTGAGCGGCTTGATCCCTATTCCTGGGTCAATCAGAACCGGTACCGCACCCGCCTTGAACAAAGCAAAAAAGAGCGCAAAAAATTCCAGAGAAGGCGGCACCATGAAAGCAACCCGAGTGCCAGGCGTGACGCCATGCCGGGCCAACCCTGCCGCCAGGCGGGTCGTCAATTCATCCAGTTCGCGATACGTATAGCGACTGTCCTTCCAGCCCGACTTCGTTCGCTTGATCGGGATAATCAGCGCAAGCCCATCCGGCTGTTGAACAGCCTGCCGCGTGAGTGCTTCGGCGATATTCACGGCCGTTCCCGCGCCCTGTCAGGCCAAAAAGCGCTGTGCCAAAGGTACGATCCGGTCAACGGCATCCTCAAGGACGTAGTGACCGGCATCCTCGTAGTAGGTCACGGGAGCCTCTGGCAGTTTCTCGCGCCACAGAGCCAAAACATCATCGTTAAACACGAAATCCTTGGCACCCCAGACGAACTGGATCGGCTTGTCGGCCAGGACCTGCAGACTGGCTTCAGTCTCGGCCAGAACCGACCAGGCCGGATCGGCCGAGGACAGCGGAATATCCTGGACAAAGCGCAGGGTTGCAAGACGCTGGCTCGGTGCACCCTGGTATGGCGCGACCAAACCCGAGGCAACGTCGGGATCCAGTCGCTTAACCGTGGCCATGCGGATCGCCAGGCCCGAAAACGCGTTGAATCGACTGATCAGGAAAGCCCCGATACTGGTCCGGGCAAACTTGAGCGACCCGGGAAGGGATTTGTCGGACGGGATATTGAAGGCCCAGGTATTCAGAATCAGGAGCCGCCTGACTCGGCCGGGGTTCCGAACGGCCCATGAAAGCCCAATGGCCCCGCCCCAGTCGTGAACAACCAGGTCGATCTCTCTGTCCGGCTCCACCTCGTCCAGCCAGGCACCAAAATCATCAACCCGGGAGGCCAGGGTATAGCTGTACTCATCATCGCCCGGCCGGTCCGACAATCCCATCCCGATATGATCAGGAACCAGACAGCGGTGCTCACCCGACAACGCCTGGACCAGATTTCGGTAATAGAACGACCAGGTCGGGTTCCCGTGCACCATGACCACCGGCTGACGCTCCAGGGGCCCCTCATCCAGGTAATGCAGCTTGTGCCCGGAGTCGAGTTCAAAGAAATTCGACTCAAAGGGATACAGGGGCGAGGAAAACATGCCGATTCGGTTTCAGAGTTAGGGTTTAAGAGTCAAAAACTTTGGGGGGCAAGATTGGTGTCTAGATGCAATCCTGCAGCCAGAAAGCCCAAGCCTGGGATCTTTACCAAACCACTTCCGACATAGCGCAGTTCAGCCCTGAGCCGATTCCCATCAGAGCGATCCGGTCGCCACGCCGCACGCTTCCGTTATCAACGATATTGGCCAACACCGTTGGGATAGAGGCTGGACCAATGTTTCCCAAACGCGGGAAGATCCGGTGGACAGTTTCGGGTTTGGCGCCAAACGCGCGAATGACCGATTCGGTATGGGCCTTGGAAACCTGGTGGATGACCACGTGGTCGAGTTCCTGGACCACCCATCCAAGCACGGTGCGAGCAGCGACGAAGGTCTCGGTGGCCAGCTTCATACCCTCGATCAGGAGGGTCTTGGTGTCCGTCCACATCTGGTGGTTCCAACCTCGGCAAAGCATGTTGAACTGGGTGGCAGCGCGGGCCACACCGCCCCGGTAAGGGTGGCCTTCCGGATGCAGGTTAGCTCGCGTCATCACCATGGCCGCCGAACCCGAACCCAGGGTCAGGCTGGCGAACTCGGCACGGAACTGCTTTTCGGTGACGTCGGGCTGGCGCAATCGCTCAATCGTGTGCTCATTGATCTCGCGGCTGTTTTCACCGTTGACGATCAGGGCATAGTCAATCTCGCCACGCTCCAGCATCTGGCTGGCGATGTTCATACCGTTGACAAAGGCCAGGCAGGCATTGCCGACATCAAAGCTTTCGCAAGTCTCGGACAGTCCGAGGTTCCCGTGAACCAGGCAGGCGGTCGAGGGTTCGAGGAAGTCTCGACATACCGAGGTATTGATCAGAATCCCGACCTGCTTGGGATCGATATCGGCGCGCTTCAGCGCCTCTTTCGCCGCCAGCGTGGCGCCATCGGACGGCTGCATGCCGATATCCCATAACCGTCGCTCATGGATGCCGGCCAGATCGATCAATGGATTGCCCGACACACCCAGACGCTTGAGCGTTGGCGCCAGTCTTTCGGCTACCTCTTCGCTGGCGATGGTGTGCGGCGCCTCGATGGCGGCGACGGACTTGATGACGACGTTTTCGTAAAGCATGCAAATTTCCAGCGCCTGTCAGGGCAGCAAAATCAATCCGCCATTATAGGTGGTAGAGGTCGGGGCATCCAACACCGGACTTTCATCGCTCAAATACCAGCTCAAATCGATCAAACAGCGGCCAGCGCAGTTTCCAGATCGTCGATCAGATCATCAACGTCTTCGATACCTACAGACAGCCGAATCAAGGTGTCGGTGATTCCCAAGGCTTCCCGCCGATCCTTGGGCACCGAACCATGCGTCATGATGGCCGGGTGGTTGACCAGCGACTCTACCCCGCCCAGGGATTCGGCGAGCGCAAACAGCCGCGTGTTTTCGAGAAAGCGTCTCGCCCGTCCGAGGTCACCGCCGAGGTCAAAACTGACCATGCCGCCAAAGCCATTCATCTGGCGAGCAGCCAGTGCATGCTGCGGGTGGCTCTGCAGGCCCGGATAAATCACTTTCTCAATCTTGCGTTGCTGACTCAGCCACTCGGCGATCCGCTGTGCGTTCCGGCAGTGGGCCTGCATCCTCAAAGCCAGGGTCTTGGTGCCACGCATGACCAGAAAGGCATCAAAAGGGCCCTGAATTCCGCCGGCGGAATTCTGCAGGAAAGCGATTTCGGAGGCCAGTTCCTGATCTCGCACAACGATCGCTCCGCCCACCATGTCCGAATGACCATTCAGATACTTGGTGACCGAATGCACCACAACATCAGCGCCGAGGATGAGGGGCTGCTGCAGCATCGGCGTGGCGAAGGTGTTGTCCACGACAAGCCGAGCCCCGACCCGATGCGCCAATTTGGCCACGTGACTGATGTCGACCAGCTTCAACATCGGATTCGTCGGCGTTTCGACCCAGACCATGCGGGTGCGTTCGGTCATCGCCGATTCAATTGCCTCAGGGTCGCTCATGTCGACAAAGCTGAAATCGATTCCCGACGCCCGGCGACGAACGCGCTCAAACAAACGCCAGCTGCCGCCATACAAATCATCAACTGCCAGGACATGATCACCCGGAGACAGCAAACACATCAAACAGTCCACGGCCGCCATGCCCGACGCAAACGCAAAGCCAGCCGATCCCTCCTCCAGATCGGCTATGCACGCCTCCCAAGCCTTGCGCGTCGGATTATGCGTTCTGGAGTACTCATAGCCCTGATGCTCACCGGGGCTGGACTGCACGTAAGTGGAGGTTGTGTAAATCGGCGTCATGATGGCACCCGTTGACGGGTCGGGCGACTGACCTGCATGGATGACGCGCGTTGAAAGTGAGGTCTTGCGCTGGGTCATGAGAATCTTTAATGGAGAACAGAAACAGAAGTGTACGTTTTCAGCGACGAGGCCGTGGTCGATCGCCGTTTTGGTCGCTAGACCCGGGTCAAGACAAAGGCTGCCATGGCCGCAACGCCGCTGACGGCCGCGGCACCAATGGCAATCCAGGTCCACGGGGAAACACCCCTGCGCTGGGGTTCGGCCAACACGCTCGGCGGGCGCAGGCCCGGCGCCTGCAACACGAAGCGATTGGGGCCGAAGCGAATTTCATCGCCCGACTTGAGCGCGAGTCTGCTGACCGGCTCGCCATTGACATGGGTTTCATTCTTCGCCTCAAGGACCAGTTGGTCGCCGTCAAACAGCAGGAGGGCATGCACATCTGCAATACCCTCCAGGCGGATCTGGCTATCCGAACCACTCCCGATCCGGGTTTCGTCACCCAGATCGAAGGACTCGCCGGTTCGCGGGCCGGATGCTGCTTTAAGTCGAAACGTCATAGCGGATGAGTTCTCTCAAGGCCGAGGTTGCGTAACTGCCCTGGCGCAGACCAAAGGACAGCGTCAATGTATCGGGGTCAGGCCACTCCCATTCAAGGTCCTGGAGGACCATTCGAAGCGCCCGCCGCTCGCTGCGCAGTCCGAAACGCTGCAAAC
Organism: Wenzhouxiangella sp.; assembly: GCA_036351735.1. Taxonomy (GTDB): domain Bacteria; phylum Pseudomonadota; class Gammaproteobacteria; order Xanthomonadales; family Wenzhouxiangellaceae; genus Wenzhouxiangella. Next base: position 28,998 of record JAZBPR010000229.1, on the reverse strand, counting down.
CCTCGACCAGATCGGGCTCAAGCGACATCACCCGGTCTTCGAGTTCAGCCACTGCGCCGCTGACCGGACTTGCCCCTTGCCCGGCAAGTGGTCCGGTTGGATGGATGTCCATTTCGGCGCACCGCTCTGAAACACTCGTATCTCCGGGCTCGGGCACAAAAAAAGACCGACTGCCGTCCAGTTGCGCGACATCGCCTTCTATGATGCGATTCCAGGTGCCGGCCTCAATGCGTTGCGCAAGCACCAGATTGAACAACAGGCTGCGCGCCGCCGACAGGTAAAAGCCGCGCTTCGGCCGCGATGGCTTTCGCTTGAGCTCACCCGCGAATAACGCCCGGGCCCTGGCCACGTTATTGCCGCCAAATCGCTGTTCACCGAAGCCGTTGGGGGCGCCTTGGGTTCTGAGCACGGTCAGCCGCTGCTCCAGCATCTCCCGATCCGCCACAAGCTCGCGCACGGTCAGTCGGAAACGATTGCCCTGCAAGCGGCCGCGCTGAATCTTGCGATTGGAGCGCTGCGCTGAAAGAACTCGAAGCTCGGGTGACGACCATGACGCCCAGTCAGGGTCGTGACGTCCGGGCAGATGCAGCGAGAAGAACTGGCGTGTTACGGCGTTTCGATCCTTCAACCCCGCGAAGCTCACATGGCGGGGGTGGATGCTTGCATTTTGCGCAAGAATTCGCGCCACATCGACCGTATTGTGCTCACGCTTTTCGATCCACAACCAGAGATGCTCACCATCGCCGCTGGGCTCATGCCCCAGAAGCTCTTCGACTTCAAAGTCTTCAGGCCGGCTACGGATCCTGCCGGAACCGGCCGGACCACCCCAGGCATAGGGCGCAGTCATGGTCAGTTCAGGCCCGCCGAAGACTCCTCGATTTTCCAAACGACCGTGGAATAGGGGATCCCTTCTCTCTCCTCTGCGTTGTAGCGTGCGCGAATCTGGTAGGTCTTCCCTGCTTCAAGCTCAACGTCAATGGTTGTGGCCGCACGTCTTTCAGCCTTACTGGCCCGATCCCAGTTTCGGCGAACCCCGGGCGGGGTCGATGCGGGACGGAAGCCATCCGTGGCCTGAATCAATACGGTGACTTCATAACGCCCTGGCTTGAGCCACAGATGCTCTCTGGGCTGAATATTGCGCCCATCAATTTCCACAAAGGTCACCGGGAACAAATCCTGATCAAACTGTCCCGGGACCCCGCTGATCCGCGCCGCATCAGGACCAGGCGTGGTCGTTGGCAGCTCACGCGCCACAGCAACTGACGAAAACGCCAAGCTTGCCGCCAAAAGATAAATCAGCTTGATGGCATTCCTTCTCATTTCAAACTCCTGGTGTGGGTTGATCGGTGCACTTTGGTGCACTCGTGGCTGATCTTCTGCCGATAGGCTTGTTCAAGACCATTGGATCCCCCTGAAATTCTCCGGAAACTTCTATGAAATGGCTCCGAATCAGCATCATGGAACCTGGCTGCGCCAGCGCGCATCCAGCGAATCGGCCAACTGCTCGGCGAGACGATCAAAGCTCTCCGCATCTGCAGAACCCTCAAGTACAGCGGTCTCGGCCCAGACGACGGCCGCAGCCGGCATGGTCACCAATCGAGCGGTCACACTCACCTGACCCTGCTCCACAGTCACTGAGCCCTCCAGCAAGAGATCGGCGGCCAACTGCCCGGCCGCGGCTACGCGCTTTTCGTCATTCGTTGACAAAGATGCGGTCGAAATTCGACCGAGTAGAACAACACTTTCCGGTTTGCGCTCCCATATCGCCATCAGCAGCCGATCGGCCAGCAGCAGAGACGGCCTGGCCGAGTCTAGCTCCCCGAACTGCTCAAACGGCAGAATCGCTAAGGTCATGATCTCCGGCAGAGCCGCCGCGGACTCATGATTTTTCTGACCCAGAACCCAGTAAAGACCGGCGGAAACCAGAACAAGAGCGAGCAGGACTGCAAATATCCTGACGCTCCACGCTCTTTTGGATGCCGAACCGCTCACGTCCGCGTTCAAGCGATACCCCCGTCGCGGGATCGTTTCTATGAGATCAGATCGCTGACCCAGCGCCATGAGCTCGGCGCGAAGCTCCTTGAGGATGGCCGCAAGCCCTGACTCGAAATCGACGACCGTCTTCTCGCCCCAGATGGCGTCGACCAGCACCTCGCGTGAGACCAAGGTGGCGGGATGCTGCAGAAAGACGGTCAGGCACTTTGCAACTTGCGGTCGGAGCGAAACGGATTGCTGCGTTGTCCGATGAATGAGCTTCCCGTCGGCCGGTCTGAAACTCAACCCACAGAAAAAATAGTTGTTCACTGACAGTCAGCCTTCCGGATTCGGGCTTTCTGATCTCGAAGCGGGAGGCTGAACGACATCAGGATCGACCACCAGAAAGAAGTCTTCCCCATCTCGAATCAATCCGAGCTCGGAGCGGGCGCGCTCCTCGATGGCTGCCTGACCTTGACGCAGATCATCGACCTCAGCGGCCAGAGCATCGTTCCGGGCCTGAAGTTCGGCATTCGCCTCCAACTGCTCTTCCAATTGCTGCCGCAGTTCCTGGACGTCCCCAACTTCCTGCCAGAATCGTAACTGGACAGCCACCAGCAGAACCAAAAGGACAGCAATCAGAAGTCTCATGAGCGCATCGTCCTTAAGTCAACATCCGCCTGATGACGGCCTCATAAATCTTCGGCAAAGCCTCGAGATCAGCTACCGAGACGCATTCATCGATCTGATGAATGGTGCGGTTCAGCGGGCCCAACTCCACGACGCTCACCCCCAAGGGCCCCAGAAATCGGCCGTCGGAGGTTCCGCCGCCCGTATCGGGTTTCGGACTATAGCCCAGGACTTCCGAACAGGCCTCCATCACGACTTCCCGCAGAGCGCCGCGGGCAGGGCCGAACGGCACACCCGAGACCCGCCATTCAAGCTCCCATTGACCCGGATCATTGGCCTCAATCAGCGCTTCGATCTGACGCTTGAGTTGATCTTCCGGACTGTTGGGGTTGTTGCGAATGTTGAACCGGATATCCAGCAGGCCGGGCGTAACGTTCATCGCGCCCGTTCCGGCATTCAAATTCGAGATCTGCAGAGCCGAGGGCGGAAAGCTTTCGTCACCATCATCGAAGGCAAGCTGCCCCAGCGCCGCAATCAGCCGGCCAGCGCGATGCGCCGGGTTATCCGCTGCATTCGCGTAAGCAGTGTGCCCCTGAACGCCATGAATTCTGATGCCGGCCTGGATACTGCCCCGCCTCCCAATCCGCATGACATCGGCCAGCCGATGCTTGCTGGAAGGCTCAGCCACCAGGCAGGCATCCGGCAATAGCCTCCTTGACTGCAACTGCTCGGCAACAAACCGGACGCCATGATCGGCCGGGCCCTCTTCATCCGAGGTCAAAAGCAGCGACAGTGTGCCAGGATGGTCGGGGTGCGCGGCCAAAAACCGTTCAATGGCAACGACACTGGCGGCTACCGCACCTTTCATATCGGCCGCACCGCGACCATACAGCATCCCGTTCCGCACTTCGGCTGAAAAAGGGGGCGATGTCCAGTTTTCCAGCGGCCCCGGCGGGACGACATCGGTGTGGCCCAGCAACATCAAGTGCGGAGCGCCAGAGCCATGCACCGCCAGCAAATTGCGCACGTTTTCCGAATCCAGATATTCAACGCCCATACCCGATGCGCGCAGCCGGGGCTCGATCAAATCCATGCAGCCGGCGTCATCGGGCGTAACCGAAGGGCATTGCATCAAAGCCATGGCCAGCGGCAGCACGGAGTCTGTATCCGCTTTATTGGCGTTAGTTCTGTCCATAGCGCTAGTGTAAGCCGTCTCCGGGAATGGCTTGTAGCAACCCCTGCCATTTGCCGGGCTGTCAGTCCACATATTGCCCACTCTACAAGCCCGGCGATCAGCCATGAGACTTTACGGCTGGGCTTATACTCAGGCCACCACTCATAGAACCGCGAGGCGCCTGATGAAATTGTTGCGAACCTGGTCATTGGCGGCTATTTCTTTGATTTGGCTGGGTGGCTGTGCGGTTAATCCGGTGACCGGCGAGCGCGAACTGAGCATTTATGACGAACGCTGGGAGCTGGCTACGGGCGAGCAGTACTACGCGCCACTGCGCCAGCAACAGGGTGGGGACTTCGTGCTTGACCCTGCTCTCGTCGACTATGTACAGGAAGTTGGCCAACGCGTTGCGGCGCACGCACCCAGAACGTTGCCCTATGAGTTTGCCGTGATCAACAGCTCCGTCCCCAATGCCTGGGCGCTGCCGGGAGGCAAGGTGTCAATCAACCGCGGCCTGTTGACAACCATGCGAACCGAAGCCGAACTGGCCGCCGTGCTGGGCCACGAGGTTGCCCACGCGGCAGTGAGGCATAGCGCTCAACAACAATCAAGATCGGCTCTGACTCAGGGCGCCGTCTTGCTCGGTGGCATCGCGGTGGGCGTGGCTACCGAGCGTGAGGACTATGCCACGATCGCTGTGCTCGGCGGGATGCTCGGAGCGCAGCTGGTGGGACAGCGCTATTCGCGTGAAGCCGAACGCGAGGCGGATGTGTGGGGAACCCGCTGGATGCACGCGGCCGGTTATAACCCCGAAGGCGCAGTTCGGCTGCAGCAATCCTTTGTGCAACTGGCTGAAGGCCGCGATCCCGGCTTCATTCAGGGCCTGTTTTCCTCGCATCCGCCCTCGCGCGAGCGCGTCCAGAACAACCAGCGGCTGGCAGAGCAACTGGGCCGGCAAGGCGAAATCGGCGCCGAGCGCTACCAGCAAAAAATTGCAAGAATCAAAGCACTGGAGCCAGCCTACACCGCCCACGATGCCGGTCGAAAAGCCCTCGCGGAAGGCAACCATGAAACCGCGCTGGCCAAAGCCAATGAAGCCTTGCAAATGGAAGGCGGAGAAGCGCTATTTCACGCACTCAAGGGGGACGCACTGGCATCCATGAATCGGCTGCAGGAGGCGGAACAAGCGTACAGCGAAGCGCTCAAGCGCGATCAGGGATGGTTTTATCATCACCTTCGCCGGGGCATGGTGCGCGAACGGATGGGCGATTACCGAAATGCCAGACCTGACCTGCAAGCGAGCCTGGAGAGATTGCCCACGGCGCAGGCCCATCTGTTTCTGGGCAACAGTGAACGCGCGCTGGGTGACCGCCGCAAGGCTATCGAACACTACAGGGCGGCGGCACAATCCGGGGACAGCGTGGGTCAGCAGGCCCGCAAAGCACTGGCTGAGATGGGAGCCTCGCCGTAACGATGGACAAACGGGCGCGCTGGCTCAGGCCGGAAGGCGCTTGATCGCTGCCCCCAGTTGGCCAAATTTCTCTTCGATGTTCTCGTAGCCCCGGTCAATGTGATAGACGCGATCCACCAGCGTGTCGCCTTGCGCAACCAGACCTGCAAGAACCAGACAGGCTGACGCGCGCAAATCGGTCGCCATCACGGGCGCACCCGTCAACGACCTGACCCCGCGAATCACGACCGTGTTGCCCTCAACCTGCATGTCGGCTCCAAGCCGCTGGAGTTCCTGCACATGCATAAATCGATTCTCGAAAACGGTTTCGCGCACCACACCCGTGCCTTCAGCGATCGCATTGAGAGCCGTAAACTGCGCCTGCATGTCCGTTGGAAAACCCGGATAAGGCGAAGTGGTGATGTTCACGGCCTTCGGGCGCCGACCGCGCATATCCAGATGGATGCTGGTCTCATCACTCGTGACCTCTGCACCGCACTCCGTGAGCTTTTGGAGCACGGCATCCATGATCCCGGGACGCACACGGGTTGCTCGGACACAGCCTCCCGTCATGGCCGCAGCAACCAGAAACGTGCCCGCCTCAATTCGGTCGGGGACGACCTCGTAATCGAAGCCGCCCAGTTCCGGCCGGCCCTCGACCGTGATCATATTGGTCCCATGCCCTTTAATCCTGGCGCCCATCGTGATCAGACACTCTGCCAGGTCAACGACCTCGGGTTCCTGGGCCGCGTTTTCGATCACGGTTACGCCGTCGGCCAGCGTTGCCGCCATCAGGAGATTCTCGGTTCCCGTCACCGTGACGGTATCCAGTACGAGACGCGCACCCTTCAGGCGCTTTGCGGTCGCCTGGATGTAACCCCCCTCCACCCGGATGTCGGCACCCATTGCGGCCAGACCCTTCAGGTGCAGGTCAACCGGCCTTGCCCCAATCGCGCAACCGCCGGGCAGGGAAACCCGCGCCGAGCCATTGCGCGCCAGCAACGGACCAAGCACCAGGATCGAGGCCCGCATCGTCTTGACAAGATCGTAAGGCGCCAGATCCGTGGTCAGTTGCTCGGCATGCAGTTCGACACAGGATTGCTCGCTCAGGCCAATCTGAACCCCCATCTGGCCGAGCAACTCAATCGTTGTCGTGACATCCTTCAGATGCGGAACACCAGACAGACGGCAGGCATCAGAACTGAGCAGGGACGCCATCAGAATCGGCAGGGCCGCGTTCTTGGCGCCGGAAATCTCTACCGAACCCTGCAGCGGCTGGCCACCGGTGATTTGAATGCGCGCCAAGACAGTGTTCCCGGCTCAGATTTCGTCAGGAGCTTTGAGCACCAGGCTCAGGGCATGGATCTCACGTCCCAGCGCGGGTCCGAGCGCGTCATGAATCACCCGGTGACGTGCCAGCCTGCTCTGACCAGAAAAACTTTCGCAAACAACCCGCGCGGTGAAATGCACGTTGTCGTCGGACTCCACGCTGACCCGAGCATCAGGCATTGCCTGTAAGATACTTGCCTTGATTTTTTCAGGATCCATTCGCTGACGTCAAGAAAAAAGCAGTCAGCGGGTAGTCTAACCCACACGCTTTGGCATCGGATCAAGCGCTATACGTGTCTGCATCCCTACTCATTGCTCTCCTGCAGTTGGCAGCCGGGTTCATCCTGCTGATCTGGTCTGCTGACCGACTGATCGACGGTGCCTCGGCACTGGCGAGAAACCTCGGCGTTTCTCCTCTGATCGTGGGGTTGACCATCGTCGGCTTCGGCACCTCGGCGCCGGAAATGCTGGTCTCTGCCATCTCGTCGCTGGAAGGACGCCCATCGCTGGCTGTCGGGAATGCGATTGGCTCCAACATCGCCAATATTGGCTTGATCCTCGGGCTAACCGGCATGATTTACCCGCTAACCGTCGAACGGGTGACGCTGAAGCGGGAATTCCCAGTTCTAGCCGTGATCATGGTCATGAGCCTGGGCGTAATGGGCAATCTTCATCTCAGCCGGTTGGATGGCCTGGTTTTGGCCTGCGGTCTGCTGCTGCTCGTCGGAGGGATGCTGGCTTTGGGGCTCACCAAAGGGGAAAACGATCCTCTCACCGGCTCGCTCACCGACAGCGTGCCGGACGGGATCACCAATCGGCAAGCCACGATCTGGATTGTCGTGGGCATTCTCCTTCTACCCCTGAGCGCTCATATTCTTGTGACCGGGGCGGTGACACTGGCCTTGATTGCCGGCGTATCTGAGGCAGTGGTTGGACTGACGGTTGTCGCTCTCGGCACCAGCCTCCCGGAACTCGCCGCTGCGGCCTCCAGCGCATTCAAGAAAGAAGACGATCTGACCATTGGCAACATTTTGGGCTCGAACATGTTCAATCTGCTCGGGGTCCTGGGCATTGCCGCTCTGGTGCATCCAATGGTGATCGAGGACATCCTGCTCCATCGCGACGTCGCCGTGATGTTTGCCATGACTATAGGCCTGTTCCTGCTGATCTGGCGCCGAAAGGGGCCGGGGATGATTACGCGGCCTGCAGCCGCAGCGCTGTTTTTAAGCTTCCTCGCCTACCAGACCGTTGTCATCACGATGGCGGTTGGCAACTGATCGACCCCACAAACGGCTAGAATCGGGCAGCATGAACAGCACGCCCACCCAGATCCTGGCCAGCGCCACCGAAGTACTGAGCACCGAAGCCAAGGCGATCGAGGCACTCGTCCAGCGTCTTGACGGCACTTTCGTGGCCGCGGTTCAGCTCATCCTGGACTGCCAGGGGCATATCATCGTGACCGGCATGGGCAAGTCCGGACATATCGGACACAAGATTGCAGCTACTTTGGCGTCTACCGGCACCCCTTCTTTTTTTGTCCACCCGGCCGAAGCCAGCCACGGAGATCTGGGCATGGTCAGGCGCGATAATGTCGTTCTTGCCCTATCAAATTCGGGCGAGACGGAAGAGGTCCTGCGCCTCTTACCGGTCATCAAACGCCTCGGGGTCAAGCTCATCGCCATGACGGGGCGCAAAGACTCCAGCCTGGCCAAACACGCTGACCTGCATCTGGATACCAGCGTCGACCAGGAAGCCTGTCCTCTGGGCCTTGCCCCGACTGCCTCGACCTCAGCACAACTGGCCTTGGGTGATGCATTGGCAGTTGCTCTGCTTGAGGCTCGCGGTTTCACCGCCGAAGACTTCGCCAGATCGCATCCGGGAGGAAAACTCGGACGGCAGCTGCTACTCAGCATTGGTGATGTCATGCACGACGGCGAAAACCTTCCGCTTGTGCAGGCGTCTGCTTCAGTTGCCGAAGCGATTCTGGAAATGACCCGTTCACGTCTCGGCATGTGCGCGGTCGTCGACAACAGCAGCCGCCTGGTCGGGATTGTGACTGACGGAGACCTGCGACGCCACGCCGAATCACTATCCGATATTCGAAGTCTGGCGGTAGAGACCATCATGAGCGCCAATCCACGCACCGTGCACGCCGACGAGTTGGCGGCCGTTGCGGTAGAAGTCATGCAAACGCATCGGGTGCAAGGCCTTTTGGTGACCGATGAAACCGGACACTTGGTCGGCGCGCTGAACTTCCAGGATTTGCTTCAGGCCGGAGTCGTATGATCAGCGAAAAACTTCGTCGAAAAGCCGCAGCGATCAAGCTGGCCGTGTTCGACGTCGACGGCGTGCTGACCGATGGCCGTTTGATTCTGGACGATCAGGGCTTCCAGACAAAGGCCTTCCACGTTCGCGACGGCCTGGGACTCAAGGCATTGATGCAGCATGGCATTGAAGTCGCCGTGATCACGGCGCGCACCTCTGAGGTGGTTTCGAGGCGAATGTCGGAACTGGGCGTTTCTCATCTGCTTCAGGGCCAGAACGACAAACGAAAGGCCATGACCGGTCTGATTGATCAACTGTCGCTGACCCCCGGTGATGCGAGCTACATGGGGGACGACTTGATCGACTGGCCGGCCATGCAGCAGTGCTCCCTGACAGCAGCGCCTGCCGATGCAACGGCGTGGATCAGGGACCGGGTTGATGTGGTGACTGAAGCCAAAGGAGGCCTTGGCGCCGTGCGGGAATTCTGCGAACTGCTGCTGGAGGCTCAGGGCCATCTGACGTCCTGGCAGGCCAGCTTCGAGTGAAGACCCGCCTGCTGCTCGCCTCGATTGCCGCCTTGGTGCTGGTACTTGCGGTTCGCTGGCAGTTTCCGGATGACCGGGGCAACAGGATCAACGCTGACCTGCCCGACCCGCGCTTTGATTACACCCTGACCGAGTTCACTGCGTCATTCCGGAACGAGGATGGGCAGCTCGAACTGATTCTGAGCGGCCCGCGCCTCGAGCACGATGCAGCAAGTCGGGTTGCCACGATTCAAAGCCCGACATTCCATATCGATCCCGACGGGGCTGACTGGCAGGGTCGTGCCAGCCAGGGACGCCTCCTTCGAGATGCCGATGAACTGCTCCTGGAAGGCAGTGTCGTACTGGAGCATACTGACGCTGACGGGACCATGCAAATGACCAGCGATCAACTGCGCCATTCCCTTGGCCAGCGTACAATCGAGTCGCCAGGGCCAGCACAAATGCGTGGCCCGCATTCTTTGATCGATGCCGGACGGGTGACGGTTCGGCTGGACGATGACACCGTGGAGTTTTTTAACCATGTACAGGGTGAGCTGCTTCCTCGCCGGACTGATCGTCAGCCTTAGCGCTTTCGCTCAGGTTCCCGACCAGCGCGAGGAGCGCATTCAAATCAACGCCAATAGCGGTGGCTACGATATGCGTACCGGCATCCAGGTGCTTGAGGGTGATGTGCGAATTGCCCAGGGCGATCTGGTCGTGGAAGCCGACCGGGGGCGCGCCTACAACGTGGAAGGCCAGTGGCAGCGCGTTGAGCTGTTCGGCTCCCCCACGACGTGGCGGATGGTCATGGAAGATGGCACTGAGACCCGCGGACGCTCAGAAGAGATCGTTTACGACCTGACCAGCGACCAGATCACCATGCTGGGCAACGCCCACATCGAAGACGCCCAAGGCACATTTGCAGGTGCCACATTGACCTACAACCTGGTCAGCGAACGGATCGAAGGAGCAGGTGGCGTTGAATTGGTCATTGAGCCCGGCGAGCGTCGCAGGTCCAATGGCAACCCGGCAGGCCGGGACGATGGGTCTGGCGAACCACCCGAGACTCCGGACCCAGAGGGCTGATTCCTTCATGCTGGTCGCCGAACAACTCGTCAAGCGCTATCGGGGCCGAGCTGTGGTCCACGATGTGTCCCTGCAGGTCGATCGCGGCGAAATCGTGGGTCTGCTAGGGCCCAACGGGGCAGGCAAAACCACAACTTTCTACATGGTTGTTGGACTGGTGCCAGCCGATGGCGGCCGGATCCGTCTCGGCGATACGGACCTCACAAAAGCCAACATGCATCAGCGCGCCCGGAAAGGACTGGGCTACCTGCCGCAGGAAGCATCCATCTTTCGTAAGCTCAGTGTGGCTGACAACATCATGGCCATTCTCGAACTGCGCAAGGATCTGGACCGTCAGGGTCGACGGGAAGAACTGGAGCGACTGATGGACGAATTCCACGTCGCCCATCTGGCTGACCAGGCAGGCGTTTCCCTCTCAGGCGGAGAGCGCCGGCGTGTCGAGATTGCCCGGGCTCTGGCCGGCAACCCGAATTTCATCCTGCTTGACGAACCCTTCGCAGGCGTCGATCCGATCTCGGTCGGCGAGATCCAGCAAATCGTGCGGCAACTGACCCAGCGTAATATCGGCATCCTGATCACCGACCACAATGTCCGTGAAACGCTCGGAATCTGCGAGCGCGCTTACATCATTTCAGAAGGTCGCGTGCTGACCCACGGCGAGCCCGACGAGATTCTGGCCGACGAGAACGTACGACGGGTCTATCTCGGCCAGGAGTTCAGGCTCTAGACATCTCATCCCCATTCAGCCCCGTTTGGACCCTGCCCTCCAGGGTCGACTGTGATCCAAAAGCAGTCTGAAGGCTAGAATGTAGCCATGAAACCCGGTGCGCGACTGCAGCTCAAGCTAGGCCAGAAACTTAAGCTGGCTCCCCAGCTACGCCAAGCGATCGCCCTGCTACAGCTCAACCGTCTGGAACTCAAGGACCATATCCAGAACGCGCTGGATTCCAATCCATTGCTTGAGCGTGCTGAAGACCGCGAGTTTGATCAACACGAAGAAGCAGGGGCGGATTCGGCTGATCAGGACACTCAGATTGAAACCGCCGAGGACTTCGGGTTTGACGATCTGCCGGACGGGTTCTCCGTTGCCTCCGAGTCACCCCGATACGACGAATTTATCAGCGATCAGGCGGAGAACTCGCTGCAGCACCATCTGCTGTGGCAGGTCAATTTATCGGGCTTTTCATCCGGTGATGAAGCGATTGCCAAAGCCATCATCTACGCGCTGAACGAAGATGGTTATCTGCAGGATGACCTCGAAACACTGCGCGCATCGCTGGCGCCTGAACAACTGGTCACGGTCGAAGAGGTGGCTGCCGTTCTGGAAAGAGTCCAGCATCTCGAGCCGGTAGGAGTCGGGAGTCGAGATTTGAGAGAATGCCTCCTGATCCAGCTCAACACCCAGCCATCGGATCGGGCTGGTGTTGGTCTAGCGACCTACTTGGTCCAGTATCACCTTGCATCTCTCGGTCGCATGGATGCCGATGCGCTATCACGTTCGACCGGCTTTCCCGCCGAAGACATTCAGCAGGCGCTGCAACTGATCCGAACTCTGAATCCTCACCCCGGCAGTCGCTTTGGCAACGAGCGGGAAAACTACGTGGTTCCGGATGTGTATGTCACTCGAACCGAGAAAGGCTGGCGGGTGAGCCTGAATCCGGACAGCGACCCAGGCTTGCGCCTGAACAAGACCTACATGAATCTGCTGCGGCAAAGTCGGGGGGACAACAAACAGTATCTGAAGGACCGGCTTCAGGAGGCACGTTGGCTGATCAGCGGACTGGAGATGCGCAACCAGACCCTGCTGGCTGTCACCGAAGCCATCGTCAAGCGCCAGAAGGGTTTTCTGGATCAGGGGGAAACAGCAATGCGACCGTTGCTGCAGCGCGAGGTGGCCGAGGAAGTCGACGTTCACGAGTCAACAGTTTCTCGTGCCACCACGCAGAAATATGCCCATACGCCCCGCGGCACCTTTGAGCTCAAGCACTTTTTCTCGGTTGGCTTGCCCGGTGGCGATGGGAAGATGGTCAGTGCTACCGCCATCAAGGCGCGCCTGAGGCAAATGATCGCAGAAGAAGTGCCGGGAAAGCCTCACTCAGACCAGGCGCTGACTGATCAATTGGCCAATCAGGGCATCCAGTTGGCCCGGCGCACGGTCGCCAAATACCGGGAGCAACTCGGCATCCCGGGCTCCGCGTATCGCCGAAGACAAGCGAGAATGAATCACTCCAACCTGTAGCGATGAAGGAAAACCGCAGCCCGACTGCGGAGAGCAGGCGGGAATCGGGTAAAATTTGGAACTAAATTCTAATAACCTCCGACCCGAAACCGCCAATCGCCGTCGGACCCAACAATGCCAAGGAGTACCGCATGCAACTCGAAGTCACCGGGCAAAACATCGAAGTGACCCAGGCCTTGAGAGCCTATCTTGAGGAAAAAACAGAACGTCTGGAACGCCACTTTGACAACCTGATCTCAGGACATTTCGTCTTGCGCCTGGAAAAGCTCGAGCATTCGGCCGAGGGCACAGTGCACGTTGGCGGCAAGACTAACGCGCTGCATGCCGTTGAGACTTCCGAAGACATGTACGCCGCTATCGACGGCTTGATCGACAAGCTGGACCGTCAGGTTCGACGTCACAAAAGCCGCGTCACCGATCACCGTAACACCGCATAAGCCCCTCACCAACTCGTCGGTACCGGAAACACAAGCTCGTGGAACTCGCAGATATTCTCGCGCCAGAGCGAATCTCACTGGACTTTGCCGCGTCCAGCAAAAAAACGCTCCTGGAGCGCGCGGCAGAGCTGCTGGCCAACGGCACCGAGTCCGCGCATGCCCGAGACATCTTTGACAGCCTCTGTCAGCGCGAGCGCCTGGGCTCAACCGGCTTAGGCCATGGGGTTGCGATACCGCATGGTCGGGTTGAGGGTCAGGAGATCGTGTCCGGGGCGTTGATTCGGCTCAATACCGGCATCCACTTTGATGCGCCGGATAATGAGCCGGTGGAGCTGTTCTTCGCGCTCGCTGTCCCTGCCCGCTGCACCGACGTTCATCTTCGACTGCTGGCAGGTATCGCAGAACGCTTCGGCAGCGCCGAGTGTCGCGAGCGCCTGCGATCGGCGGAAACCGCCGATGCCATCATGAAAATCATCAGTGAACCGCCACCCGGCAGCGAGCCTGCCTGAGCCCGGCAGGCAAACCTGTGACCGCCGCCCGCGCAATCCTGCCCAGCGAACTTCTCGAGAAATTTGGAGAACGGCTGGGTCTGAGCCCTGTTTATGTGCCGGACGACGAGCAAGAGGCCCGAATATCAGCCATCCAGCCTGGGGCAAGACCCTCGCTGGTTGGATTTCTCAACCTGATCCATCCCAACCGTGTTCAAGTCATCGGCGAAGAAGAATCGCGATGGCTGGACGCGCTGGATGCCAAAACGCGTTGGGAGACGCTGGCCAGGATCATGGATGCCCGACCCGCGACCATTATCATCGCAGGCAACGTTGATTTAGCCAGAGATGTGGAACAGGCTGCGCGCGACAACGATATCACGCTCCTGAAGGCCAGCAAGCCGGCCTGGGAGTTGGTGAATTATCTCGACTACCAGATCACCCGGACGCTGGCGCCGTCGACCACCTTGCATGGGGTGTTTCTGGAAATCTTCACCATCGGAGTGTTGATCACCGGAAGCGCTGGTACGGGCAAGAGTGAACTGGCTCTGGAATTGGTTAGCCGCGGTCACCGCTTGATCGCTGACGATGCACCGGAGTTCACCCAGATTACGCCGGAAATCATAGAAGGCGCATGTCCGCCAGTTCTGCGGGACTATCTGGAAGTTCGGGGTCTGGGGCTTTTGAATATTCGGCGCATGTTTGGGGATACCGCGATCAAACCCAACAAATATCTGCGTTTAATCATTGACCTGCATACACCGGCCGAGATCCCAGTGGATACTGACCGCCTGCGGGGCAATATCGGCGAGCGACGGGTGCTTGAAATGGATATCCCGGAAATTCGACTGCCCGTTCTGCCGGGCCGCAATCTGGCCGTCATGGCTGAAGTGGCCGTTAGAGACTTCATGCTGCGCCTGAAGGGCTTTGATGCCACCCGTGAGTTTGTCGAACGCCACGCCGCCCAGATGGGGTCTCTCGATGAGTGAGGCGGCCTCGCCGATGGTCGTGATCAGCGGGCTGTCGGGCAGCGGCAAAAGCCTTGCGCTCAACGCGCTTGAAGATCTCGGCTATTACTGCGTTGACAACCTTCCTGGCGGCCTGCTCGCCGCACTGGTCGAAGAAATCCGCAATCGCCCCGAGCGTTACCCCCGTGTCGCCATCGGCATTGACGCGCGTACCGGCTCAGACGGTCTGGAACGCCTGATCGCCCTGCTTGATGAGCTTCCGCATCCGGCAGGGTTTCGTCTACTGTTTCTCGAAGCCCAACCGGCTGTCATCGCCAGACGCTTCAGCGAGACGCGTCGGCGCCACCCCCTGACCGACTCGACGGGTCTGGAAGGCGCAATCGCCGATGAGCAACAGTTGATGGCACCATTGCGCAAGCGCGCTGACTGGATCATCGATACTACAGAGACCAATGTCCACCAGCTACGCAGGCAGGTTCTGCGTCGAATCGGCCAGGGTGGCCGTGAAGGTATTCAGACGCTGGTTCTGGAGTCGTTTGGTTTCAAAAATGGCGTTCCACCCGACGTGGACTTTGTTTTTGACGCACGCTGTTTACCCAATCCCCACTGGATTGATGAGTTACGCCCCCGCACCGGCCTCGACATCGAAGTGCGGGACTGGCTGGAGAGTCACGACCGCGTTCCGGCGTTCCGGGATGACGTCTTGCAGTTCATGCGGCGCTGGCTGCCCGCGCTGGCCGAAGATCAGAGGAGCCTGCTGACCTTGGCGATAGGTTGTACAGGCGGGCAACACCGCTCGGTTTATCTGGTTGACCAGATTGCCAGAGAACTTGAAGGCTGTGCCGGCCGCATCATTGTCAGCCACCGTGAGTTGGACAAATGACCGCCATCGTCATCGTGGCCCATCACGGTGTTGGCGAATCGCTGCATCAACAGGCCGAAGTCATCCTGGGCCATACACTGAACCTCGGTCTTGTATCGATCTCGGAACACTCTGACCCCGAGATTGTGCTGGCCGAACTCGCCCGGATCATCGGATCGATGACTGATCCGGACAACGTCCTGATGCTGACCGACCTGCCGGGCGCCACACCCCATAATCTGGCGCTCAAGGCAGCGGCGGCGCGCGAACTTCCGGTCGTCTCCGGCTTGAACCTGCCGATGCTGCTCAAAGCGATCAACCACGCAGATAAACCTGCCATCGAACTGGCCGCTTTGGCCGATCTTGGCGGTCATCAAGGGATCGTCCAGAAATGATTCAGCGCGCCTTGACCTTGTGCAACCGGCTGGGCCTGCACGCGCGCGCGGCCAGCAAGCTGGTCCAGTGTGCCGCGCGTTTTGAAAGCAACGTCTGGCTCAGCTTTCGCGACAAGCGCGTGAACGCAAAGTCCATCATGGGCGTTCTCTTGCTGGGGGCACCCTGCGGATCAGAACTGACGGCCGAGGTGGAGGGCCCGGACGAAGAGGATGCCATCGCCGCGCTGGAGCAGCTGATCCTGGATCGCTTCGGGGAGGATCAATGAGTCTCGCGCTGACCGGACTGGGTGTGACCAGTGGCATTGCTCTTGGTCGCGTGCATCGGCTGACCCCTGGCGAACTCTCTATTCCGGAATATCACCTTGATGAAGCGGCGATCAGCGCCGAATTGGAGCGGTTGCACAAAGCCTTCGGCCGCGGTGAGAAGTTCCTGAATCGTCTCTTAAGCAGGATGAGCGGTGAAATTGGCGACACCGCGCGCGATTTACTGGAGGCCCATCGCCTGATCCTGCGCGATCCCCTGCTGATCGAGAGCACGGCTGAACGCGTTCGCCGGGAGCGGATCAACGCAGAGTGGGCCCTGGTGCAGCAGGCCGATCAGTTGCAGGCCGAGTTCAGGCGCATGGGGGATGACTACCTGGCGCTGCGGCGTGAGGATCTGGAACAGGCGGTAGGACTGGTCCAGCGGGAACTGGCTGATCAACCCGCAACGATTGTCAGCACTCAAACGCCACATCAGCTCCATAAGACGATTGTGGTAGCGGCCGAGCTCGGGCCGGCGGAAATGACAGTGCTCGCCCAGCGTAAGGTTGCCGGTTTGATCACAGAACACGGCGGACCCTGGTCCCACGCAGCCATCCTCGCCCGCAGTTTTGAAATCCCCATGCTGGTCGGGGTGCCTAGGGCGCTTGATCTGCTCGATGAGGACGAAACGGTTGTTCTGGACGGGCATTACGGCGCGGTCCTTACAGGCGTCGATGACGCACTGCTCGATCATTACCGCGAGAAGCGCGAGGCCAGCCATCGTCGCCGTCTGGATTTGCGCCGCTATCTGACGAGGCCATCGTTGACCCGGGATGGTCAGGCTTTCTCCCTGCTCGGTAATGCCGACCTGTTGCCGGACTTCGAACGTTGCATGGAGGCCAATGTTGAAGCCATTGGCCTGATGCGTACCGAGTACCTGTATCTGGACGGCGACTTGCCCGACGAAGACACGCAATACCGCGCATATCGAGCGGCGGTTGAAGCGATGCAGGGCCGCCCGATCACCATTCGCACGCTGGATGCCGGCGGCGACAAATTGCCCGATACCCTGGGCTTTACCAAGGGTCCCAACCCCGCTTTGGGTCTAAGAGGTTTGCGTCTGTCTTTGTCCCTGAAAGACTTGTTTACCCAACAGATTCGCGCCATTCTCCGGGCCTCGGTCCATGGACCTGTTGAAATTCTACTGCCCATGCTGACACGCCGCGAGGAGATTCATCAGGCCCGGCGCACGATCGATGAATGCCGGCAAGCACTTCAGTCCGAAGGCGTCCAGGTCGATCCGGAGATTCCCCTGGGCGGGATGATCGAAACCCCGGCTGCAGCCATTGCGGTGGATGCGCTTGCCCAAGAACTGGATTTCTTATCGATCGGCACCAACGACCTGATTCAGTATGTGCTCGCAATCGACCGGTCTGACGAACTGGTTGACTATCTATATGATCCCACTCACCCGGCCGTCTTGTTCTTGCTGCAAAGAATCCAGCAAGCAGCCGCAGCGCACAAGAAACCAGTTACGGTTTGTGGGGAACTGGCCGGGAACGAACACACAGCGCGCATGTTGCTAGGGCTGGGCCTCCATCGCCTGAGCATGCCACCATCGGCACTGCCTGCGATCAAGAAAAGCCTGATCGATGCCTCAGCCGAGCAGTGCCACCAGGTCCTGCAGCAATGGATGAACGATCCCGGTTCCGAGGGGTCTTCAGGCTTACTCGACCGCCTCAACCCTGAGTAACCTGGTTGCGAACGTAGTTTGGTTCCAGCTTCCACGCTGGTAAGGGCTCAACCTCCGCCGACAGTTCGACGACCGCCTCTGCGACGGGAAAAGCCTCGGGTCGCCAGCTGACAATCTGGTTGCCCAGACGCCGGCGAAGAACCTCGGAATAAGCTGCCAGGCCTGAGCCGACCGCGCGCCAAGGCTTTTCGGGAGAAAGCATGACCGCGTCCGGAGCTGCCACCGCTTCTGCTGCAAGTGCCTTGAAGCCCAGGCTATCGAACTGAAACCAACCCACAAAGACTTCGCCCATCCGGGCGTCCATCAATGCAACCACAGGTTCGCCATCGTCACTCGGTCCGGCCGAAAATGCCAGGGCGGCGAGACTTGAAACCGGCGTCACCGGCAGATCGTGGGCCAGCGCAATGCCCTGGACAATACCCAAGCCAATGCGAAGGCTGGTAAATCCTCCAGGCCCCTGACCTACTGCCAACCGATCAATATCGGCATAGCGCAGTCCACACTCGGCAAGCAATTCCTCAATCCACGGCAAAACTAACTGCGCGTGCCCTCTGGGCGCGAGCTGTCGGCGGGACAGCACTTCATGGTCGACCGCTAGGGCCACCGAACACATGGGTGTGGCGGTTTCTAAACCTAGAGTGATCATGCGGCAAGCTTGTCGCGCAGAAATTCGATCACCTCGGTCACATCACTCGTCCGGGTCATCGGCGGCAGACTGGACAGAAACAGCCTTCCATAAGATTTGCTGATCAGACGCGGGTCGCCCAAAATCAGCACTCCGCTATCTTCTGACTGTCGAATCAGACGACCTGCGCCCTGCTTGAGGGTCAGGACCGCCTGCGGCAACTGCACCCGCAAGAACGGATTCTCTCCGCTGCTGCGCACAGAACCCAGGATCGCCTCCAGCACCGGATCATCAGGCGCGGCAAAAGGCAGCTTATCGATCAGTACCACACTCAAAGCAGCCCCCGGCACGTCAACGCCCTCCCAGAAACTGGCGGCTCCGAGAAGCACACTGTTCGGCTCGCTCTTGAAGCGCTCAAGCAGAACATGTCTAGGCGCTTCTTCCTGAACTAGCAGATTGAAATCAGTTTCAGCCCGCAACCACTCAGCTGCGCGGCGCAGAGCCCGATGCGAGGTAAAGAGGAGAAACGCTCGCCCCTGCGCCGCACGAAGGACTGGTACCACCCGCTCCAGAAGGGTTTCGGTGTATTCCGGGTCGCGCGGGTCCGGCAAGTCCCGCGGC
This sequence comes from Wenzhouxiangella sp., assembly GCA_036351735.1. Lineage (GTDB taxonomy): Bacteria > Pseudomonadota > Gammaproteobacteria > Xanthomonadales > Wenzhouxiangellaceae > Wenzhouxiangella. Next base: position 9,935 of record JAZBPR010000229.1, on the reverse strand, counting down.
AACCAAAGGCGGGTCTGCGTGGGGTAGTCAAACGGGCTGCCGATGACCAGTTCACGCGCATCTGTCAGCCCGAGACGCTGGGTGAAGTGGTCAAAGCGCCCCCCGACCGCCAGGGTGGCAGAGGTCATGATCCAGCAGCCGGGCACCTGACTTCGAAGCTCGTTCAATGGGCCGGCCACATCCAGAGGCGTCAGATGCAGCTGAAACCGCCCCCGTCGGTGCTGGTACCAGCGCACATAGCCGCTTTCACCGGTCAAGAACGCGCTCAAGCCCTGAACGAGTTTCTCCGCACGGTCGGCACAACCAGACAGGTCGCGGGTCTGATCCGCCAACGGCTCCAGCGCCAATGCCAGGGTCTTGAGGCGCGTCTGCAAAGCCTCCAGCGATGGAAGCGCATGGCTCAGTCTCTTGAACTCACCGCGCGGAGCCAGATCGTAGAAGCTGCTTGTCACCTGGTCAACCGCTGCCTTCAGTTCGCTGACCGGCGTTTGCAGAATAGCCAGACTACCGGGCGCGCCGGCACAGGCTGCCAGGCTATCCCGACTCAATTCGCGCAGCTGCCAGGCGCTGATCCCCCGGGAGAAAAAGCGCATCGCCGTATCCGGCACCTGATGCGCTTCATCGATGACCACAGCAGACGCACCAGGCAGAACTTCGCCAAAACCAGTCTGTTTCAGGGCAAGATCAGCAAACAGCAGATGGTGGTTGACAACCACGACGTCTGCTTCCTGCGCCTGACGACGCGCCTGAACCAGATGGCATTGATTGAATTTTGGACAATCCGAACCCAGACAGTTGTCCTGAGTCGACGTCACCAGCGGCCAGACCGGCGCGTCGGCCGGAATCTCATCGACTTCGCTGATCTCACCGGATTCGGTCTGGCGCGACCAGGCGCGAATCCTGATCAGGTTGGCGTGCATCTCGGAATCAACCGGCTCTGCAGCCAGATGCTGCTCTAGCCGCTGCTGGCAAAGATAATTGGACCGGCCCTTGAGTAGCGCCACATTGCGCTCAAGACCCAGCGCGGACAAAGCCAACGGCAGATCACGGCGGAACAATTGGTCCTGGAGGTTCAACGTGCCGGTCGAAAGGATGCAGCGGGCATCGCGCAGCAACACGGGGATCAGGTAAGCCAGCGTCTTGCCCGTCCCGGTCGCCGCCTCAGCCACCAGATCAGTCTCCGCGTCAAGGCACTCGGCTATCGCGACAGCCAGTTTCTGCTGTCCCTCTCGAGGGCGAAACGCTGGCAGCGCTTTGTCCAAGGCCCCGCCCGACTCAAAGACTCCGGCCAGCTCGGCCCCGCATTCGCTCATACCAACGTCACAATCGGGGCGGCGGCTCAACCTGGCACGTTCGCAAACGCTCGCTTGCGGTGCGAGCTTCTTCTGGCCGGCTTTGGCGCTCAAGGGCAACCGCAACCGTCCGCCAGTTACGCTGGCACAGTTCACCCACCCTGGGACCCACATCGAACGAACGCCGCGCATGGCTCTCTGCCTGCTCCCAGCGACCCTGGTCCAGCCGCAACTCCGCCATTTGCTGCAGCAGCTCAGGATCGCGCGGCTCAATGCGCAAGGCGCGCTCCAGCAGCATCGCGGCGCGGTCCAGGTCGCCGTTCGTCTCGGCCTGAGCGGCAGCCTCACTCAACTCGGTCACCGCCGGATTGCGCAGAGCGAAGACCTGCAGGCCGCGGGTTTCGGCCGCAGCCGGCGCACGCACTTGTTCGGCGGCGATGCGTTCGTCCACCGGCGCCGGCGACTGGACGGCACATCCAGCCAAAGCAAAAATGGTCAAAATCAGAAGGATCAGACGGACTGTCATGAAATCGGCTGCAAGAAAGAATCCAATCCCCATTCTAGCGCCGCCTGAACCAGCGCCTTGGCGATTCGTTCGCTTCGCCCAAGCATGGGGACAGCGACTCAGGCTGGCTGCCAGAAATGAAGGGAACGGCCAGCGCGTCCGGGCATTGCTCAGAGGCGAGCAGCGGGGCCGGCCAGTCAATCCAGTACCATTCGATACCCTCCGGCCAGTTTCTCCGAACCGTGCTCAGGGGCAGACGGTTGAATAACTCGGCCCATACCGGCAAAGCCGTTGCTGAACCGCTTACACCCGCCGGGGCGTTGTCGTCTCGTCCGGCCCACACGACTCCAAGCCAGTCGTCGGTATAGCCCACAAACCAGGCATCCCGCCTGTCGTTGCTGGTCCCGGTCTTGCCTCGCACGCCCGGATCCGTCGCTAAACGCCACGACAAACTCCGGCCAGTCCCGTCGGTCACCGCGTGTCGTAGCGCGAAGTCCAGCAGAGCCAAAGCCTCACGCTCCCGCACCGGCCGCAAGCGGCGGTCGTAGCGGGCGATCTCACGGCCTTCGCGATCAAGGACCTGGTTGATCGCTCTGAGCGGCGTGCTGTAGCCTTCTGCGGCCAGAGGCTGATAAAGTTGGGCAACCTGCAGGGGTGTCATTTCAACCGCACCGAGCAGCGCGGATGGATGCGGCTCGCCGGGTTCATGGATACCCAACTGCTCGAGCAGTCGAAATAGCGCGGGCAATCCCACTTCCAGCCCCAATGCAACCGTTGCCTGGTTGAACGAGCGGCCCAGCGCGTCCATCAACGCCACCTCTCCGTGACTGACCCCGTCAATATTCTCAGGCCGCCAGGCCTGCTGCCCATCTACGGGAACCGACAACGGCGCATCAATCAAAGTGGAGACCAGATTCCAGCGATCAGGCTGAGCCAGTGCCAGCAGATAAATGAAAGGCTTGATGACCGAACCGATCGGCCGACGGGCATCCAAGGCCCGATTAAAGCCAAAGCGGCCTGGTGAGCGATCTCCGACCAAGGCGCGTATCTCACCAGATGCTGGCTCGACCAAGACAATGGCGCCCTGTAACTCGCCATCAGAGCGCTCTGTGGCCGTCAGGCTTTCGGTCAGGGCGCGCTCGGCGTCTTCCTGAGCCACCGGATCCAGCGTCGTGAAGATGCGAAGGCCTGTGCCCCTCAAATCACGATCGCGGTAGTCCAGTCGAAGCTGGCGCGCGACCAGGTCGAGAAAACCGTCGTGCCGCCGGGATGCAGTGCGGCGGGGCTCACCCAGATCCAGTTCGATCGAACGAGCCCGCTGCCTCTCGGCTTCATCAATCAAGCCGGTTTCATAGAAAATATCAATCACCCGGTCACGCCGGTCACGTGCCCGCTCGGGATTTCGTCGCGGGTGATACCAGGACGCTCCGCGGACCATGCCGATCAGCAGGGCAGTCTGCTCGGTGTTCAACGCTTGCACCGGCAGCCCGAAATAATGCTCCGCCGCGCGGCCAAAACCATGAATAGCCCGGTTGCCCGCCTGGCCCAGATACACCTCATTGAGGTAGGCCTCCAGAATGGCTGCCTTGCCAAACCGGCGCTCGAGCGAGACCGCCATGACGGCCTCGTTGAACTTGCGCAACAGGCTACGCTCCGGGGTAAGGAACAGGTTTTTGACCAACTGCTGGGTAATCGTCGAGCCGCCTTGAACCACCGCCCCACGCCGTAGATTGGTCCACGCTGCGCGCAGCAAGCCACGGGGATCAACACCCAGATGATGGGCGAACTGCCGGTCCTCAACTGCCTGGATACCGGCAATCAGCAGGGGCGGGAAATCCCTGAGCGCGACCAATGTGCGATCACGGTCATCCAACGGCAGCAAGCTCCCCAATTCGGCCGGTGGCAGCCGCACCAGCGAGATGGAACGGCCATCACCAGAGGCAACTCGATCGATCTGCTTCTGGTTCTGACCGAAACCAACGACAATCCTCTGCGAAGCCTGACGTCCTTCAGCGAAGACGAAGCCCGGTATGTTGGCTTCCACCTGCGCTGCGGTCGATCGATATCGTCCGATCATCCCCGGATCACCCTCGCGCAGCCCGATAGACTTGAACTCTCGAGTCAGACGCTGTCGATCCATCGAGCGGCCCGGATAAATCTCCAAAGGTCTGGCATAGACGCGACTTGCCTGCGTCCACTGCCGCTCCGAGAAGCGTTGGCCAGCTTCACGATCCAGCCACCAGACCCACGGCCCGAACAATCCGAGCAACGCGCCGAGGCAGAACAAAGCCAGCAAAAACACGAATCGGCGCAAGCGCATTGCAGGTTTCTTGCTTGAGGAACGCGCTCGGGGCATTGCAGGTCTGTTCGGGTAAGGAATAAGAGATAATGCTCGTTTTCAGTATACGGTCTGGTTCCGGCAAACAATGCCTGTCACCGCCGTTCCGATCAGAACGCCAAAGATGCCCGACGGTCAAGCAAATCCCCAGATCGCGATTCAATTCATCGTCCTGCCTGACCGCGAAGGCCGGATTGATGATGCGTGGACGAATGGGTTGCCCCGGCATGAGGACGATCCGCCGGTCAAGACTCTCCAACAACATCTGAACCGTTCTGACTTTTCCAGCCTGCTGGAAGTGGGTCAGTCACTGAATAAGGCGCATGGACTGTTCTTTATTCGAAGCGGGCTGAAACTCCCACGATACTGGCGCCGAAGGCTGTGCGGCATCACAGATTCTTCCGACTCATTGCCGCGTTTGCCGGCCGGCAATTACGCCGATACCGTCAACCCACTGGCCGGATTGAAAGACCTTGATGGATTTGAGCACGTTGACGGGTGGCTTTGGCTGTGCGCCGAACATCAGGCAACGGCGGTAGAGGAATTTCCTCTGGACTGCCTGTTCCTGCCGCCGGGTTCGGCCACAGCATTGCCGTCAGATTCGCCAGCGCTGCTGCTCGACAGCATTTTTGTCGAAGATGCGCACAGACCGCTGAATGCAGGCCATATGAATCAGGCCTCCTCCAGCGCGGCGCTTGGACTGGTTCGATTGCGCTTGCAATCATTGGTAGACGAGGAGGCCCTGCCCGCCCCTGCGCCCATTGGACTGGACGGTCAATCCATCACTCTGCACATCAGCCATGACTGGGGTGGGGGCGTGGCTCGGTGGATCAAGGATGTCGTCGAGAACGACACTCAGGGCAACCATCTTGTGCTGTCAGCCAGCGGGAATCCTGGTGGCAAAACCCACGGTCAGTTCTTGCGCCTTTTTGCCGCTGGGCCCGGGCACGGCGAAATCCGTGAGCTACCGTTAACCCCGGCTGTGGCCGACACGCAAATTACTGACAATGCCTATCAATCGCTACTCCAAAAGCTGATAAAGCGCTTCAGCATCGGGCGGGTTCTGATTTCGTCATTGATTGGACACAGTTTGGATGCTTTGCGAACCGGTCTGCCCACTGCGCAAGTCCTGCATGACTTCTACCCAGCGTGGCCATTGCTGGATCGCGATCCACTGAACTGGCTGGATGGGGACGGCAACATTGATCTCACGCGTGCCCTCGCGGAAAGTGCCGAGAGACTGCATTTCATCCATCGGGACGCAGCACACTGGCTGGCACTTCGATCAAACTGGTTGGACACCGTCAACGAGGCGCAGGTCACCCTGATTGCGCCAACCCGCGAAGTTGTCAGGCGTTGGCAAGCGCTATGCGGTAACAAACTCCCGGAAACCCATGTGATCGGTCACGGCTTTGCCGGTTGGCCCCAAGCCATCGATCCCATCCAGGCAAAGCCTGCGCCCGATGGCAAGCTGAACCTTGTCGTTGTTGGACGTCTGTCACCCGGCAAGGGTCTGAATCTGCTGGATCAATCTCTAGCCCAACTGCAGCAACACGCACAAATTACTTTACTGGGCTGCGGTCGACATGGCATGGCGTTCTTCGGCCGGAAGGGCGTTGACGTTCTGCTGGACTATAGGCTTGATGACCTTCCAGCCATGCTTGCCCGAATTCGCCCGCAAGCCGCGCTTTTCCTGTCAACGGTTCCAGAAACCTGGAATTACACCCTGTCCGAGTTACGCGCCCTGAGCATTCCTCCTGTTGCAACGCGTCTAGGCAGTTTTGTCGAACGAATTCATCATGAGAAAGACGGGTGGCTCTTCGACCCGCAACCCCAAGCGCTGATTGATCAGGTCGCAGAACTACACGACAACCAAAAGATGCTGGCGGCCGCGTCTGCGAATCAACCTCAAGATCAATCAATAGCAGAGGTGCTCAAGAGCTACTGGAAGCTGGTCAATATCGAAAATGCTCCCTCGCTGCCTCTTCGGAGAGCTCTATCCGATCATGCCGAAATTGGTTATCTCGGCCACCAGATTGCCACCACGAGAGCCAAACTGGCTGAAAACGAGGAATCAAAAAGCCAGCTGCAGGCTCAACTCGCTGAAAGAACAACCTGGGCGCAGCGGTATGAACGACTGAGCGAGGAACGAACCCGCTGGGCGAGATCTCTGGAATCCGAAATTCAGGCTGAACGTGTTCAGGTCACGGAGCGCCTGGATAGCCTGGAGGCCGAGCGGCAACAGCTTGAACAGCGGTTGATTGATCTCAACTCGGCTTTCGAGGTCAGCCAGGACCATCTGGCTCAAACCCGCGCTCATCTGCAAACAACACAAGATGAACTGGAGCAAACTTCCGTCGATCTTGCCCATACTCGGCAGAACCTTCATCGCAGCGACTTCGAACTTGCTCAGAGTCAAGAGGAGCTACGGCTGATTTTCGCCAGCCGATCCTGGCGCTGGACCCGCCCGCTGCGATTCTTCAATCGCGTGGTCGACCATGCTAAGCATCGACAGGCATTCAACCCGCTGCGTTGGCCACGCCTGGCGCGTCGTCTGATCCATAGCCTGCGCTTCCACGGCATCCGCGGAACTCTGCATCTCGCGCAAGGAACCACGCCACCGGCAGAGACCCAATCCGATCTCCAGGTAGTAGAGACCCCGGAAGAAAACGCACCGCTTCGTCCGATCAGAGTGCCGAGTTCGGATAGTCCCAGAGCCAGCATCATCGTCCCGGTATTCAACAAGGTCGCCTACACGGCCGCCTGTCTGGAAAGCATCACCGAGCATGCCGGGTCGGTTGAGTTTGAAGTCATTGTTGTTGACGACTGCTCGTCAGACCACACCGCTGAATTTCTGGCCAATTGCGAGGGCGTGCACGTTGTCAAGAATGCGAAAAACACCGGATTCATCGCGAGCTGCAATGCCGGAGCGGCCCGCGCCAAAGGTGAGTTCCTGGTTTTTCTGAACAACGACACCACCGTGACCGAAAGCTGGCTGGAACGCCTGCTGGATACCTTCGCTGATTTTCCCGATGCCGGCGTGGTCGGTGCGCGTCTGGCCTACCCCAACGGGCGGCTTCAGGAAGCCGGCGGCATCATCTTTTCTGATGCCAGTGGCTGGAACTATGGCCGTAACGAAGACCCCACCCAACCGCAGTACAACTTTACGTCGGAAGCCGACTACGTTTCAGGCGCCTGCCTGGCGATTTCACGCGACTTGTTCGAAGACCTAAACGGCTTCGACAATTACTACGCGCCCGCCTACTACGAAGACACAGACCTTTGCTTCCGGGTCCGTCAGCACGGCCGCAAAGTCTACTGCCAGCCCGCTTGCACCATCATCCACCACGAAGGTGTGAGTTCCGGAACCGACGAGTCCAGCGGTACCAAACGCTACCAAGCCATCAACCGCGATAAATTCCGGGAGCGCTGGGCCGAAGCACTTCAGAGGCAGCCGCAACACAGTATCGATACAGATCGACCCGACCCGGTTCGAAGGGCGCGCTTCCATCGAGCAGCCGGACGCGCGCTCGTGATCGACGCCACCACTCCAATGCCCGACCATGATTCAGGCTCGGTCCGCATGACGGCAGCGCTGGAACTGATGGTCGAGCAGAACTGGGGCGTCACCTTCTGCCCGCAAAACCTCCAGTGGGAAGGACGCTACTCAAGCAGCCTCCAGCGCGCGGGCGTTGAAGTCCTCACCGCGCCTGCCGTCACCTCGCTGGAGGCTTGGTTGAAGTCCTACGGGTCTGATCTGGACGTTGTGATGGTCAGCCGCCATTACATTCTCGACCCGATCATCAAGATGCTACGGCGAACCTGCCCCCAGGTCCGAATCATTTTTGACACCGTCGACCTGCACTACCTGCGCGAGGAGCGCCAGGCCGAGCTTGACGGCAGCAACAGCATGAGAGCTGCGGCAGAACGCACCCGCAAAGCCGAACTGGGATTGATCAGGGCATCGGACACCACACTGGTTGTCAGTCCGGTCGAGCAGCGCCTTCTTGGGGAGATTGTCCCGGAGGCCGATATCCGAGTTCTGTCCAATATCCACAGCGTTTACGGATCTCAGACGCCCTGGTCGGCGCGCCAAGACCTGATGTTTGTCGGCGGGTTCCAGCATCCACCCAACGTGGACGCTGCGGAGTGGCTGATTGACGAGATTTTCCCGCTGATTGGGATCGAGTTGCCGGAGGTCAAGCTACACCTGATCGGCAGCCGGATGCCGGATCGCCTGCGCGAGCGCGCCGGCCCCGGTGTTGTGGTTCATGGTTTTGTCGAGGACTTGAGCCCTTACCTGAACGGCTGCCGGCTTTCGCTGGCGCCGCTGCGCTACGGGGCCGGCGTCAAGGGCAAGGTCAACCAGGCCATGGCATGGGGCTTACCCGTTGTGGCCACGGCGTGCGCGGCAGAAGGGATGTATCTGGTGGATGGGGCGGACGTCCTTTTGGCTGAAGACAGCGCCAGCTTCGCTGCACAGGTGGTGAAGGCTTACAAGGATCAGGACTTGTGGAACCAACTGTCTGAAGGCGGGCTGGCCAATGTCGAGCAATTCTTCTCTCGACAGGCGGCTGGCCGCGTGATCCAGGCACTGCTCGAAGAAGACTCAGAATCAGTAAGCAAGCAAGCGAGCTGAGACTCAAACAGACCGGACGCGCCGCGCCGACGTCACGCCCTGGATGGACTGCATGCGGTTCAATAGGCTGGCCAGCTGATCGAAATCCTCGACCTGAACGGTCAGGTCGATTTTGACCTGATCCGTTTCCTCTTCGCGACTGGCGTTCATCGCAGTGACGTTGACGTTCTCTCCGGCCAGCAGGCCACTGACATCCCGGATCAGCTCGCGCCGGTCCCAGGCCTCGATCAGGATGCGGGCCGGGTAGCGACTGGCGGCTTTACTGGACCAGCGTACCTGAATCACCCGCTCCGGCGACTGGCGCTGCAGATTGATGAACTGGCGACAGTCCTGTCGGTGGATACTCACGCCTTTCGCGCGGGTGATGTAGCCGGCCACATCGTCACCCGGTACGGGCTGACAACACTGGGCCATGGTGTGCATCAGATTGCCCACGCCCTCGATCTGAATGTCGCTGCCCCTGTCGGCGCGCACCGGGGCCGGCTTGCTGATGGGAATGGTGGCCATCTCAGCCCGGCGTTCAGGATGCCGACGCTCAACCGCGTGAGCCACCTGCGAGGCGCCCAGTTCTCCGCATCCGACCGCCACGCAGAGATCCTCAACCTTCCGAAAGTTGAAGTGCTCGAGCACCTCGCCGGCCTGGTCGAAATCCAGATCCATCCGAGCGAACTCGGCTTCCAGAGCAGTGCGCCCGGCCGCCAGATTTTCGTCGTAGTGCGCCATCTTGAACCAGTGACGCACCTTGGAGCGGGCACGTGCCGTCTTGATGTAGCCCAAACGCGGACTCAGCCAGTCACGTGAGGGGTGCGGCTCCTTGGAAGTCAGGATTTCGACCCGATCGCCATTTTTGAGGGTGGTCGTCAATGGGACAATCCGGCCGTTGACCCGGGCACCGCGGCAGCGGTGACCGACTTCTGTGTGCACCAGATACGCAAAGTCCAGAGGCGTAGCGCCGGAGGCCAGATCCTTGACCTCCCCTTGCGGAGTCAGCACGTAAACCCGGTCTTCGGTGGTCAGGTTCTGGAAGTCCTCCAGCAGCGCCTGATCATCACCTTCCTCAGAGCCTTCCAGAAGCTGGCGCATGACGCCGATACGCTTCTCCAGCCCGGCATCGCGGGGGCCGCCTTCCTTGTAGCGCCAGTGCGCAGCCACGCCAAGCTC
>JAZBPR010000228.1:0-14313 GCA_036351735.1 Wenzhouxiangella sp. | reverse complement strand
GATCCATCCGTCAGCGCCGCCGCGTTGCCGGCCCACAGGTCACCGTGTAACAGGGCAGGGGCCGGCGTGTACCCGGTGGCCAATTTCTGCCATAGGGGAATCAGTTCAGCCAGCAGAGCTTCTAGTTGGGGGTCGCTTGTTGCAAGCAGAATTTGGTCTATCTGAGGTCTTAGTCGCTGGGTGGAAAAAAACGTGCTCCAGTCATCATGGGGTCGATTGGCCTGCGGCGTCTTGCCGAGAAAGTTATCGCGCCTCCACCCAAAGCATTTTTGACGCCGACTATGCAGATCAGCCAATTGTTGTCCAAGCGCCTGATCCAAAGTCTCGTTTCTGGATTGAAGATCAAGCGCTTCCAATGCGAGCCACGCAAGCATCGGCTTCTCACATTGGCCGACTGCCAGAACCCGGGGCACTCGGATTGAGCCAGTCCCGGCCAAGGCCTCCAGTCCATCGGCTTCGGCGTGGAAGAGATCGACCAGTTCGCTCTCAGCGGTCTTGACGAACGCACGCCCGGTCGATGAAAGCAGCAAGAAACTCTTGCAGGTATCACCCCCTGCCACAGGCTGAACATACAGCGCGCGGCTTGCCCACTTTAGCGCTGCAGCAACGTCATAAGCCCAGGATGGAGGAGGGTTATTTGCCAATACAGAAACTGGAAAAAATTTTGCCCAGCAGTTCATCAGGACTGATGCGCCCAGTAATCTCTCCCAGCGCATCCGCCGCTTCCCGCAGGTCTTCAGCCAGAAGCTCGCCGGAGCCGGTCAGCTTGAGTTCACCGGCGCCATGATCAACGCTGCTGAGAGCTTGCTGAATCAAATCCACGTGGCGCTGCCGGGCGGAAAAATCGCTGTCCGAGTTCTCCGTGAGACCAAGCTCTTCGGTGACCACGGCTTCCAGCAGATCCAAACCCTCACCCGTAGCGGCTGATAACCAGACCGACCGAGCCTCTCGTTTTGCCGACAAGCCCGCCAGGTCAATCTTGTTGTGGATTTCGATCAGAGGCACCCCGGCCGGCATCCCTGGCGGGGGGCTGGTTTCCTGAAGATGACAATCCACGACCCAGAACACCAAATCTGCCGCACTCATTTCCCGCCTAGCGCGCCGGACTCCCTCGGCTTCAACGTGATCCTGAGTTTCACGCAAACCCGCGGTATCGGCCAAGGTGACATTCAGGCCAGCAATGGTGACCGTCTCACGCAAAACATCTCGCGTGGTGCCCGGGATGGCGGTCACGATGGCCGAATCCCGCTGGCTCAGAGCGTTGAGCAAGCTGGACTTGCCCGCGTTCGGCGGGCCAATGATGGCGATATGTACTCCATCGTTCAGCAGTCGGCCGCCATCGGCCTGGCTAAGCAAGGTTTGAAGCCGCTCACGCAGCGCTTCCACGCGTTCAACGACAGCACCATCGGCAAGAAAGTCAACATCCTCATCGGGAAAGTCCAGCGCAGCCTCGATCCATACGCGAAGACTCGTCAGATCATCGGCCAGACTATTGACCTGTCGTGAGAATGCACCCTCAAGACTGCGCCTAGCTGCACGGGCTGATTTTTCGGTGCTCGCGGCAATCAGGTCGGCGACCGCTTCGGTCTGAGCGAGGTCCATACGGTCATTGAGAAAGGCGCGCTCTGAGAATTCGCCCGGGCGGGCGCGGCGGGCGCCGGCTTTGACGCAAGCGGCGAGCAACAACTCCAGCACCACCGGTGAACCATGAGCCTGCAGCTCGACAACATCTTCTCCGGTGAACGATGCCGGTCCCTTGAAGCCCAGCACCAGGCCTTCGTCTATGTCGATCCCACGACTGTCGGTAAACCTGCGCAAAGCGGCCGTTCTCGGTTCAGGCAGGCGACCGCACAAACTGCTGGCGATGGAGAAACTGTCCGGGCCTGAAAGGCGGATGACGCCCACCCCACCTCGTCCCGGCGGGGTGGCAATCGCGCAGATCGTGTCAGGCCTCGCGCTCAAGTCGCTTGAGGATGTACCACTGCTGAGCGAGAGAAACACCCGCGTTGGTTGCCCAATAGAGCACCAGGCCGGCAGGGAACAGAGCAAACATGAAGGCAAAAACCACCGGCAGCCACATCATGATCTTCGCCTGCAGCGGATCCATACCGGCTGTTGGCATCAGGCGTTGGGTGATGATCATGAATACGCCGTTGAGAATCGGCAGGATGAAATACGGATCGGGTCGGCTTAAATCCGGCACCCAGAGGAAGGATGTTTGCCGCAACTCGACGGATTCAAGCAAGACCCAGTAAAGGGAGATAAAAATCGGGATCTGGACAAGAATCGGCAAACAACCGCCCAGCGGGTTCACCTTCTCTTTCTTGTAGATATCCATCATGGCCTGACCGAATTTTTGCCGGTCATCGCCATAGCGTTCCTTGAGTTGCTGGATGCGCGGCTGGAGTTTGCGCATCTTGCCCATGGAGCGGAACTGCGCTTCGGTCAGCTTGTAGAAGGTCAGCTTGATCAGCAGGGTCAGGATTACAATCGACCATCCCCAGTGGTTGATAACCAAGTGGATCTTGTCGAGCACCCAGAACAAGGGTTGAGCGAGAATGCGGAACCAGCGGTAGTCAACCGTCAGGACCAGTCCATCGGCGATCTCATCCAGGCGGTTCTGCAATTTAGGACCGGCGTACAGCTGCGCGGAGAAGGTATGGCTGGCCCCGTTCGCGACACTAACTTGCGGCGATGTTGCAGCAACCACATAGCGCGGCAAGCGGTCCGTTGTCACTTGTCGGGTTGTATAGCGATGAACCTGATCAGCCGGCGGAATCCAAGCTGCCAGAAAGTAGTGCTGGATGAAGGCTGCCCAGCCACCTTCAAAGGTCGCACTGTTCTGAGCCGACTGAATGTCTTCAAACGACAGCTTGCGCATGCCCTCACCCGGACTGAACCAGGCCGCGCCGTTGTAGCTGAAACGCTCCGGGTTGGTAAATGCCGGGCCTGAATCACTGAAGTCGGGTTCGGTTCTCTGCAGCTGAACATAGCGCGCGCCACGCCATTCAGTACCCGTCTGATTACGAACCTCGACATTGAGGTCGACCACGTAGTCGCTGCGGTAGAACACCCAGGTTGCCACCACTTCAAGACCGGAATCGTGACGCCAGGTCAGCGGGACCTCCAGGCGGTCTGAACCCTCCGCCAATTCGTAGTAGTCACGCTCGAATTCCCAGCGCGAGGTGTGATTCGGTGCGGGCATCCCATCGGCCAGCAGTCCGGCTTGGGCCACGTACAACTCGGGCAGCTGTTCAACCAGAAGAACAAAGGGATCGTCAGGCTGATCCACTGCCACGGGATATTGCTTCAGGCGCAGATCTACCAGCATTCCGCCGTTGGCGTCGAGGTCGACCCGCAGGACGTCCGTGACCACCTCAATGCGGCGGCTGGGGCGAGCTTCGGCCGGCGCCGCCTCAACCGGTTGCTGATTCACCGGCGCATCGGCCAGGCTGGGCAGGTCCGGCAAATCGTTGGCTGAAGGGGGTACAGTTGATGGCTCAAGCTCAGCGGAGAAGGGGTCTCTCCCGGGATCGGTCATCGCCTGTTGTGGCTGGGCATATTGCGCCTGCCACTCCATGAACAGCAGGAAGCTCAAGATGCCGAGCGCAAGTATGAAGAAGGTCCGAGTGTTCATGCTTTCACATTAAATCGCTGCCAAAGGTTTTCGAGCGCCGCCCGCAACTGGGCCCGATCCAGATTCGCCGCACTGGGCTGGGCCAGCACAACGAAGTCCATGGCTGCCAGGTTCGGGCGATTCAGGCGGAAGGTTTCGCGTATCTGCCGCCTGATTCGGTTGCGAACAACGGCTTTGGACGAAACCCGGCGCGACACCGCGATGCCGAGCCTTGGTGTTTGGGAATCCGCAAAATGAATGCGGAAAGCCATGTTCGCGTGCCGACGTCGAGCATCAAAAACCCGCTTGAATTCCGCCCCGGTCAGCAGACGGGCGGAATGCGGCAGGCCCGGCACAAGAATCTAACCTCAGCGGCTGTTGGTCGCTGCCAGGCGCTTCCGGCCTTTTGCTCTACGCGCGTTGATGATGGCTCGCCCTGCTCGGGTGGCCATCCTGGCTCGAAAGCCGTGCCGGCGCGCCCGTTTGATTCTGCTCGGTTGAAATGTACGTTTCATGAAGTTTTTCCTTGAATCCTGCCGAACTCTTCCATGTAAGATGACGGCCAGTGCTGGCCCTGCTGAGCAGAGCGGCACAAACCCGCAACAAAAGACGTCAAGCATAGCGTTTTACGGCCCAGACAGTCAACGCTTTTTATTGCGATTGATCGGAGCACCATGAATCAGCCCGCCGACAGTTCAGGATCAGCCGCACTCTGGCTCAAGTGCCTCGAGCGGCTCGAGCGACTCGTTCCGCTGGATGAGCTGAACACTTGGCTGAGGCCGCTACGACTGGGGGCCGACAAATCAAACGGCTACCGGCTCTACGCGCCCAATGACTTTGTTCGCGATCAGGTCGAAGCGCACTACCTGAATCTGATACGAGATTTCATGGTGAGTCAGGGAATCGACCGTGAGGCCGTCAGCGTGTCGGTCGACGACGGTCCGAGGCCACCTGCAGCGAGCGCGCGAAAGCGCGTTTCGCCTGAAAACCCCGGCCTCGACGACCGGTACCATTTCGATAATTTTGTGCTTGGTAAATCGAACGAGCTGGCCTTTGCCGCGGCTCGACAGGTCGCCAAGAACCCGGGCACGGTTTACAACCCGCTGTTGCTCTATGGCTCAACCGGGCTTGGCAAGACCCACCTGCTACACGCCGCCGGCCGCTTTATTCACGAGGCGAATCCGCAGGCCAGAATCCTCTATCTGCATTCAGAGAAATTTGTTTCAGAGATGATCCAGGCGCTCAGGCGCGACAGCATTGATCAGTTCAAACGCCGCTATCGATCGGTCGACACCCTGCTGATCGACGATATTCAGTTCTTTGCCGGCAAAGATCGATCCCAAGAAGAGTTTTTCCATACTTTCAATAGCTTGCTTGAGTCTCGTCAGCAGATTATTCTGACCTGTGACCGGTATCCAAAAGAGGTTGACGGCATTGAATCGCGTCTCAGGTCGCGCTTCGGCTGGGGGCTGACGGTATCTATTGAGCCACCGGACTTTGAAACCCGCGTTGCCATCCTGCAGAAAAAGTCAGCCGAAAAGGGAATGGATCTGGATGAGTCAGTCGCCAGTCTCATCGCCAAGCGAATGCGCTCTAATGTCCGCGATCTGGAGGGCGCACTGAACTCCCTGATGGCCAACGCGCGTTTTTCCGGCCGGCGCATCGATCTGGACTACACCCAAGAGATTCTGCGCGACGTCCTGGCGGTGCACGATCGTTTGATCACGATTGAAAACATTCAGAAGACCGTCGCTGATTTTTACCAGCTTCGAGTCACTGACTTGCTGTCCAAGCGACGAACACGATCCATAGCCAGGCCAAGACAAATGGCCATGTTCCTGGCCAAGTCGCTTACGGATCACTCGCTGCCAGAAATTGGCAACGCGTTTGGCGGTCGTGACCATACAACCGTGCTGCACGCTTGCCGTAAAATCGAGAGCTTGTGTGAGACCGATGGGCGGCTGCGCGAGGATCGCGCTCGTCTAACTCGCGAGTTGTCTTCTTGAAGGGGTTCACAAACGGTGAGAAACCTGTGGATAATGCAGGCAGCTTTACTTATCCACATTCGCTCCACAGGGTTGGCGGAAGGTTTCCAACCGACTGAGAATTACATAAGTGTATGACTTTGAAGGGTTAAATCAGGGGATTCTATTACTCACAGCCCCTATTACTACTGCTTTTTGTTTTTTATTCAATTAAAGATTAAAGCAAGTCGATTTGATCTTTCATTGGGCTATTTGATTTGACACGGTAAGGAGCCGTCATGAAATTCTCCATTCAACGCGAAGCGCTGCTTGCACCAATTGCTCAGGTTGTGAACGTTGTCGAACGCCGGCAGACCCTGCCAGTTCTTGCCAACTTCCTGATTGAAGCCGTTGACACCGGCCTGCGCATAACGGGGACAGACATGGAAGTAGAGCTTGTTGCCCGTGCCAGAGCCGAAGTGGCGCAAACTGGCAGCATTACGGTTCCTGCTAGAAAGCTTGTCGATATCTGCAGGGCTTTGCCGGAAGGTGTCGAAATCCATGTCCAGCTCAATCAGGAAAAGTTAGCGCTGCATGCCGGCCGCAGCCGCTTTACGCTGGCGACTTTGCCGGCGAGCGAATTCCCGGCCAGTGACCAGGCTGAAAGCTTGCAAACCTATACCGTTGCGCAAGGAAAGTTGCGCTGGTTGCTGGAAAAGACCAGCTTTGCGATGGCCCATCAGGATGTTCGTCATTATCTGAACGGGCTGCTTTTGGAGTTCAAGGACGGGGTCGTGCGTGCTGTGTCCACCGACGGTCATCGCCTCGCTCTGGCTGAATTCGAAGCCTCGTTCAGCGGTGAGCCCAGGAGCCTGATTGTTCCGCGCAAGGGCGTGATGGAGCTCAATCGCGTCCTTGAGGATAGCGATGAGGAGCTCAGCGTCGTCGTCGGTCAGGGTTTTCTTCGGGTGGATCGTGACCGAATCGTCATGACCACCAAGCTGATCGACGGGCGCTTCCCGGATTACGAGGCGGTGATTCCGATGGCCACCGATCAGTCGCTCGTTGCCAATCGTGCGGCATTCGTACAGGCCTTGCAGCGGGCGGCCATTCTCTCTAACGAAAAGTACAGAGGCGTTCGATTGGAGATGACACCTGGGTTGTTGCGCATCATCGCGCACAACCCGCAGCAGGAAGAGGCGACCGAAGAGATAGAGGCCGAACATACCTACGAGAATCTGAAGGTCGGTTTCAACGTCAACTACCTGCTTGATGCGCTAGGGTCGATTGACGAGGAAAAGGTCAGGCTGGCCTTGCGTGACGCCAACAGTTCATGTCTTGTGACCGCCACTGACAGCGAAGAGATCCGCCAGGTTGTCATGCCGCTCAAGCTGTAGGGTCGGCTTTGCGGCCCCAGTGCTGGCTAGGGGCTCTGGAATCGGTCGTGTTTGAGACGCTGCGAGTGTGAGTCTGGCTCAACTCACGATTGAGGGTGTCAGAAACCTGGCTCCCGTTACTCTTCGGCCAAGTTCCAATCTGAACTGGTTTCAGGGAGAAAACGGGGCTGGCAAGACCAGCGTTCTTGAAGCTGTGTACCTACTTGCCCGGGGTCGTTCGTTCAGAAGCCATCGAATTGGCTCGGTCATTCAGCACAATCAGAATCAGCTCAGGGTGGTCGCGCAACGTGCTGAAGACGGCACGATGCTCGGGATGGAGCGATCTTCAACGGCTTGGCGCGGAAGGATTGCAGGTCAGGACTGCCATCGGCTTAGCGAATTCGCGGCCAGGCTTCCACTGGTATTGATTGAACCCGATAGCCATCGCCTGATCGATGGCGGGCCTGAACATCGCAGGCAACACCTGGACTGGCAGTTGTTTCACGTGGAACCAGATTACCTGCCCATATGGCAGCGTTATTCCCGCTACCTTCGGCAACGAAATGCCGCGCTGAAATCGAACGCCGAAACGGCCGTTCTGCGGGCTCTGGAGGGACCAATGGCGGAAGCCGGCGAGAAAATGGGCCGCTTGCGAGCCGGGTTGGTCGAAAGCACAACCGCAGCCGTGCTGGATTTGGCCGAAGCGCTGGGTGTCCAACTGCCCGGCGAGGTATCGCTGGCCTATCGCGGGGGTTATGACGCTGATGCTGGGCTTGCGCTTGAGTTGGAGGCCTCTCGGGCCCGCGATCGTGAGCTCGGCTACACCCGCCGAGGTCCTCACCGAGCCGAGTTGATCGTTCAGTGCGACGGACAGTCAGCGGCTCAGGAGTTGTCGCGGGGCCAGCAGAAGCTGCTGGCCATGCTGCTTCTGCTGGCCAAGTTTGGTGCCTTGCGGTCAGGCCCCACTCAGCCCCTATTGCTGTTGGACGACCCGGTATCCGAGCTGGACCGGCGGCATTTTGCCGGAGTGCTGGCGTGGCTGGAGGGGCAGGACACTCAGGTCTGGGTGACCTCAACCTCACCCTGTCCCTGCCCGGCCACGGTGTTCCACGTGGAACAGGGCAGAATCAGGCCGGTGGTATAATTCTCCGATTGCACAAGGCAGACCCGAAATGACCGAAGACACCTACGGTTCCGGCAGTATCAAAGTCCTTAAGGGATTGGATGCGGTCCGTAAAAGACCTGGAATGTACATCGGCGATACCGATGATGGCACCGGCCTGCATCACATGGTCTTTGAGGTGGTCGATAACTCCATCGACGAGGCGCTTGCCGGACATTGCGACGAGATCAGCGTTGTGCTGCATGAAGATGGCACGGTGAGCGTGACGGACAACGGTCGCGGTATCCCGGTGGATCTGCACGAGGAAGAGGGTCGCTCTGCCGCCGAAGTCATCATGACCGTACTGCACGCCGGCGGGAAGTTCGATGACAACTCCTACAAGGTATCCGGCGGTCTGCATGGAGTCGGGGTGTCGGTTGTCAACGCTTTATCTGAGCGCCTTGAGCTGGTCATTGACCGGCAAGGCAAGCGCTGGAGACAAACGTTCTTCGACGGTGTTCCGGAAGCACCGTTGGCGGCTGTCGAAGACAGCAACCGATCAGGAACGTCCATCCGCTTTTTGCCCAGTCGGGAGACGTTTTCAGATATTGAGTTTCACTACGATATTTTGGCGCGCCGCTTGAGGGAGCTGAGTTTCCTCAACTCCGGTATAGCCATCAATCTGTCTGACGAACGGAGTGGCCGGGAAGATCGTTTTCGCTATGAGGGGGGGATTCGTTCCTTCGTGCAACACCTGAGCGAAAAGAAGACACCACTGCACCCGAACACTTTGCATTTTCAGTCTGAAGCTGATGACATTCAGGTCGAGGCCGCCTTGCAGTGGACGGATGCCTATCAGGAAAGCGTGTTCTGCTTTACCAATACCATTCCGCAACGCGATGGCGGCACACATCTGGCGGGTTTTCGGGCGGCACTCACTCGAACCCTGAATGCCTACATCGAAGAGTCGGGGCTGGCCAAGAAATCAAAAGTTCAGACCACCGGCGAAGACTGTCGGGAAGGCCTGATTGCCGTATTGTCGGTCAAGGTGCCTGATCCGAAGTTTTCGTCTCAGACCAAGGACAAGCTGGTGTCATCTGACGTCAAGCCGGCAGTTGAGTCCGTGGTTGCGGAAAAGCTGAAGGATTTTCTCCTTGAAAATCCGTCGGATGCGAAAGTCATTACCGGAAAAGTTGTGGAGGCAGCGCGCGCTCGTGAGGCGGCCCGTAAGGCTCGCGATATGACCCGCCGCAAGGGCGTCCTCGATGTTGCCGGTCTTCCGGGCAAGCTCGCTGACTGTCAGGAAAAAGACCCCGCTTTGTCTGAACTGTTTATTGTTGAGGGTGACTCTGCCGGTGGTTCCGCCAAGCAGGGCCGGAACAGGAAATATCAGGCCATTCTTCCTTTGAAGGGAAAAATTCTCAACGTTGAGAAAGCGCGTTTCGACAAGATGCTGGGGTCTGCAGAGGTCGGCACGCTGATTACCGCCCTGGGCACAGGGATCGGGCGCGATGAATTTGATCCTGACAAGTTGCGCTATCACCGAATCATCATCATGACCGATGCTGATGTGGACGGCTCTCATATCCGGACCTTGTTACTGACGTTTTTCTACCGTCAGATGCCGGAACTGATCGAGCGTGGACATGTGTATATCGCGCAGCCGCCGCTGTACAAGATCAAACAGGGCAAACAGGAGTGGTACCTCAAGGACGAGGCAGAAATGAATCGCTACATGCTGGAGCGGGCTCAGGACGGCGCCCGACTGTTCCCGGCAGAAGATACCCCGCCGCTCAGTGATTCAGCTCTGGCAGAGCTGCTGCAGAACTTTCAGCAAGCCGCGCAGGTAGCCGAGCGTCTGAAGCTTCGTCATGATCGAACCGTTGTAGATCAACTCATTGATTTTTCTCCGTTTCCTCTGGATAACCCGGGGCAGGTAGGTGCTTGGTCGGAGCGATTCAGGGCACGCTTGGAAAAGGCGACTCCACCGGGCGTGGTGTGGAAAATTCAGGCACTTGGCATGGGCGGCGTGGTTGTGTCTAGGCACGCACAAGGCGTGGTGCAGGACACGATACTGGACGAGGGCTTCTTCAAGTCGTCTGAGTATCGCCACCTGGCCCGGGTCGGCGAGGTTGTCGGGGATCTGCTGGGTCCGGGGGCCCGGATTGAGCGAGCCAACCAGTCAAAAGAGGTCTCGCGATTTGCCGAGGCATACGAGTGGCTTATGAGCGAGTCCCGGAAAGGACGGAGCTTTCAACGCTTCAAGGGCTTGGGCGAAATGAACCCGGATCAGTTGTGGGAAACCACGGTCAATCCGGATACACGACGGCTCCTGAAGGTCACGATCGAAGACGCGGTGAAGGCCGACGAAATTTTCTCGACCCTGATGGGCAACGAGGTTGAGCCGCGCAGGGCATTCATTGAATCTAATGCCTTAAGTGTCAGCAACCTCGACGTCTAGCGGTTTTTCTGGGTCGCCACCGGGTTTCACGGCGGCGAAGCAGGCGAAGTTCAGGCACTGGAACCAATCAAAGACTTGGGCAAAGCCGGCGGACAACAACCGTTGTCGATGAGCATCCCGCCCATCAGCGATCAACACATTCTCCAGCGCCTGTCGCTTGCGGGCGATCTCCAGGTCTGAATAGCCCTGTGCTCGCTTGAAGGCGTGGTGCGTGTGGTCCATCCAAGCCTGCTCTGCCGATGAAAACTTTAGTTTCTCTGCCAGCAGCAGAACGCCGCCAGGGAGCAGGCCTGAGGCAACCCTCTTGATGATGTAATCTCTGCGGGCCGGCTCAATGAACTGCAGAGTGAAATACATCATTACCACCGAAGCGCGCTGAATGGGATAGTCACAAAGATCTGCGGTCACAACGTCCACAGGTACTGAAGAGTTGTCATCGTCTACGATCTGCTGACAACGCGCCGTCATCTGCGGTGAATTATCGATGGCTATGATTTTAACACCCGGGGCTTGAATCGCTCGTCGCGCGGCCAGCGTCGCAGCACCCAGGGAGCAACCCAGATCGTAGACCAGGCTATTGCTGATAGCGGCCTGACGAACCACCAAGGGGGTCAATTCCAGCAACTGGCGGTAGCCGGGCACCGAGCGCTCAATCATGTCCGGGAAAACCCGAACGACCTTGTCGGAGAACTCAAACGGGTCGATAGAACCGGATGATGCTTCGTAAATTCGATCGCGTTCGCTCACGCCAGCTCAACAATCTCGGCAAACTGCTTCAACACGAGTGGGCCGCAGGGCGTGGGCTTGAGTGTTCGCAAAAGAGCTTCGGCATGTATGCCTTCTCCCTGTAGAACCGAGGCTCGGGCGCGGATATAACAGTCCATGATCTCGACATCAAACTCAGGATGAAACTGCAAGCCCCAAGCGGCCTTTCCGAAATAAAGACCATGGTATGGGTCACCTTCGCCCTGAGCGATGACTTTTGCCTGGCCCGGTGGTTCCAGCACGGCTTCGACATGGGTGGCCTGAAAAAACTGCTCTGGGGCAAATGGGCCAAGTAGAGGATCTGCTTCGTCAACAATCTTGACCGAGAGACTGCCCATGCGCCGACCGTGCGGGTTGGGCCCGACGCGACCCCCCAGCGCATGAGCGAGCAACTGATGTCCGTAACAGACGCCGAGAATTGGCAGTTCGGCCGCATAGGCCTGAGCCACCCATTGGGCTGCCTGCTCGGACCACGCATGGCGGTGCGACACCATGGCCGGTGAGCCGGTTATTACAACCCCGTCGATTCCATCCATGTGATTCGGCAAGACCTCCCCATCGTGCACGCTGATCGTGCGATAGTCGAAGCGATCCCGTCCAATATTTCCAATAAACCAGTCATTGAAATCACCGAAGCGATTGCCGGCGGCAGAGACACTCGAACCGGTCTTGATGATCAATACCTGCTTGGCCATGCGACCAATGATAAGGCCTCGCCCGTTATACTGCGCATTGACCTTTAGCGACACTTCTGCGGGATATCCATCGCCGTGAATTTTCAGGATTTCATTCGAGCGCTCGATGACTACTGGGCTGATCAGGGCTGTGTATTGACCGCCCCGCTTGATCTTGAAGTGGGCGCCGGGACTTTCCACCCTGCGACGTTTCTGCGTTCAATCGGACCAGAGCCCTGGAATGCGGCCTATATCCAGCCGTGTCGCAGGCCGACTGATGGGCGTTACGGCGAAAACCCGAACCGACTGCAGCATTACTACCAATATCAGGTGGTGATGAAGCCCTCGCCACTCAATTTTCAGGAGCTTTATCTGGGCTCTCTGGATGCCGTGGGTATTGACCCGAAAGTGCACGATATCCGGTTCGTGGAGGATAACTGGGAGTCTCCAACCCTAGGCGCGTGGGGTCTCGGTTGGGAAGTTTGGTTGAACGGCATGGAGGTGACCCAGTTCACCTATTTCCAGCAGGCAGGGGGCCTGGAGTGTCGGCCCGTCATGGGTGAAATCACCTACGGATTGGAACGTTTGGCTATGTATCTCCAGGGCGTCGAGAGTGTCTACGATCTGGTCTGGACAGAAGGCCCTTCAGGACCTGTGACCTATGGCGAGGTCTACCATCAGAATGAGGTTGAACAGTCGACTTACAATTTCGAGCGTGCCGACATCGGTAGCCTTTTTAACTGGTTTGATACTTGCGAAGAGCAGGCCCGATCCCTGGTCGAAGCCGATTTGCCGCTCCCAGCCTACGACCAGGTTCTCAAGGCCTCACACACCTTCAATTTGCTTGATGCCCGTCAGGCTATTTCCGTGACCGAGCGCCAGCGCTACATTCTCAGGGTCAGGGATCTTTCCCGTCTGGTTGCAGAAGCCTATTTTGCTCGACGGGAAGCACTCGCTTTCCCTGGCCTGAGCGCGGCGAGAGGTTCGTCATGACGACCGGATCTGATCAATCAGCACCGCTGCTCATCGAGCTCGGCTGCGAGGAACTCCCTGCAGGTCAATTGGATAGTCAACTCCAGCAACTGGCTAATGGCCTCAGAGATCGTCTGGTCAGCGCCGGTTTGATTGAACCTGACGCTACCCCGGAAAAATACGCCACCCCGCGTCGGCTCGCGGTCATTTTTTCGGCGGTCAGGTGCGCTCAGTCCGACCAGGTGCTGGAGCGCAAGGGGCCGTCAGTATCGGCGGCTTTTGATTCTGAAGGCAAACCCACCCGGGCAGCGGAAGGCTTTGCTCGAAGTGTCAATCTCCCCATAGAAAGTCTGGAACGCTTGGAAAACGAGCAGGGCGCCTGGCTTTTTGCCCGTGTTCATCAGCCGGGCCAGGCTTTGGCAGCGCTTTTGCCCGATATGCTGGAACAAGTCACCAGTGCCATGGCGGGTGCTCGAAGCATGCGCTGGTCGGACCGGCCTGAACGATTCCTGCGACCGGTCCGCTGGCTAGTCGCTCTTTATGGCGATCAGACCTTGCCGCTGGAAGCTTTCGGGCTGAAAGCCGACCGACAGACACTCGGGCACCGAATCCACGCGCCGGGACGGCACCCGATCGCAAGCCCCGATCAGTATCTTTCCGTCCTGAGGAAAGCCTTCGTCGAGCCGGTCCCTGTGGTTCGGCAGCGCTTGATCCGCGAGCAGTCTGAAACGCTGGCAAAATCGCGCGGACTTGAAGCTCTGATTGACGAGAGTTTGCTGGGCGAAGTGGCGGGTTTGACCGAATGGCCGCGCGCTCTCATTGGTGGGTTTGACGATAGCTTCCTCGACGTTCCCGCCGAGGCTCTGATCAGCTCGATGCAGCAGCATCAGAAATGTTTCCCGACCCGTGATGAGACTGGTGAGCTTGCCCCGCACTTTATCGCCGTGGCCAACATCGAGAGTCTGGATATACCGGCGATGACGGCAGGGTTCGAACGGGTCATCCGCCCCCGACTGGCTGACGCCCGATTCTTTTATGAACAGGATCGAAAGCTTACTCTGGCTGACCGTCGCGAGCGGCTCGCTGACATCAAATTCCAGGAAAAGATGGGCTCGGTTTTGGCCAAGACTACGCGCCTTCAGTCTCTGAGCGCCGGTCTTGCAGAACGATTCGGGGCTGATGTCGCCGATGTGTGCCGGGCCGCGGATTTATGCAAGTGCGATTTGCTGACTGAAATGGTCGGTGAGTTTCCGGAGCTTCAGGGCGCCATGGGTCGATACTATGCGTTGGCCGACGGAGAACCAGAGGCAGTGGCCACGGCGCTGGAAACCCATTACCTGCCGCGTCACGCAGGTGATGAGCTTCCGCCAGACCCGGCCGGTC
>JAZBPR010000227.1:0-7997 GCA_036351735.1 Wenzhouxiangella sp. | reverse complement strand
ATTAGAGAGAGGAGAGCATAAAGGTGCCGTTGACCCGTCTTGGGCTGGGCAACCCTGTCGCCGTGGCCGTGGGTTGCATTTTACTGGTGATTTTTGGCTTGATCAGCCTGACCCGCCTGCCTATCCAGCTTACGCCGGATATCAATCGGCCCAACATCAATATTAGTACTGCTTGGCGAGCCGCGGCACCGACTGAGGTCGAATCGGAGATTGTGGAGCCGCAGGAAGACCAGCTGCGTGACGTGCCGGGTCTACAGCGCATGACGTCGACGGCGCAACAGGGGCGTGCCTCAATCAACCTCGAGTTTGATGTGGACGTCGACCTTAATCGGGCCTTGATCGAGGTCATCAATCGACTCAATCAAGTGCCCAGATATCCGGCTGACGCAAGTGAACCAACGGTCAGGGTTGGTTCGGATCAATTCGGTGACACGGTCGCGTGGTTTGCCATCAGGACCACACCCGAGAACACGCGACCCATCATCGAATATCAAGATTTCGTCGATGAGATTGTACGGGAGAGGCTTGAGCGGATTCCCGGCGTGTCGTCGGCTAATCCACGGGGCGGGCGCCCGTTCGAAATTCGGGTCACCTTTGACCCATATCGAGCGGCCGCTATCGGGGTGGATCTGACCCGGCTGGGTCAACGCCTAGGCCAGAACGCTGACGTTTCGGGAGGTTTTCAGGAGGTGGGCCGGCGTCAATTTACTCTTCGTTTTGCCGGTCAGTACGAAATTGCCGATCTGGAGAATCTGGTACTCGACTGGCGCGACGGTCGTCCGGTTTTTTTGAGCGACATCGCCACTGTCAGCCGGAGCATGCGTGATGCATCCGGTGTGATGACCCAGAACGGCGGTCCGTCGATTTCCATGAATGTGATCGCCGAGCCGGGTGTGAATGTTCTTGCGGTGATGGCGGAACTAAAGGCCGCTGTTGAAGAGCTTCGTCAGACGCATCTGGACGCGGCGGGACTCACGCTAACGCAGGTCTCGGACGATACGATCTATATTCGTCAGTCGATTTCGATGGTAGGGACGAACCTGTTGCTGGGCATGGCGCTTGCCATCGTCGTGTTGTGGTGGTTCTTCCGCAAAGCGCGCGCGACCCTCATGGTCGCCCTCGCCATCCCGCTTTGCCTGTGTTTTTCGTTTCTGGTCCTCGATGGAGTTGGCCGGACGCTGAATGTGATTTCTCTGGCTGGACTCGCCTTTGCGGTCGGCATGGTGCTAGACGCGGCCATCGTTGTGCTTGAAAACATCGTTCGGCAACGTGAACTGGGGCGCTCACCCCTTGAGGCTGCAGATCGCGGCACGGGCCAGGTCTACGGTGCGCTGATTGCCTCGACGGTCACCACGGTAGCGATTTTTGTGCCGGTGATTTTTTTGCAGGACGAGGCCGGGCAGCTCTTCGCCGATCTTGCCGTGGTCATTTCCGCCGCCATTATCTGTTCTCTTCTGGTTGCCATTCTGGTCCTTCCGGCGGCCAGCTATCGGTTCCTCGGTGATGCCGAGCTCACAGATCGAAAAGCCTCTTGGTGGCAGGTGTCGACCGGATGGGTCATGCGCCTGACCAACACCCCGAGGCTGCGCTGGAGTTGGATTGTCGGTCTGACCGTCGTGCCGCTGCTGGTTGGTGTGCTCCTGATCCCCCCAGCAGACTATCTGCCAGGCGGCCAGCGCAATTTCATTTTCGGCTTTATCCAGACGCCGTCCGGAATGGGTCCGGATACGGCTGAAGAAGAGCTGGTCAACGTGATCAACCAGCGCCTGATGCCGTATCTCGAGGGCGAGAAGGAACCAAAGATCGAAAACAGTTTCCTCGGCTTCTTCGGAACTGGGGCGTTTTTCGGGCTCCGCGCGTCAAACAATGAGGATGTCGATCGACTGGTTCAGGTCGTCAACCGGGAAATTCTGGCCGGTTTCCCGGATACCTTCGGACGGGCTAATCGCCGCCCTATTTTTGGTGGCCGCGGCAGCGGAAACATTGATGTTGACCTTCAGGCAACTAATTTCGAGGACCTGCTCGAAGCAGGACAGGTCGGGTTTGGCGCCATCCAGCAGGCTTTGCCGGGGGCCAGTGTGCGGCCCCAGCCAGGTCTGGAGCTGGCCGAGCCTGAGTTGCGTCTGGTCCCCGATGACAGGCGGATTGCGGAGTTGGGCTGGACGCGCAACGACGTGGCGACACTCACCAGAGCCTTAGGCAATGGCGCTTTTCTTGGCGACTACTTCGATGGGGATAGACGCTTGGACGTGATCTTGCGGGGAGAGGAATGGCTGACCCCGGAGGAGCTGATGGGGATGCCGCTTTACACACCTTCAGGACGCGTCGCGACCCTGGGTGAACTGACCCGTCTGGAGCGTACCGCTGGTCCTAACCAAATCCGCCGGGTTGACCGTCGGCGAACCCTCTCATTACAGGTCACACCACCGCCAGATATGCCGATGGAAACGGCCTTGGAAACTCTGCGCACGGAAGTCGAACCTCAACTTCGGGCTGTGCTTCCTGCAGATGGTGTCATTACTTATCGAGGCACAGCCGAAGCGCTGGGGGAAACCCTGCGGAATCTCGCGGGGAGTTTTCTTTTGGCCATCGTTATTCTCTATTTGCTGATCTCGGCGCTGTTTAGGTCATTCAAAGACTCGCTGCTGGTTCTGCTGACCATCCCCATGGCGACCGTTGGCGGCATCGTTGGGTTACGCATCACCGACTTTTTCAAGGGTCAGTCCATGGATATGCTGACCATGATCGGATTCGTGATTCTGCTAGGCCTCGTTGTCAACAACGCCATTTTGCTGGTTTACAGGGCGCGTGACGGAGAAAGAGATGGCTTGAGCCGTCGCGAGGCGGTGGAAACAGCGGTGCGGCTGCGGTTGCGCCCGATCTTGATGAGCACGTTTACCAGTCTGTTCGGCATGCTGCCGCTTCTCATGCTGCCCGGTTCAGGAACCGAACTCTATCGTGGTCTTGCGGCCGTGATCGTTGGAGGTATGGCACTCAGTACTTTGTTTACGCTGATCCTGTTGCCAAGTTTGCTGAGGCTTAATGAGGAGAAGGTGCCGGCACCATCGACCCAAGGTGTGCCGGCATGAGGAGTCTATCGATGAAAGTGTTGTGTTGTTTGAGCTTAAGTCTGTTGCTGATCTCATCAGCGGCGCTGGCGCAATTTGGCGGCTCATCACCGGTTGAGCTCAGCGAGGCGCGTGTGACCATGATGGCCCCGACCATGCAGGTCGCCGGCACCGTGGTGTCCCGCGACGATGCTTTTCTTTCGGCCGAAGTTGAAGGCCGTTTGATTGAAGTGGCCGACGTTGGCACCAGGGTTGAAGAAGGCGATGTCATTGCCCGTATTGAAGACACAACGCTTCGATTGCGGGCAGAGGAACTGGAGGCCGAGATCACCCGGGCTCAGGCCAGACTTCGCTTCCTCGAGGCTGAACTGGAGCGCTTTGAGCGCCTGGCCGAGACCAACCTTGCGGCAGTGAGTCAAATTGACCAGACCCGTTCTGAGCGGGACGTGGCAATCGGCGATTTGACGGTCGTCCGCAGCCGCCTTGCGCAAATCGAGGAACAGCTCAGGCGTACCCAATTGAGGGCACCTTTCCCGGGCGTGATTGCTGAGCGTGTCGCCCAGGCAGGCGAGCGCGTCTCCGAGGGCACGCGTGTGGTTCGGCTGGTCAATCCAGATAATCTTGAAGTTGTCGCCAGGCCGCCCTTGCGCTACTACCGATACCTGCAGCCGGGCGACGAACTCGGCCTTGATGCCGGCGATGAGGAGCCGCTGCTGGCCCCGGTTCGTACCGTTGTCAGCGTTGGCGATGAATCACGGCATGTCTTCGAGTTGCGGCTGGATGTCACCGAGCCGCTGCCGGTCGGCCAGACGGTCCGGGTCACGATCCCTACGGCCAACGTGCGAGAAGTTCTCGCAGTGCCCCGAGATGCGCTTGTTCTGCGCGGCGATGGCATTGCCGTTTTTATCGTGGGCGACGACAACACGGCTAGACGTATTCGTGTGACTACCGGTATCGGCGCAGGAGACTGGATAGAGGTCTCCGGGCCGATTCAGGCCGGCGAC
This sequence comes from Wenzhouxiangella sp., assembly GCA_036351735.1. Classification (GTDB taxonomy): domain Bacteria; phylum Pseudomonadota; class Gammaproteobacteria; order Xanthomonadales; family Wenzhouxiangellaceae; genus Wenzhouxiangella. Next base: position 3,925 of record JAZBPR010000227.1, on the reverse strand, counting down.
CGCGTGGTCATCCGGGGAAACGAGCGGCTTAGGCCTGGACAGGAAGTATCTGTCAAGGGCTGAAGTCGGCACGCCTGACGTGTTGTCAATGAAATTTTAAGAAATGGGAATAATTTCACGAGTTCGTTCGTCTTCTGGTCAGAAATCGAAACTTTCGGACACAGAACTAAGGCGACTGATCGTGGAAAATCTTGATTCCTTGCGCAGATTCAGTTTCTCGCTGACGGGAAATGGCCCGGATGGCGACGACCTGGCGCAAAACACCGTTGAGCGTTTGATGCAGAAAGGGGTGCCTACTGATGCGCCCTTTACCGCTTGGATGCTGCGTGTCTGCAAGAACCTGTGGATCGATCAGATCCGTTCGCATAGCAAAACCCAGCTTGCAGATAGCGATGAAATGGAACGCCATCTGGAGGCTGTCGATGGTTCTGCCGTTGCTATGAGCAAGGCGCGTTTTGGCGAGGTGGCAGCCGCCATCGAGCAGCTTGATCCGGAGCAGCGAGCGGTCTTGGGTCTGATCACTGTGGAGGGCCATAGCTATCGGGAGGCTTCCGACATTCTGGAGATCCCGATCGGCACGGTTATGAGTCGTCTCTCGAGAGCGAGGGCGAGGCTCATCGAGTTGACCGGCGAGGAGCAGTCATGAATTCAGGCGCGGACATTACCCAGGAACTGCTCTCAGCATGGCTTGATGGTGCCCTCGATGCGGAGCAGGCGTCCCAGGTCGAGATTCAGCTGTCGCAAAGCGCGGAGCTGCAGCGCCAAGTGGGTTTGATGATGGTCAACGAGCGTCGCCTGCGCGCTGAAGTTCATCGGATGGTTGCTGAGCGCCCCGTGCCGGCCAGTCTATCGGCGCTGCTGGAAGAGCCCGCGACCAACGAAGTGCAAACCCTTTCTCAGCGGATAAGAGACTGGCTCCAGCCGGCCGGCTTTGGTCCGGGGCTGGTCGCGGCCTCAGTGGTCACTGCTTTGCTGGTTGGTGTCTTTGCCGGCAATCAGCTTGAGACCTCGTCGGGGCTTTCATCCCATTCAGTCGCCCTGACAGAGATCAACATCGACGCCGGGCATGCAAGCTTTGAACTGCTTGAGCGGCGTGTTGCGGGTGATCCGCTGGAGATTAGTGAAGACGTCCAGGCTGAAGTTGCCTTCAGCTTCAAAAATAGTGATGGGAGATGGTGCCGACAGTTTGAGCAACAGTCGCTCAGCTCAGCGCAGTCTGTGGTCGCTATTGCGTGTCGGAACGACGATGCCTGGCAGGTCGAGTTACTTCAGGCCGTTGATCGCCCAGTGTCGGATTCCGGACACTTTCGAGCTGCCAGCGGCAACGAACTGGAGACTCTGGATGAATTCGTGATGCAGCGCAGCGCGAGTGATGTCCTCGTTGGCGAGCCCGAAGCCGAGCTGATTCGACGCGGCTGGCGCTGATCTGGCAAGATAAACTGGTCAATCGATGAAGGGGCCAGACGTTGTTGTTCCAAACCTACCGGAAAAGTGGGCTGCGAGTCCTCAGCATGACATTGTCTGTCGGCTTGGCCGTGGGCCTTGCTGCGCCGCTCGCAGCCCAGCAAACGGACGCTGAGTCAGAGGATTCACCAAGCGAGTCGTTTCAGTTGCCTTTCTCCGTGACTGTCGCTGCAGGCTTCGAATATGACAGCAAGGTCACGGTGGAAGAGCTGGATATCACCGGCACTGTGAGTGATTTTGCCGCGGTGCTTGATCTTGATCTGGATTATCGAAAGCGCTTCGATCAGGGCACAGATTTTCGTGCCGGTTATAGCCTCTCTCAGAAAAATTACTTTGACGAGACCGACTTCGATCTTCAGATCCACAATTTGTCCTTTGATCTGAAGCAGAATTTCGAAGACTTTGATATTGGTCTTCAAAATTACAACGTCTTGGCTCGTCTGGATAGCCAGGAGCTGCTGCGCTTTCATCACATCTCGCCCTATTTCACGAGCTTTCTGACGCGCAGGCTTTATGTCCGCGGTGCTTATTTCTATCGTGACAAGACCTTCGAAGACAATCCGGATCGTGATGCGGATGTGCACGCCGGAGACGTTGATCTTTACTATTTTATTGACGGTACGCGCAACTACGTCGTTGCCGGTGTTCGCTTCGAAAATGAAGATACGCTGGCCGATGAGTTTGATTTCAGAGGACAGCAATTCGAGCTTCGGTACTCTAGGCGGCTCGATTGGTACGGTGATCGCCCGGTGCGGATTAGGGCTGATTGGCGCTACGAAAACCGGGACTATCGGTCAGTGACACCATCGATTGGCGTCAAACGCGATGACAGTCGGCAGAGGTGGCGCCTGCGCCTAGATCTGCCGGTTTCGGAAAAGCTGACAACCTTGCTGACGTATCAGTATCGCTCCCACGCTTCCAATCTGCCCTCAGCAGACTTCAGCGACCATCGATTCGAGGTTCAGATGGAGGCTGAGTTCTAGCGATTCTTCATCGCAACTCGAAAGAACCGAAAACAGCACTAGTCACCTCGGTCACTTCTGAGTTCTCGAAGCTGCCCGAAGGCTTGAGCCCGCCAGACCCCAACCGAAGGTGCTGTCATGTCCGACAGGCCCCAGATCAATGGTGTCTTTTCGCATGATTTCGATGAGATCAGAGCGAGGCATACTTGGATTTGCTTGCTGATAGTGCAGTACTAGGGCTGCGATCACTGGCGCTGCGAATGATGTACCAGTGGCTTGACGATAGCCGGACGCCTTTGCGCCATCGGCAACCATGACCCGAACCCCCGGTGCCGCGAAATCAAGGTGGGGTCCGCGTACGGCGCGCAGAAAAGGGCGCGATTGCTCATCGATTGCCGTCACGGCCAGCACATTGGGATAGGCGGCTGGATAGAGTGGCGGAGCAGCAGGGCCTTCGTTGCCGGCTGCAGCAACGATGATGATGTCTTCTTCAGATACCAGCTCCAGTGCGCGCTGGAGGACTTCATTATCCGGACCCGTCAGGCTCATGTTGACGACATGAACCTCGTTCTCGGCCATCCATTCCAGGGCTCTGACCAGGTTGAAGCTGGTGGACACCAAACCGAGCTGTGGGTCGTCAAAGAATGCTTCGGCAGCAAACAGTTCGGCGTTGGGGGTCATGCCGATCAGTTGCTCAGAATGTCCAATGAGCAAAGAAGCCACTGCAGTGCCATGCCGCGTCTCGCGTCTCCGAGCGTTGCTCAAGAACGATCGATTCTGGATATTGCTGTGCCTGAGAGCATCATGGGTGTCCAAAACGCCACTATCGATCACGCCAATCCGCAAATCCGCGCTCAGCAGTACTTCCGAGTGTTTGTAGCCGGCTGATGCCGTTGTCTGCACCAGACTGTCTATCTCGGAGGGTTCTGAGCGAGTGATCTCGTAGCCATGGTTGTAGTCGATGCTTGCATTGGGTACAAGATCACGGACGGCCAATAAAGCACTGTCCAGTGGCTGGTTGTTGGGTACTTCAAGTCTGATCAGTGTGCTTTCGAAACGAGGCAGTGATTCACGTTCAATCTGCTGCCAGCGATCCAATTGATCCAGTTTTGGTAGGTCATCATCGTCTACGAGCAACAGTAGTTCGTTGCGAGCAATGACGTCGCCACTTGCATCAAAGGCGACTTCAAATACGTCATCAATCAATGATTCCAATGCAACCTCGATAGAAGACAGATCGTCGTAGTCGAGGCTGTCCTCGGCATCGTCTTCTCCGTCGTCCTCGGCATCGTCCTCGGCATCGTCTTCTCCGTCGTCCTCGGCATCGTCCTCGGCATCATCCTCGGCGTCGTCCTCGGCATCATCCTCGGCGTCGTCCTCGGCATCGTCCTCGGCGTCGTCCTCAGCGTCGTCCTCGGCGTCGTCCTCGGCGTCGTCCTCAGCGTCATCTTCGGCGTCGTCCTCGGCATCGTCCTCGGCGTCGTCCTCAGCGTCGTCCT